>NZ_SDGL01000002.1 GCF_007095465.1 Lactobacillus mulieris
AGCCGGTTGGAAATTGCAATTTTAGCTTATAATTTGGCTTATTGTCTAGAAAGATTTAACTAGCACCACGCGTATTTCAATATTTAATTTAAAGAAGACATAATTGTCTTCTTTTTTCTTGTAAAAAAAATCCTATTCTATACAATTATCTTAAGGACTAAATTAGTTAATTAAGGAGAAATTACTATGACTATTTGGATTATTTTAGCAATTGTAATTATCTTGGCAATTGTTTATATTACAACTTATAACGGCTTACAGAATGCCAAAGTTTACACTGAAGAATCATGGAGTCAAATCGATGTACAATTAAAACGAAGAAATGATTTAATTCCTAATTTGGTAGAAACTGTTAAAGGTTATGCCGCTCATGAAAAAGAAACTTTAAGTCAAATCGTTGAATTAAGAAACCAATTAACTCAAGTTCCAGCAGATGATCACGAAGAAAAGATGAAAGTTTCTAATCAAATTACCGATTCTTTAAAGACTATCTTTGCTTTAAGCGAAGCTTATCCTGATTTAAAGGCAAATCAAGAATTTGGCAAATTAATGGAAGAACTTACTAATACCGAAAACAAGATTGCATATTCACGTCAACTTTACAACTCAAGTGCTGCTCTTTATGACAGAAAACTATTAACTTTCCCTTCAAATATTGTCGCTAACATCCATCATTTCACTAAGGTTGAATATCTAGTAACCCCAGAAGCTGAAAAGGAAGCTCCTAAAGTTTCATTTAAGGACTAATCTATGCTATTTGAGCAAATATCAAAAAACAAACGCAAAACTGTCTTAATTTTAACGATTTTCGTTTTAATATTGGCATTAGTTGGGGCAGCTGTAGGTTACTTCGTTGCCAGCAGTATGGTAACAGGGATAATTATTGCTCTAATTGGAACAGGTATTTATTTAGCAATTGTTTTACATGATCCTGCACAACTAGTCATGAGCATGAATAATGCAGAAGAAATTCATGAACAAGACAATCCAGAACTTTGGCACATAGTTGAAGATATGGCGATGGTGGCACGTGTTCCAATGCCTCGCGTTTACATTATTGATGATGATAGTCCCAATGCCTTTGCGACAGGACGAGATCCAGAACATGCTAGTGTTGCTGTGACTCATGGTTTACTTGAAATGATGAATCGTGAAGAGCTTGAAGGAGTCCTAGGTCACGAACTCTCTCACGTCCGCAATTATGATATCTTGGTATCAACTATTGCGATTGCAATGTTAACAGTTATTACATTATTAACCGACTTTACCTCCCGCTATTTATTCTGGTTTGGGGGAAGTAGGCGTGAACGCGATGATGACGATAATGACAACAAGAACTTAGAAATTTTAAAGGTGGTACTCTTCGTAATTACTATTTTGCTAGCACCTTTAGCTGCAACTTTAATCAATTTGGCATTATCACGAAATCGAGAATATTTAGCTGATGCTGGAAGTGTTGAATTAACTAGAAATCCTCATGGTTTAATTTCAGCTTTAAAAAAGATTGAAAGCAGTCAACCAATGGAAAATGTTAGTTCTAGTAGCCGGGCTCTTTATATTGAAGACCCTGTAAAGAAAGAACATGGTAGTTTATTTGACACTCACCCACCTACAAGTGAACGAATCAAGCGTCTTGAAAACATGTAAAAAGCGAATCCAGTTGGATTCGCTTTTTTACGTACTATTTTATTAACTTACTCCCAAGGCAAATTTAGCATAATCTGACATCCGTTCTTTAGTCCATCTAGGCTCCGTCCTAAATTCAACGTCAACGTTTTTAACTTCAGGAACCTTTACTAGTACTTCTTTAATCATTTTTGCTAAAACAAACTCTAATGGGCAGCCTAAAATTTCTAATGTTAATTCAACTAAACAAATACCATCTTCGTCTAAATCAATACTATAGACAAATCCCATATTAACGATATCTATTCCTAATTCAGGATCCACAACAGTTGCTAGTTGTTTGATAATTTCATCTTTAATAACTTCTGGTGTTCTCATTTTTCACCGCTATGCATCTTTACCAAAAATCTTAGCCTTAATTGCTTGACCGGTAGGAGTTCCGGCTAAACCGCCAATCCCAGTTTCACGTAAAGCTGCTGGCATTGATTTTCCTACCTTATCAAGGGCCATAATACATTCATCTGCTGGAATTACACTTGCACATCCTGCTAAAGCCAAATCAGCAGAAACTAATGCATTCGCTGCTCCAATGGCGTTACGCTTAACACAAGGAACTTCTACTAACCCAGCAATCGGATCACAAACTAAGCCTAATAAATTACTAATTGCAATTGATAAAGCTTCGGCACATTGCTGCGGTGTTCCACCAGCTGCTTCAACTGCCGCCCCGCCGCTGCTCCCATTGCAGAAGCACTTCCCCCTTCTGCCTGACAACCTCCAGTTGCCCCAGCGATTCCTGCGTGATTAGCAATTACCCAACCAAAACCTGCAGCTGTAAATAAAAAACGTACTAAAGCATCTTCATCTAAATTAAGTCGCTTTTCTAACGAAGCAATTACACCTGGTAAAGTTCCAGAAGAACCAGCTGTTGGCGTAGCACAAATAATCCCTAAGGCAGCATTAACTTCATTAGTTGCCATTGCTGCTTGAACAGCCCCCATCATAGTATCGCCTGACAAGGTCCTGTGCGTTTGCCGATATTTTGCAACTTTTACAGCTTCACCACCCGTTAAGCCAGTTGAAGAAAGTACTCCTTTACCAGATTCACCTCTTTTTACAGCATTTTGCATGGTTTGCAGATTAAAGCGCATTTTTTTCCAAATTTCTTCCCGACTCAAACCAGAAGTTTTGATTTCTTCTTCAATTATTAATTCTGAAATGGGCTTACCAGTATTGTTAGCTGCTTCAACAATTTCTTTAACACTATCAAACATAATTTTTCCTACTTCAAATAAATAATACCCTTAAACTTTTCTTGTAGTTCTGAAAAGCGTTTAGGTGATAAATATTTAGCAATATCAAATTCAAATAATTCACTATCACCTATCGGCCATTTTTGGACCTTTTGTAAACTTGCTTCTTGTTCTAATATCTCATTTAATTCATTAACCAGTGGATTATTTTTTCCATGAACTAAATATAAAATCATTGGCAAGGGGCCTGTTAAGTTCATCTTATTACCTTGAAATTCAATTAATCGAATTTCAATTATTCCACCACCAATTGAACAACCACCAACTGTAATTTGCTTCTCATCATCTGACATAGAGATAATTGCAGTATTAGGGTGATTAATCGGACTTGGTCCATCTTCTTCAACAAAACGCAATTTAATACCTGCTTCAGCTAATAATTTAGGAGCATTGGGTATTCGCTCATCATCTGGAGTCATACCTAATAATCCACCTGCAATAGCAAAATCAGTTCCGTGACCACGATGCGTTTTAGCAAAAGATTCATAATAATGAACTACTACTTTTTTAGGAGTTTTTTGAAAAATTAAGCGCGCAGCATTTCCAATTGCAACTGCTCCAGCTGTGTGCGAGCTTGAAGGGCCTACCATAACTGGCCCAATGATATCAAAAACACTGCGATAGTTTGCCATACCTTTTCTCCTTTAGATACTTTACTATTTTAAGTGTAAATATATTTAGGAAAAAAATGAAGCAATATAGGAAATTTATAACTTTTATATTACAACCAAGAAAAACCATATTCCGAAATCTTATCGAAATATGGTTTTTCCTTTTTCATTATTGTTGACTACTATTTTTGGACTAGTAAACAGCGTTAAAAGGCGCCTCCACCACTTCCACCACCAAAGCCACCAGATGAACCACTTGAAAAACCACCTGATGAGCCTGAATCAGAACTAATACTTGAGCCTGCATTAAAAGCAGAAGTAAAACTATGTTCAAAATTATTGCTACTACTATTATTTAAATATAGAGCTTGATAAACAACTAAATCACTAGTTGCTAATTCACTTTCGCTAAATTCCAATCGGAGTTGTTTTAAAACTTTCTCAGATAGACCTAATGCTACTGCATAAGGCATAATATCTTCCCAAAGAATAAGCTCGCCAATATCTCTCATTTTAAAATTACCAATATTTTCAAGCATCTTCTTAAAACTACGTACTTGGTTTGTAATTTCGGCACCTTTTTCTGTATAAATGCCTAACCGACTAGCAGCTACCAACCACGAAATACCATTTAAAATTGCTAAAATAATTGCTAATACTAATAATTGCCATGAAATTATACTTAACATACATGATAAGAAAATAATTATTGCATTGATAGCAACCAATATTCCAGCTAAAGCTACTATATTTTGCTTCTTTTCTCGGATTTTATTTGAGAAATAATTTCTTTGATAAGCTTGCTTGTAATATTGATTTCTCCAAGCTTGATACTTCTCACTTAATTCTTTAGGATCATCAAATTTCTTTAATTCATATGTAGAAAAACTTGCACCGTTTCCTACTTCATCAAATAAAAATCTTAATAGTGGTTGCTGACTTAAAGCAGTTTGATCTTTCAAAAAAATTCGATAGCTCGACTTTTTTATAATCTTGCCAATTTTTTCTTCTCTAATTTCTAACTTATGCTTTCCGGTCAATTCAGTAATTAAAGCCATCAATGCTTGAGTATCTGGCTTGGAAGTATTATCAAGAATTTGAGCCATAATAGGACTTACTTCAGGAATTTCATAACTATGAGCCAAGGCAGACATTTTCTTAGGTTTTGATCCTTGTTTCTTTACGAATAAACTAGCAATTATCGCCAAAATAGAAACAATGACGCTAAAAATTAAAATATATCCCGCTCTTTTTCTTCTTCGGTTAGCTTCTTCTGCAAGTTGTTTTTCTTGTTTTAAAATAAATTGCTTACGCTTTTCATTTGAGACATTTTTATTATCTGCAGTAACACTTGTTGGAAAAATTGCATGGACCTCAATTCCAGTATTTCCAGCTACATTATCAGCAGTCATAATGATTCGTCCCTTATCTGGCAATACTTGAATACGACCTGATAAGTCACCGTGTGCCCAAGCTTTTAACATCGAGACCTTACTTGGAAATACAACCTCAGCTTCAACATGATCTAAATCAGTTTCCCAACCATTACCAATAATTTTAAAATTAAGCTCAGCTGTATCCTGCCAATTTTTTATAGCATTTGTTATCTTGTAACGATATACAATTGTAAAACGATTACCTGCTTTTACTTTGTGAAATACTTTAAATTGATAGCCGTTTTTATAACTAAGTTGATAAGTATCATTGCTTCCACTGGAATTATTAATTATTGTCTTTGTTACACCTTGATTGATTATCTTTACTTGAGGATTAAGCAACTTTTGATTTTTTAACAAATTCTGCCGATAATAAACCCCACGAGCAGAACTATCAAACTTATAAGTAATCTTTCGTTCAATTGTTAAACTGCCATCAGCTTGAATATGACTTGCTACTTTTACATTAGTAATATCATAACTAGGACTATCTGCTAATACTCTTTGTCCCGTTATAGAAAACAAAAGCGTTATAACACCCAACATCAATAAAAGATTGATAATTTTTTTCATTCTTATACCTTATTAGCCCTATTTCAAGTTAATATTTGCCTGTCTAAATAATTCTTCTCTCATCAATGCCGGAGTAGTACCATAATATTCACTAAATTTTTTATAAAAGAATGACTTACTTGAATATCCTACTCGGCTAATAATTTCTTTCAATGACAAATTAGGCTGTGCCAATAACTCACGCGCTTCCTGCATTCTTCGTTCATCAACATGTTCAACAAAACTTTTACCAGTTTTTTGTTTAACTAAATTAGAGAAATAATTTTGATTAAATCCAAAATATTCCGCTGCTTCTGCTAATTTAATATCAGCAAAGTGCAAATCTATATACCTATCTAGGTCACTACCTATAAAATTGACCTTTTTAGTCTTTCCTGCCGTGCGATTAAATGTTTGCATTCTAAGTGATAAAGCAAGTAATTGACTAAAAGTTCCAGCCATCATTGGCGCCATAAATAAGTCACCATTTAAATATTCGTTGATAATATTTTCAATCAACTGGCTTTGTTTCATCAATCGACTGGTCTTAATAAAAAGATAGCCTTCTTCAGCTAATAAATTTTTAACTGTCACTAAAATTTCATTTTCTTTATCATCTAAACTTAGATAATTTTGAAGTTCTTTTTCAAAATTATAAATCGCTTTAACACGCATCTTAACAACTACTGTTTCGGAAGTTTGCTCTTTAATTTCAAACGCTTGTCCTGCTTTAATCAGAACTAAATTTCCAGCTGTTAAATCAAGTATTTGATTATGGAATTTAATAGAACATGTCCCATTTTCTACAAAAAGCCATTCTTCTTGTGAATGATAGCGGTGAATACCGCCATTATGATTTTCAACATAAATGGCAAAATCTTTTTGATCTTTATTTTTGGAGTCTAATTTTAAATCATTAGTATTTTGTTTAGTATTTTTAATAACTCCCTTTAAGTATTGGTCTAATGTAAAAATTGCCACTTAAATCACCGCCTTAATATCATTATACAATTAATGGTTTCTTATTTGCTGATGGAATGCTTTTCTTTTTGCCGAGCGTAATATCCAATAAAGAATGAAGCAATAATTAATATTGTTGCGACAATCATAATATTGTGAATTCCACTATAAAGAATCTGCCTCATTTGTGGTAATAATGCTTGTGGCAATAACTTACTTGTTTCAGCATCAGATAAATGATTGAGCATATTTATCGTTATACTACCTCTACTTTCCCTAACACCTTTAAAAAGTGAGGCATTCATAATCAACCCAAAAACACTAGCCGCCACGGCAGAAGCAATCATTCTAATCAAAAATGAAAACGAAGTTGCTACTGGGACATCTTGTTTCTCAACATCTTGTTGGACCTTAACTTGTAATTCATTAAAGACAATCCCATTACCAACACCTTGAAACATCCCCGCTAAAATAATTAAAAAATAAGGCATTGTAATAGGTCCAAACATCATTATGAAATAACCTATTAGCAGTGAACCAATCCCAATTAATACCACTTGACCTGCCGACCAATGTTCTCGCATTTTAGCAACTGATAAAGAAGCGCATAAATCAGTAAATGCACCCGGAATTTGTGTAGCTCCACCAATAAAGGCACTAGTAGCTAGTAATCCTTGAGCCCACATTGGTGCATAAACACTAAATGCCATCATTGCTGCCCAAATTAAAACAAACAAAGCAAAATCAATATTTAAATCTGAGTTTTTAAATAAACGTCCTGGAATAACTGGATCTTCAGCTCTTTTTTCAATAATGATTAACATTCCAAAGAATATCAAAGCTGCCGCAAATAATATTAATAAAGTACCAAGTTGTGTTTCACCAATTAAATCCACACCAATTAACATAATAATTAAACCCAAAGTTAAAGTGATTGCTCCACCTAAATCAACCTTTTTCTTTGGTCGCTCAACTTTTTCATCGATAAAGTAGATTTGCACAAGAATAATTGATATCAAAGCAACTGGAATATTAAGGTAAAATACCCAGCGCCACGACAAAGTATCAACTATCCAGCCCCCTAGCATCGGTCCCATGATGGTTGCTGAAGAATAAAAAGCACTAACTAAACCCAGAGTTCTCATTCTTTTAGCTGGATTAGGATACAAGTCTGAATAAATAATATAAGGAATCGAAACCATTCCCCCATTTCCTAATCCACAAATTAATCTCGCCAGCAACAAGATAAACATATTAGGAGCCATCCCTTGAAATAATGCTCCTAATAAAAAAGTTAATGCCGCTAGCTGATACGCTAGCTTATTACTAGTACGTTCACCTAGCTTACTCCATAATGGCGTTGCAACAGCTGTTCCTAATAAAAATACACTAACCATCCACCCCATATATTCAATCCCTTTAAGATCTGCAATAATTCTAGGAAGGGCGGTATTAATAATTGTATTGTCTAATCCAGACATTGCATTAGATAGTAACAAAGCCATCGTAACAATAGTTATTCTCTTTTTATTCATACTTGCTCTCTTTTCAACTTATTTTAATTAACTATACAACGTCTGAAAGCAATTGAATAGACAATGACAGCGTTTTTATATATAATCAAGACGTTTAGGGGTGCCGTTAGGCTGAGATGATACCCATTGAACCTGGTCTAGGTAATGCTAGTGAAGGGAAAATGACTTTTGATTACTTAATGCCACCTCATGAAAGGTGGTTTTATTTTGACTTCGATTATGTTATCTCATGTAAATTTTGCTTACGATAAGCAATCCATTATCCAAAATTTATCTATTAACTTTGCACCTGGTAAAATTCATCTCTTAATTGGAGAAAATGGTGCTGGTAAATCTACTTTACTTAAAATCATGGCCGGTTTATTACCAAAATTCGGTGGCAAGCTAACTGGTAAAATTTCAATTGATGCAAAAACAAATATGATGTTCCAAGATCCAGAACTTCAATTTGCTTTACCTACTGCTTATAATGAATTAATTTTCACGATGGAAAATCTAAAAGTTTCACGTGAAACTTATAAAGATAAAATAAACCATGTAGCTAAATTTCCTGGAATTAGTCACTTATTAAAGCAACCAATTGCTCAACTCTCTGGCGGAGAAAAACAAAAAGTTGCTTTAGCTATTTTATTGGCTATGGATAGCGACTTACTTTTACTTGATGAACCATTTGCAAATTGTGATTTAGCTAGTAGAAGAAATATTTTAATTAAACTAAAACAATTAGTTAAAGCTGGTAAAACTGTGATTATTGTTGACCATGATTTACCAGATTATGAAACTCTAGCAGACGAAATTTGGCTGTTTAAAGACAAACAACTCCATCCGCTAACTAATGAGGAAAGAACCAAGCTATTTAAGCAACTAAAACAACCTTATAAGGTTAAATTTTCCTTACCTCAAAATCAAAAATCAATCTTTAACTTTTCAAATACAGTTATCAAGCAACACCTCCCTTTGATTGAAGTTTCCACGCAAAAAATTTATCAAGGGAAGATTACCTTGCTTACCGGCGAAAATGGAGCTGGCAAAACAACTTTATTTAAAACTTTAACTAAAATGCATCCCTATTATGGAAATCTAACTTATAAATCAAAAGAAATAAAAGGCTGGCACCTAAAACCTTATCTGGCGAGTGTTGCTCAAGTTTTTCAAGAAGCTAACAATCAATTCTTAGAAATCACTGTCCAAGAGGAATTAACACTAAGCCAAAAAAAGCAAGTAAATCCATATTTTACAAAAGAGAAATTAGCTAAAAGCTTAGAAAAATTAAGTCTAAACAAGCTGTTAGATCATAGCGTTTATACCTTATCTGGAGGTCAAAAAAAGAAACTCCAAATCTTATTAATGCTATTAAATAATCATGATGTATTACTACTAGATGAACCACTTGCTGGTCTTGATACAGCTTCAAGACAAATAATCATTAACCTGCTATCTGATATTCAAAAGCAAACTAATCAGACTTTTATTATCATCAGTCACCAAATTTGCGAACTTACACCAATTTGTGACTACCATTTAGTTCTAGCTAAAAAAGGCTTAACTTATGTTCAAAACGGAGGAGAAAATCTTGAATCCTAGTTTTAAATTTCTACTTTTATTAATCATTGCATTAGTTATATCCGCAACCAATTCTGTTGAACTGAACCTGATTGTTATCTTTGCCTGTTTTATCTATTTAATTAAATACCATTTAAAGCTAACGCAATTTTTCAAACTTTTACTTTATCCGGCCTTGGCAGCAATTTGCGCTTTCGTTACGATTGCTTACTTTAGTAAGAACTCAGTCTATGATGCCACAAGCTTAGCTAGCCGCATCTATGTCTATGTTTTTACTGGAGCATGTCTAACTTTAACAACTGATATGACCACTCTTGCCAGATCTTTTGAACAAAATCTCCATCTACCTGCCAAATTTGCTTATGGTTTTTTAGCCGCCGTCAACATTTTGCCTAAGATGAAACGACAAATTAAACAAATTAGATATGCAGGATTAATGCGGCAAACTCCACTTTCACTTTTTTCACCCAGACTCTATTTCAAAGCATTACTTGCGGCTTTAGCCAATTCAGAGTTACTTGCTCAAGCGATGACTTCTCATGGCTTTAACGAAGATAAAAAAAGAAGCGTCTTGCAAGTTGTGCAAGTCCGCTTCAGTGATTACCTCTGGTTCGGAGGGATTTTAGTGATTTTTATTGTATTAGTGTTTTTTAGTTATTTTCTTTAATCTACTAAATCAGAGAATTTCACTCCAGCATATTTCTTAGCTAGTTCAGGAGTCTTAAAAAAATACACACCGTTCTGATAATGGCCCATGAACCCAGACAATTACCTGATTTCCATCTTCATTATGCAGACGATAATTAAAGCTATCTGTACCTGATAAAAGCCAGTGAACTAAACTTATAACTTTATCCCCTTTATAATATACAAGCTTTGTATCGTACCAAGATTGAATATCGGACGGAAAATCTTTCACTCTTGGGTCATCTGAAGCAACTTGAAAATTAGGATCTTTTATAAATAGTAAATCTTCATTAATTGTATGTTCTGATATCCTTAAATCTATTATTTTTCCATTTTCCAGTGCCATATACCATGTTCCTTGAAACTCTTTAGGTACATCAAAAGAGCCTATTTTTCCATAATTAGTTTCTATATCATCACTCGAAGATGATTCAGAAATAGTTTCTTCAACATTTTCTGCCTTATAAACAGAACTGATTTCATATTGTTGCTTAGAGCTCTGACTATTTGTATGTTTATTTACTTTTAAGTTTCTTACATTTTCAGACTTAGTTTCATTATTCAGTCTAAAGAGCATAAAGCATAAAAATATAACTGTTACTATACAAAGTAGATATACTCCAACTTTATCATTAATATCCCTACTTTTTAATTATTAAATATAAAAACTATAAAAGATTTCTCCTTTTGGAGTTTATTTCATATTTTGGTGGATTATTGCTTTGATGTCTGAGTCACTTAAACTGAAGTTTGAACTCACAGAATCTTTGATTGCCGAAAATATTTCCTCCTCACTCATTTGAGCTTTACTCCGTTTAAAAAAGTTGACAAAAGATTGTACCGTATTCTTGTCGCCTTTTTCGCGACCTCTCTTTTCAGCTATTGCTGTTTCTTCTTTCATACGTAATTCTGCTGTTCTCATAAGATTTCTCCTTTTCGGATCATCATTGTATTCTTGGATTTTGTTCTGAATCTCTTTAAAGATTCCTTTTGATTCTATTTTATCATCGTTCATTAATCTTTGGAGATTTAACAAATCGACATCTTCACTGCCACTCCCTTTAGAGTTAATGATAATATTTTCGGCATTGTTCTTTAGCTGAATACTTTTATCTTCGTCATCTTACAAGTGAAAACTATAGCGTAATTTCCCTTTACCGAACGGGTCAAATGCACAAAGAAAAATTAGATAAGTTCTAGACAGCGAAGTATATGGTTCTCCCCGGTCCAAGGTATCCCTGTCCATCGACGATTGATAGTACCTCATTCGTGGCCCAATATCATGGTTGTTATTAACTTGCATTTCACAATCGTATAAGTTACCAGATTGGTCTTTAACCGCAATGTCTAAGCGAACGGACTTGCTTCTCTTATCACTTTTAGTCCCTAACTCTTTTTGCGCATCGATACTCTCAACTGAAACAACATTCACATCAGGTAGTGCCGCTTGAATAATCGCCTTACAAAATCGCTTATTTTGCATAATACTGCCAAAGATCTCATCATTTGTAAAGCCATAGTACTTATTATCTTCTAGCATTCATCTTCCTCCTATATTTTTGCGTACAAAATAAAATACGAAAAAACAGAGGATTTTATTCATGTAAATCAAAATAGCGGCGAGATTCATCTCAACCGCTATTTTTGACTCTATAATTTTTCTGTTGATAGTTTATTTAAGCTTTAGCTAATTCTACTACTTGAGTAAATTTGGCCTTTTCTTTTTCAGAAACTTTATGAGCAACTTCGATTACCGTACCTGGGAAATCTTCTAAAATAGTTTGATGAATCTTTTCAGATAAGTCTTGATCTAAAGCACTAGTAGCTTCATCAGCAATCAAAATTGGCCGATTGGCTATAATTGCCCGAGCAATTTCAACCCGTTGATTTTGACCACCAGACAGGTTCTTCCCATTTTTTCCAACTTGGTAATCTAATCCTTTATCTGCAACTAGCTCTTTTAATCCTGCTTTAGTAATTGCATTGTCTAAAACTTCAGCAGAAACTTTTCTTCCTAAAGTTATGTTAAAGCCTAAAGTATCATCTAAAATTATTGGCTTCTGATTAATAAAGCTAAAGTACTGGTGCAATTGATTCCAATTACCATTTTCTTCTTTACCATTAAACAGATAATCACCAGTAGTTAACTTATAATTACCAATTATCACATTTAATAAAGTCGATTTTCCCCAACCTGATGGCGCATCAAGTAAAATTTTTTCACCTGATTTAACATCTAAATTTACGTTAGAGAAAATTTGCTTATCATTAATTTTAATTGCAGCATTTTGGATTTTTAAGTTAGTAAATTTATTTGTAGCTGATTCTGTAGATTCTTCAGTAAGTTCCGGAATTGCTAAAAATTTATTCCAAATTGGATTTGTTGACTTAACATTATTAATATCACCAAAAATACCAACAATAGGATTAATAAAGTTATTTGCTAATTGGGCAATCATCATGATAGTACCCAAAGTTATTTGCCCATTAACTACCAAATATACCCCAATCGCAAAAGATAATAACATTGAACAAATAAATGCTAAAGTCATAGTTAATTCATTAGCAATCTGTTTAACACTATTGGTCTTTCTAAGGGCTAATTCCATGTTTTTAGCTGCTTTATACAAGCGATACATCAGTGAAGGTTCAACATCATAAAGCTGAGCCATAGGTGCGATAGTTAAAGAATCATCTACTGTATTAGTATATTTTCGATTTTCTTTTTCCCAGACATCGGAACTTTTTTCAATCATTGGTCCAAAGATATTCTGTAATAATGCTGGAGCAAAGGCAGCAAATAAGAATACTAATGATAAAATCCATGACCCTAATAAAGCTGAAACAAAAGCTGAAATAAATTGAATGGCATTCATGATAATATCTAGTTGTGCTTCAATGCGATTAGTTTCAAGTTGCTTTAAGTCATTAGTCATGAACGATACATCAATTTCAGAATTAGAATTTCTATTAACAAGTAAGTATTTTGCTGCTTTAGCCTTAATATTTAAATTAATCTCAGTCACAATATTGGCATACAGCAGTTGATATAGCACTCCCGCTATTCCCAATAGAACTAATACTCCAAAAGCAGCAAGTACAATATTTAGCAAACTACCCTTGGGTTTATTAGCATAATCAATAAACAGTTTAAAAGTATAAGCAACAAATACCATTTCAAACGACTTAATTATTGCCAAGATTAAGTACATAAATAGTTTGAAAGGATGAGCATATTTTAGGGTCATAGTTGTACCTCCAAGGTTATCTGTATTCAATATATTTCTTTTTAGTATCATATTGTTTCTTATTGCAAATATATTTTACTTAGTTTCTTATATTTGCTTAATTTGCTACCTATTTCTTACATACCAATTATGATAAAGTCGCATCCCACCAGCTAAAATAAACCAAAGTCCCAGCTTAAAAAGCGCAACTGCCAAAGCTTGATTAAAATAACTCCCAGCTAAAATCCAATCAAGTAAATCACTAACAGGAAAGACTTCTGCTACTACCCTTAGCCAAGTTGGATACTGACTCACAGGAATAATCACTCCAGCTACAAGTACCAAGCTAGCAGTTGCAATATTAGTTAGCCAATATGGATTTTCTCTTTGATCTCCCGCAAGCGCACATATATAAGCTAACAAACTAGCAAAAACAATCATAATTAAAAATCCACTAGCCAATTTTCCTGCATAAGCTAGCATCCCCATACTAGTTAAAGCAATCAAAGCCAATATCAACAATTCCAATGCTGCAGCTACACTAGCTATCACAATCTTGGGTAACCAATATTGGCTAAACTTGGGCTTAATGGAAATAATTTCTTCACTAGTGCCAACATTTTGGTCATAACAATATGATCCTGTAATAATCCCAATCATCGTAATGATTGCTGTTGTAACTAAACTTCCAATTAATACTCGACGAAAGTCTTGTTCAGTACCATAAATAATCAGCAAAAACATAACTAGTGATACAACTGGCAAAATCAAATAATTAACAATAATGGTTCGCAAATTTTCAAAATCACCAATTGTTGAAAAAGTAACTTTATAATTTTCCATTAGAATACCCCCAATCTATTTTCTTTGAAGGCTCGTTTAATAACGACTTCGGTTAGTATTTTGGAGATATAGACAAAAAATATAGTTACTAAAAGATAAGTAATAATAAGTTCTAAATTTAATTTTTCTTGATAAATCAGCTTAATTGGCAAAGTCAACGGGCTTAGTATTTGCACTGGTTTCAAATATGGCAAGGCAAAACTTGGAATTGTTAACAAGCCTGATAAAAGCAAGATGGGAGTTAAGACTAATTCTTCATAGGCCATCGCATTTCGAGTTAAGATGAAAAGCAAACTAATGAAATAGCTCAAAACTGTTGCAGTCAGCCATAAAATTACAATCCCTAGCCCAAGAGTCCAACTCAAATTAGCTACTGGCATCCCTAACACTAAAGCTAAAACACCAGCTAAGGGAAAAGCAACTAAGCCATAAATTGCTGCTGGAGATAAAGTCGCAAGTAAAACTAGCTCGCGGCTAATTCCTGAATTTAATAAATACGGCAAAGTTCCTTGCCATCTTTGATAAGCTAAAGCGCCAGCACTAGTCGTACAAGAAGCCCAGGTTCCCATAATTCCAGCAATCAGCCATTCCTGCCCAGTATAAGTTTGATTCACATAATGGGCTAAATACTGATATAGCTCCATTGTTGCTGTAGTTGTAATTACCAACATAACAAAATAACTATTTTTAACATACAGTTTGAGCTGGAATTTAACTAAATTAATGAAGCGAAGCATCTTTACAGCCTCCTCTTCAACTTTGGCGCAATTGCTAAGTAGGCTTTTTCTAAGCTAGTATTAGCATCCACTCCAGCAAGTTCTTTAATCTGATCAGTATTACCACTAAATACTAGTTTTCCCCCACCAATTAAATAAATTGTATCTGCTAAAGTTTCAATATCAGCCATATCATGACTAGTTAAAATAATTCCATGACCTGTTTCTTTTAAGTTTTTAATCAACTCTCTAACCGTATAAACAGATTCCACATCTAAACCAGCAGTCGGCTCATCTAACATTAGAATTTCAGGTTGATTAACTAATCCGCGAGCAATATGCAATCTTTGCATCATCCCTTTAGAAAAAGAACCAACGTACTTATCTTTAACATCAAGTAAGTTAACAATTTCTAAGGCATTCAAGACATTATTTTTAATGTCTTTTTCTTTAACGTTAAGTAGCCTTGCAAAAAATGCCAAATTATCATACGCAGAAGCTGAGTTATAAAATCCTCGATCCCCACCAAAGACAACCCCCATCTTTTGCCGCGCCTCTCGCAGTTTTTTAGCTAAATTTAAGCCCATAATTTCGATCTTGCCACTAGTAGGAACTAAATAACCTGAAATAGACCTAATTAGGGTCGTTTTCCCCGCTCCATTAGGCCCGACAAAGGAAATCACCTCACCTTTATGAAGGGTAAAGCTAATTCCATCAACAGCTTTGAAAGTAGTTTTATTCTTTCCTTTGAAGTAGCGTTTTATCGATTCTGTCCGCATTAAAATTTTGTTCATTATACTTCGCTTTCTCTAAATATCTTATCGTTACCATCTCTGTTCTCTGTAAATTTTTAAAAGCAATCATATGACATGTACCTCTATTAAATATAATTTTTAATCATTATAATATATTTTTCATTTTTAGCAAATAAAAAAGGAACTGAATGTCAAAATTCGGTTCCTTTTAGCTTTTTCTACTTATGGTATGGACTACCTGAATTAATCATAAATGCCCGATATATTTGCTCAGTGAGAACTAATCTCATTAACTGGTGGGGCATCGTCAATTTTCCAAAGCTTAATAAATCATCAGCTCTTTTATTCACAGCTGGACTCGTTCCTAAACTACCACCAATTACAAAGGTAATATCTGAATGTCCATAAGTACCTAAGTCTGCGATTTCTTTGGCCAATTCTTCACTAGCCCGCTCGCGCCCTTTAATAGCCGTTACAATCACATACTCCTTATCTTTAATCTTGCTAAGAATCTTTTCTCCTTCCACTTCCTTAACATGCTCTTGCTCAGCTTCACTCATATTTTCAGGAGCTTTTTCATCAGGTACTTCCACAATCTTAAACTTCGCAAATCGACTCAAACGTTTTGCATATTCTGCTATACCATCTTTAAAATACTTTTCTTTTAGTTTTCCAACGCATACTATCTTAATATTCATAATTATTAATTTTACCCCAGAATCTACAACTATTCCGCATATGTTATCCACAGCTGTGGAAATCCCATTTCTATATATTGTATTCTATCTCTAATATCCACTACTAATAGCGGGAACGCACTTTCTTAAAAAAATTTTGTACTTTTTTTCGACATTTTTCCTGTGTATATCCACATTCACAAACTTTGGGTCAAAATTGCTGTTATATCAATATTTATAGCCTTTTTTAAACTTACTAGCTAATTTTAATCCACTTATTATCCACACTTTATCCCCAAATATAAAGCGCTTTTTTGGTGACTTATACACAATCCACAGAGTTTTCCACATTTTCCCACAAGTTCCTTTCTTTTGCTTTCCCCTTGACATATTTAAAAAGCGAACTTAACTTAGTTTCACATCCTTTTTATTAAGAAAAAACTGCCAAAGTGCTTAACAATGCACCTTAGCAGTTTTTACATTATTCTTAATTTGATTTAAGTGTTACATCTAAATTAACAGTTTTACCATTTCTATCCACGGTAACCGTTACTTTGTCGCCAATCTTATGCTTGTATAAGATTTCATGGAGTGAAACAACATCAGAAACACTAGTACCATCTACTTTGGTAATAATATCTCCACTCTTCATCCCTGCCGCACTAGCTGCACTATTTTTAGTTACACTAGCTACATAAATTCCACTCTTCAAATTAGTTTTGATTCCTAATTGTTCTTTATATGCAGAACTTAATTCACTTAGTGAAATGACCTTAATACCTAATTGTGGCCGAGTTACTTTTCCATTTTTAACTAATTGATTAATGATAGTTACGACTTCATTAGAAGGAATTGCAAAGCCCATTCCTTCAACTGATGTACCATCTGTAGACTGTGACAACTTCATAGAATTAATTCCTATTACTTGCCCAGCAGAATTTACTAATGGCCCACCTGAATTTCCTGGATTAATAGCCGCATCTGTTTGAATAACTGTTTGTTGGTTAGACGAAGTTGTAATTGTTCTACTTGGCGCAGAAATTATTCCTTGCGTTACTGAAGAAGCATATTCACTTCCCATTGGTGATCCTACAGCAATTACAGTTTGACCAGTAATTAATGACTTGGAATCCCCAAAACTAGCAGTTTGTGTTACATATTTGGCATCAATTGATAAAACAGCTAAGTCACTAGTCGAATCCTTACCTACTACCTTAGCATCTACTGTTTTACCTGAAGCTAATACTACTTGTACTTTATCACTACCACTAATTACGTGATTATTGGTTACAATATAGCCTTTACCATTTGATTTTAGATAAATTACCCCAGAACCTTCAGAATAAGTTGTATATTTCGTAGTTGATGAGCTTGATGATGAACTTGAATCATCATCACTACCACCGAATAGATCATATATACTATTTGATTTACGAGTAGAGTTTTTCTTTAAATTGATTACCGAAACAACGGCTCCCTTAACCTTGTTATAAGCACTAGTCATAGTACCGGAATTTTTAGCACTAGTTTTGGAAATACTTGCACTAGAGCTAGAAATAGAAGTTTGGGCGGAACTAGAACCAGCATAATTAGAATACTGTTCAAGTCCAACATAAGAAACTCCACCACCTAATAGTCCTGCCACTACACCAACAATTGCAGCTTTCGTTAAAAGTTTATTTTGACTCTTATCGGCAGTATTTAAATTAGATCGAGAAGCTTGATTTTGTGACTTATTTTGAATATTTTGATTTTTATCTTCTGTCATATTCTCGCTCTCCTTATCTTCATAACTAAGCATACTCTCTAATTTTGAACATTATATGAATATTATTTGCTAAAAATTTTAAATTTTTATCAAGTCTGTGGGAATATCTGGATCAGTATCAATAATTTTTAATTGAGGATTATAATCCACCTCATCTCTTGCTAGATTATTTACCAATGTATCATGAGCTAAACGCAAAGTATTATTGTGCTGACTTCGATGAGTTAAAAATATATGCTTGGTTTTAGCTGTTAATACGTCTTCAAAAACTTCACTAGCTTGTTCATTAGACAAATGTCCATAATCTGACATAATTCGCTGTTTTAATTGCCAAGAATACGGGCCATTTCTTAATAATTCATTATCATAATTAAATTCCAACATATATGCGTCACTATCTTTGATAACATCACGCACTTTTTCTGAAACATAGCCCGTATCTGTCAAAAAAGCAATCCGCTTACCAGCACTTGAAAAAACATAATACTGAGGTTGAGCAGCGTCATGACTAGTCGCAAAAGCCTGAATTTCTAAATCATCAAAAGTTCTCACTTGTCCAGGTTCGATGGCATTAATCTGCTCAACTGGTAACTTACCAATTTTATTTTCATCAATCAAATACTTCCAAGTTCCGCTATTAGCAAAGGCGTTTATCTGTGGATATCTCCGCATCAAAACGCCTAATCCCTTAGAGTGATCACTATGATCATGACTTAAAAAAGCCATATCAATATCTTTAATATCTACTCCTACTTGTGCTAGTAAATCTTTGATTTTCTTGCCAGATAAACCCGCATCCATCAAAATTTTATGCTTCTTAGTTTCAATCAAACTTGTATTGCCAGTCGATCCACTAGCTAAAACAGAAACTCTCACATCAATCCCCTTAGTCTGTCACATTATTATTTTGAATCACTTGTCCGGTAAAGGCATTAACCCGTTTAATAGAACTCATTTTGGTTGTTTTATTTTCTATTTCTACAACCCAAGTTGGTAACAAAATAATACTATTTCTAACCTCAGTCAATTTAGAATATTCTAACTTTATCCAAAGAACCTTGGAATTATTGGTTAGTTCTCGATAAACATATAGATTCTGAATAGCCTTCCAAGATGAAATTGTTGATTGCAACTCACGAACCGCCGACAGTTTTCCTAAATAACCCTGTTGATAGCTAACTATTTGATGTTTCTGGACTTTAATAATTAACTCAGCTGACGCATCATAAACTTTTCCAAATTTTGAATTTTGAACAAATACATAGTTATTATCATCTGACAATTCATCAACATAGACATATTGCTTACCAAATGGAACGTAATGACTATTATTTTTAAATGCTTTAACTTGAGCCAATGCCTTGTTGCTATCGGTGCTTAAATTAACTGCTTTTTGTAACACTGCATAAAAAGTTTTATCCGTTGTGGAATAATTAGTGTTCACATTCCGAAGATTTTTCACGTTTTTAAAGTAATTCTGATCACTAGCAGCTAAATAATAACCCGAAGCTGTATCTTCTGAAAGAGAGGGTAAATCAATATTATCAGCCTTTATTTCATCACTAATATTGGTTGTTGTATTCGGATCAGAACTAGTTCCACTAAGCTGAATAGGTGTCCGCCATAACTCAATTCCAAGAAAAACACTAATCGCAAAGAAAATAACAAAAAATAACCATTCAATTCTGCGATGATCCATGGCTTACTCCTCTCTAGTAACATTTAATCCATTAGCACTGCTAGTAGTGCTAGTTCGATATTTAGCTAAGTTTGCATTTTGCCATTCAGATAATGACAACCAATGATTATATATCTTAATGTAGTATGTCGGTATTAAGTCTACCAAGCTATCGTGAGCACTATCACGTACTAATTCAAAACCAATAGTCATTCTTTGAATATCACTTTTAGCAATGCCTTTGGCCTGTAAAGTTTTAATTACAGTACTAGTTTTAGGAATTTTTACTGTTCTTCCATCAAATGGAACGGGAATTTGTAAGTTCGTACTATTAAATTTGATTGTTATATTATCCGTACTATATCTAATTTGAATTTGTGGTCCTTGCGTTTTAATAAATACTGGATAGCCTTCTATATAATTGGTATACACAACTGATGAACCCTCTGCATCAAAAAAGCGCAAATCTTGTTCTACTAAACCTAGCTTGTGAACATAAGTCACACTATCACTTAAACGAGTATTTGGATTAGGAATTGATGACTTTTGGTAATTAATATAAGTGTAGTTATGATAATCCTTACTATTAGATTTGGGTACTTCTAAGTGATTATATAAACCGGCAGTATAAGTTGTAACATTACCTGTAGTTTTTGAGGAAACACCAGAAGTTCCTAATAATCGCGAAACAAAGTAAGAATCACTTGGATTACTAATTAAGTAGCTATAAACATTTACTGTTAAATCATTCTTATATGAAACTTCATATCCTTCACTTAATCTAATTAGTGAAACAGCAGTCTTACTTTCTGCTTTTTGAGCATATTTTAGCAACTTAGCAAAATTACCATTTTTCAACGAAACTTCATAGATTCGAAAATTTAAATCATTACCTGCATATAATTTAAATTTTCCATCTTTTTGAGCAATAAAAATACGATTAAATTCAGAATTTTTATACTTAGAAACATTACTTGAAAAAATACCAAAAGTTATTTGATCTGGATAAGTTAGCTGCAAGTATGTCTTATTGGTCAAAAATTTCTGATAGTCTTTTTTGGTATTAAATATTGGCTTGATGCTTTCAATTTTTGCATTATTAAATTCTTTAGAAAATACCAATGGCAAGTTTTTATCAGAATCATACAGTTGATATAACTGATTATTGCGATAACCAAATACTTCGGTAGGTAAATATGCATCCTTAACAGATTTAGAATTTTTAACATGTGTAGTATCTGTATCAGTTGATTGATTTAATCCGCTAAACCTTTGATCACTTGTTAAGATAAAAATCCACAAAACGATTGAAGTTATGATTACTGCACCAGTCGCTATATGCAACGCTATATCAATTGCTCTATTTTTAGACTTCATCCCAGTCGTCCTCCTCACTCATTGGTTCAAACGGCAATGAAATGTAAAACGTTGAGCCTTTTCCTTCCTGACTATCAGCCCAGATCTTTCCTTTATGAGCCTCTACAATTTCTTTAGCAATCGCTAAACCTAACCCTGTACCTCCTTGTTCACGAGAGCGGGCTTTATCCACTCGATAAAAACGATCAAAAATTTTATTCAAATCTTTCTTAGGAATTCCAAGCCCTTGATCAGAAATACTCAAGATAATTTGGTTCTGCGATTGGGTTAAACCCACAGTAATTACACCACCATCAGGAGAGTATTTAATGGCATTATTCATAATATTATCAATAACTTGCATCATTTGGTCAGTATCAATTTCAACCCATAAGTCTTGATTGGTAATTTTTCTCTTAATCGAATATTTCTTTTGACCCGTCTGATCTTTTTCATCATTTTTGACTATCATATCAAAACGATTCAAAACATGACTCAAAAAATCGTTGAAATTAACCCATTCTAAGTCCATTTTTACAACTCCACGATCCATTCTTGATAATGACAAAAGATCGTTAATCATTCGAATCATTCGTTCAGTTTCTTCTTGAGTAACTTCTAAAAATTGCGGTGCTATTTCAGGATCTTTCCATGCACCGTCATTTAAGGCTTCGATATAAGCACGCAAACTAGTCAGAGGTGTACGTAATTCATGCGAAACATTAGAAACAAACTGCCGTTGTTCATTTTCATTTTTTTGTTGTTCGGTTACATCATGCAATACACATACAGCCCCTGAAACAAAGCCAGTTACTCGACGAATTAATGAGAAATTGGCATGCAATATCATTTCATCTGGTGTTCCTTCGTTGACTGTAATCATCATTTCCTGCTGATTACCAATCAATTCTTGCGCACTGACATCATCGTCTAAGCCTAAAATCTTTGTAATAGGCTTACTTACAGCATCTTTTTCTTTAATATCCAAAAAACTCAATGCCATTTGATTCAAAATAATAACATTTCCATGACGATCAGTCGCAATAACACCATCAGTCATATGTGACAAAACGCTATCTAATCTTCGTCGTTCACTTTCAGATTGTTCCTGTGAGCGTTCAACTCTAATAGATAAAGTATTAAATGCTTCAGCCAATTGTCCTAATTCATCATTAGAATAAATCTTTACCTGACCGGAATAATCGCCATCAGCTACTTGTAAAGCTTGCATTCGCATTTCTTCAATTGGCTTAGTTATTGCCCGGGAAATAAACAATGCCAAAATTGCACTTAAAATTGAAGCGGCAAAAGAAGCGGTTAAGAACATATAAGAAATGTTCCTCAAATTATCAAAAACTCCTTGCATATTAGCTCGGACATAAATAGCACCTAAAGTCGAGTTAGTCCCTGTTCCAATAGTTAATGGTGTTATTTGGACCATGTTACTACCATTATTGTTACTATCAATCCAAGTAATTTGTCGTCCAGTTGACGTAACTTGTTTTATTCCAACATTAGTAGCTCTTTGTCCAACACGACTTTTATCATTTAAGTTAGAAACAGCTCTTATAACATCTTTATTATCGACAACAATAATTTCACTAATTGCACTATTATTATAATTGCTTACAATTTGGCTTAACTGCTCATCTGCTTTTTTGGTATTTTTAGACAGTTGAGTTGCTAGTGAATTAGTAATAATTGTTGGTATTTGAATTGAAGTTTGAAAACTTTCAATTGTACTTTGCTCTAATTGTCGTGTGAAATATGCACCAATAATTTCAATAGTGGCTAAAATCATCAGCATAAAAACGACAGCAATCTTTGTATTAAGAGAATTGAGAATACTTTTTATTTTTTTCATTTTTACCATACTAAAGAAAGCCACTAAATTAGTGGCTTTCGATTCTATTCTTCATTTGGATCTTTAACGTAATATCCTACACCACGACGTGTAACCAAAATCTTCGGTTGAATTGGATTGTCTTCAATTTTTTCTCTCAGTCGGTGTACAGTAACGTCAACAGTTCGTACATCACCAAAATAGTCATAACCCCAAGCTGTTTGAAGCAAATGTTCACGAGTCATTACTTGTCCCATATGTGATGCAAGATAATGAAGCAACTCAAACTCACGGTGGGTTAATTCAATCTTTTGCCCATCTTTTTCTACAATATAAGCATCTGGCATAATGACCAAATTCCCAATCGTAATATTTTTATTTTCGTTTTCATTCTCATCAACTTGCTTTTGAACAATATCACGTCGACGCAAGTTAGCTTTCACTCTTGCTACTAACTCACGATTAGAAAATGGCTTAGTTACATAGTCATCCGCACCCATTTCTAGGCCCAATACCTTATCAATTTCAGTATCTTTAGCCGTTACCATAATAATTGGCATATCATGTGTCTGCCGAACTTCACGAGCAACTTCAAGACCATCTTTTTTCGGTAACATTAAATCCAAAATCATTAAATCTGGATTAATTTCATTTACTTTTTTGACAGCTTCTTCGCCATCATATGCAGTATCAACTTCAAAGCCTTCCTTTGTTAAATTGAACTTAATAATATCGGAAATTGGCTTTTCGTCGTCAACAACAAGAATTTTCTTTGGCATCGGAAATGCCTCCTTCTATAGATACTTTATATTATAATTGATTTTTACAATTTTATCCAAAAAGTAATTTTTTCGAAAAAAGCTTGCAATTTCTTAAACATCTTGGCATAATATAGATTGCTTATTAATGCAATGGGTGGTTAGCTCAGCTGGCAGAGCAACGGACTCTTAATCCGTGGGTCCAGGGTTCGATCCCCTGACCACCCACTAGTTGAACCAGATTCTTCGGAATCTGGTTTTTTTGTACGCAAAAATCTTCACTATTAACTTTCATTACTGAATCTTGGCCTCGTTAAATTGGTATAGTTCTATCGGCAGAATTTTTATAAAAATATAGACTTTATTTCTAAAAGTGGTATAGTTATTGTTAATTATTCTGGAGGTACTATTATGAACGAGGTTGACACATCATTTATTATTTTCTCTAGTATATTGGTCTTATTTATGACACCTGGTTTAGCATTTTTCTACGGTGGATTGGTATCAAAGAAAAATGTAGTTAATACTATGGTTTCAGTTTTCTTTATTACTGGTTTAGCTATTTTGCTCTGGTTAATTTGCGGTTATTCTTTAGCTTTTTCTGGAAATATCTGGGGAATTATCGGCAACGGCCAACATTTTTTCTTTCAAAATTTAAATTTTGAAAAAACAACTACTGGTGGAATCCCTGTTGGCCTTTATTCACTATTCCAAATGATGTTTGCGATTATTACTCCAGCCTTATTTATCGGAGCAGTTGTTGGAAGAATTAATTTCAAATTTCTTTTCTTCTTTATCATCTTTTGGTCTATCTCTATTTATTATCCAATGGTTCACATGGTCTGGTCACCAAATGGATTATTAAGCAAATTAGGAGCTTTAGACTTCGCCGGTGGAACCGTTGTTCACATCGATGCTGGTATTACCGCACTAATTTTAGCCATTTTTGTTGGGCCAAGAACAAAAAAAGAACCTCACCACTATAACTTAGCCTGGGTTTTATTAGGTACTGCCATTTTATGGATCGGTTGGTATGGTTTCAACGCAGGAAGTGCCTTAGCAGTTAACTCAAGTAGCGTTTTAGCTATTTTAACCACAACTATGGCAGCAGCAAGTGCAATGGCTACTTGGTCTATTTTAGAATTAATACATAATAAAAAAGTAACCCTTGTTGGAACTTGTACAGGTGTAATTTGTGGTCTAGTTGCAGTAACTCCAGCTGCAGGCTACGTTTCAAGCATGGGAGCATTTTGGATTGGTATTATTGCTGCTGGACTTAGTTTTTCATTTGTTACTTTCATTAAGCCTAAGCTCAGAATTGATGACACTTTGGATGCTTTTGGTTGCCATGGAATAAGTGGTATCTGGGGTTCGATTGCTACTGGGTTATTTGCAAGTAAGTCTGCTAACTCTAATTTAACTTTAAATGGACTCTTTTACGGCGGAGGACTTAGGCTCTTTTTAATTCAACTTTTAGTAACAATTATTACGATTATTTTTGTAGGCTTAACGGCTACGACAATTACGATATTGTTAAAGAAATTTGTTACTATTCGAGTTACCAAAGAGCAAGAAGCATCAGGTCTTGATTTAAGCCAACATGGGGAGATTATTGAACAAAATTAATTAAATTCGGTATAGAAGAAAAAGATCTCAAATGAGATCTTTTTTATTTTATTATTGCATTATAATTAGCCTATAATTAAAATATAAATAAAAATAAATAATATATCTTTTTGAATTGGAGGATATTAATCATGAAACAAATTATTTTATTTACCTATATTGGGAAATGGCGTAAATAATCCATCAGACCTAAATTCTCCTCATAGCAGAGGGTTTATTATACCCGATCCACATTCTAAAGGAAATTAAAACTATGAAAACATTAAACTCATCATTACACCCAGTGATTTTATTTCAGACAATAATCTCACTATTAGTAGAATTTATTTTTATTTTTCCTACTGCCAACCGTCAATTTAAAACACTTAATCTTTTCAATATCAGTCTTAGCATTGTCTTGCTTATTGCTTTAGTCTTAGCTATTTTAAGTAAAAGATTACATTTTTTATCTTGGTCAAATACTGTAGTAATTATTATTTTCCCGGCATTCAACTTATTCTTAATACCTATTTTTTTCAGAACAATGAATGGTTTTTTGAAGTTGGGAATCTTTTCAGAATTAGTTTTTATATTGAGTTTATTTTTAATTAACATCCCATTATTTAAATTAGAACTTGATACTTTAGAAACACCAGTGATTCGATTTCTTTTTATTTTTGTATTTTACACAGCTGCTAGATATAGTCCTTTATATTATCCAACATACTTACCTAAAATATTAAATCAGTTTCTAGACACTTATTTCTGGTTCTCAATTTTCATGCTTTTTTCCTGGGTATTAATCTTCAATGCTTGGAGCAATACTTGGAAATTTAATATAAAAGTTCTTCCAAATAATAATTATCAAATTTGGGCAGTTATTATTTTAGTATTCTATATGATTTGGTTCTCCTTTTTTGACCAATTCATTAACTTAGGAACTTCTTGGTCAGAGATTTTTGGGAGTTGGAGTTACCCTATAAGTCAATTACATTTTAGCTGGTATAACCTGATGTATGCACTATTTACTGGTATTTTAGAAGAATCATTTCGTTGGGCTAATTTGCAAATATTATTGCCTTACTTCCAAAATAAATTTTTACCTATTTTGGGGCCTATTTTAATATCAGCATTTTTCTTTGGAATATATCATTACACTCTATCTTATACCCTCAACTTAAATTCTATACTTTATGTAATCGACGCTTTTGTCATGGGATTAGTTTTGGCAGGAATTTATTTATATACTGGTAAACTATATATTACAATTCTTTTCCATGCTGCAATTGATTTAGTGGGATTCAATCTGGGGTCATTGGTAAACTACAATTTGGGATTACTAGATTATCCACAACAATTGGTATTGATAATCTTAATCAATATGATTTTCTTTATTTTTCTATTTACAGGAAAGCGAAGGAAAGGCATAGCTATCAATGTTTCAAAGCTAATAAAAAAATCCAACTTGACTTAAACAAAAAAATTCAAAAAAACACTTGCCAGCCTAACCAAATTTTGATATTATTATTTCTGTTGTGAAAGACAACGGGTGGTTAGCTCAGCTGGCAGAGCAACGGACTCTTAATCCGTGGGTCCAGGGTTCGATCCCCTGACCACCCACTATATGAAAGCTGCACTGCGAGAAGGCGGTGCTTTTTTCTTGCATTGATAGTGACACGGTGTTACCATTTACTTATAAAGATTAATGACACAGTGTCACTAAAAGGAGCGATATTTTATGAAAGAATTTACAAGAGAAGAATTAGCAAAATTTGATGGTCAAAATGGTAATAAAGCTTATGTTGCTGTTAACGGTGTAGTATATGATGTTACTGGTAATTCCCACTGGACTAATGGTCAACACCATGGTGTATTAGCTGGTAAGGATGTTACAGAAGCACTTAGTCACTCACCACATGGCGATTCAGTATTGGCAGGCCTTGAAAAGGTCGGTACTTTAAAAGACTAAATCATTGTAAAGTAAAAGCTGTCGGAAAAATCCGACAGCTTTTTATTATTTTATTTCGTCTGCAATTGTTTCAGCCGCAATTCTTCCAAAGGTAAAAATATCTGCCAAGGAATTTCCGCCTAAGCGATTACCCGCATGCAAACCTCCAGCATTTTCTCCAGCACTATAAAGACCTTGAATTATTTTATTATCATCATTTAAAACATGGGCTTTTGTATCAATCACTAAGCCACCCATTGTATGGTGAATAGCTGGCTTTCTTGGTGTGGCATAAAATGGTGCTTTTTCACATTTTAAATTAAAGACACTTTTACCAAATTCGGGATCATGACCCTGTTCTACATAAGAATTATACTTTTTAATTGAATTAACAAGAGTGGTTGGATTCATTCCGGTTTCTTTAGCTAATTCTTCCAAAGTATTAGTTTTATATAACGTACCAGCCTTTACCTGGGCATCTATTGCCTCTTGACTAGTATTATATGCGGTTTCTTTAATTTTATCATCAGCAATTAAGTAAAATAAACCACCTTGGGCAATTGCCGCACTCGCTAAAGTATCACGTTCAGCATATTCGTTAACAAATCGCTCACCTTTTTGATTGACCATTATATAGTTTTCTGGTGGTGTTTGTAATCCTGTAAATAATTCACCAGTAACCGGATCAGAAACTGGCATTAGTTGAATAAAGCCCATTCCTACTAAACCTGCTCCAGCAGCAAGTCCCAACTTAATTCCATCACCTGTTATAGCTGGAGAATTAGTAGTTGCTATATCATCGGCAATTTCTTTCCAGTAAGTATTGTACTTCTGACACATTTGAGTATTTGCACCAAAGCCACCTGCAGTCAACATCGTAGCCTTAGCATGCACGGTTACTTGTGAACTATCACTTCTCTTAGCAATTGCTCCCTTAACTCTTCCATCGCTAATAAGCAACTTTTCCGCTTTAGTTTCTGTTAATATTTTTCCACCATGAGCTTTAACCCAATCTCCTAATACATGGATAAAAGCATATCCCATTGGTTCAACTGGTTTATGTCCTCGCCGCCATAAAGCTCCAACGGGCATCGTTACATTATCCTTATCAAACTTAACACCTAGTTTTTCTAACCATTTTACAGAATCTAGAACATTATTAACTAATGTCGTTACTAATTCATACTTACCATGAATTTCATGGCCTTTAAGGTCTACTCTCTTTCCACCTAAATAAGTTTGAATTTCATGAAGCAAAACAGAATCAAATAAATAATTAGCATCACTATCAAGATATTTTTGAATTTGCTTTTGTAGTTTTTTAAAATCAGCTTGATATTCTTCATCAATTTCAGAAATTGGCATCTCTATCAGTTGCTTTAGAGTTTCTTTTTCACCTGGTAAACATTCAAAATTCTTTTGCCAATCCGGTTCAGCAGCATTCATTGGGCCACCTGCCCGTGCTGTATTGCCACCAATTTGAGGATATTTTTCTAAAATTATTACTTTTTTGCCTAACTCAATTGCTCGAGCCGCTGCACTTAAGCCTGCACCACCTGCACCAATGATTAAAACATCAGCAGTTAATTCACTATCTGCTTGTTTATGATTACTTGGCTTAGGTCGTTTCTTCCATTCATTACTATCTCCACCAGCTTCATCTATTGCCTGGGAAATACCATCAATGACTCCATGGCTTGAAATTGTTGCACCGGAAACAGCATCAACATTCAGCGTTTGATTTTTTACAATTTCTTCAGGTAACCGATGAAAAACTTCATCAGCAACCCCTTTAGTTTCACCTTGTGCATCAACTTCTATTTTTTCTATTTTATTATCAGATAATGTCACTTCCATTGGCATAAAACTAGCGCCGTGACCTTTAGCTCTTACTTTATATTTTCCAGCTTTCATTTTTAATCTCCTTGCCCTACTTTCGTTTCAATAACTTTACGAAGTTTATTTTAAAGTCTTTATTTATACTTGTGAAATAGCTTTCATCAGTCTATACTATAATAAAATTGTTATGGGCTTGAGGCGAATAAAATGAATGATCCAGAAACTGTATTACATTACCTCGATGTATTACTAAAAGAGAGTAATTTTACCAAGGCTGCACGAGAACTCTATATTTCTCAGCCTTACTTGACACAAACTCTAAAGAGAATTGAGAAAAAGCTCGGAGTTCAAATATTAAATAGAAATATACCTTTTAGTCTAACTGAAGCAGGAACTAAGTATTATAAATATTTAGAAAAATCTGTTAGTCGAAAAAATAAACTTGAACAAGATTTATTGAAATATAGTCACCCTGATCGAGAAATTATTAAAATAACTGTTCTCGAGAGTTTAGGTACATTTCTTCTTCTCACTTTACTCCCTTCTTTTTTAAAAGAAAATTCTAATATAAGTATCCAAATAATTGAATGTAGTCCTCGAAGAAGCGAAAATTTACTACTAAGTGAAGAAGTTGACTGCTATCTAGGTCAAACTCCCAAATCATTAAGCAAAGGAATCTTACCATATTTAAACGGAAGCGAAACCTACTATGTTGTAATTCCACAAAGTTCACCGTATTTCACTCCAGGGAAATTTATTTTGCCACAAGATTCATTATCACTAAAAGAACTACTCAAAGAACCATTAATCTTATCTACTGGTGGCTCTGCTATTCGTCATCAAGTCAACGGTTTACTTCAAAAATATAAAATTACACCTAACATTATTTTGGAAAGCAAGAGCGTATTAACGGCTACTGGCCTATCAATTAACGGCTTGGGTATCACCATTTCTTCTGCTTCAATTTTAAAACGTTATAATCAAGTACCGATAAATTTACTACCTTTAGAGTCTAATCTTATTTCTATTAACTACTTCCTTGCTGTAAAGGCTAATCGTAAGTTAACTCCTGGACTAAAAAAATTAATTAGTCATTTTAATAAATTAAATTTAAATGAAGATATAAAATAAGAGCGAAGAATAATTTCTTCGCTCTTATTTCCTAGGAAATATGTTTATGTATTAAGCTTGTTTAGAAACTTGTTTTTTCTTTACAAAGAATAAAACTAATCCAATCATCAAACCAATTAAAGCTGGCAAAAGCCATGACATACCTACATCTGACAATGGTAAAATGCTTCGTACTTTTAATAAAGCTTGTGCCCATGCTTGATTTCTTGCGATATCTGGCAATGCATTGATGAAATCTAGTAATGCTGGTGGAACTGTGAATAGAACAGTAAAGAAGTATACTGTTGAATCCTTATTAATAATTGGAGCCATAACTGATAAAACAATCAATACCATAGATAATGGGTATAAAAACATCAAAAATGGCGTTGACCATGCAATAATTTCATTCAAACCTACATTAGCAATTAAAAATGAAGCAAATGATGACATAAACAACCAAAAACGGTAACTAAAACGTGGAAAATGCTTGTGGAAGTCTTGTCCAAATGCTGCAACCAATCCTACTGCTGTAGTTAAACAAGTAATAGTCATTAAAGTTGCTAAAATTGCTTGTCCAACAGATCCAGCATAGTGTTGCACAATTTGACTAAATGCTACACCACCATCTGCAGATAAAGTAAATTTACCTAATGACATTGCACCAATTAAAATCAAGAAGAAGTAAATCACAGCAACTGCACCCATTCCTAATATACCTGAACGAGCTGTAACAACCGCTACACTACGATCTTCTTTTTTACCCAATTGCTTAATTGCAGTAACAACTGTAATACCAAAAGCTAATCCTGCCAAGGCATCCATTGTATTGTACCCTTCTAAAAAGCCGTTTAAAAAGGCACTACCTGTATTAGAATATGCACTAGTAGCATGACCTGCTGACGCAGATCCTAGCGGATTAATCATTGCTACTAAAAACACTAAAAATAGAAGTAATAAGAAAATTGGATTTAAAACTTTTCCCAAACGATTTAGGATATCTTTTTCGTTATATGAAATCCAACAAGCTGTACCAAAAAACAATGCAGAATAAATCAACAAAGCTAGCTGTTCATTACCTTTACCAACAAAAGGTGCAATACCTACTGTAAAGGAAACAGTTGCTGTTCTGGGCGTACCAAAAAATGGTCCAATAGTTGCATGAATTAAAGCCATAAAAGTTACAGCGAATCCAGCACCTAATGGTAAACCAATATCGTAAACACCTTCTGAGCGAGTTAAAGCAATAGCCATAATTGACAACAATGGCAATACTACCCCTGTAATTAAGAAACCAAGTGTAGCAATGAACCAATTATGTCCTGCTAATTGCCCTAAATGCAATGGGAAAATCAAGTTCCCGGCTCCAAAGAATAATGCAAACAACATTGAACTAACAACGAAATAATCTTTTTTCGTTAACTTACGTTCAACTTTTTTTAGTTCGTCCATTAATTCACCCTCTTTATTTATAGAATTTAATCTTTTAATAATTTTTACTTATTTTCTCATATTTAAATTAAAAAATCAAGCTTATTTTTTCATTTGGAATCGTTTACTTGAAAAACTATTTTTTAATGTGTATTATAATCTTTGAATTAAATATAAATGTTCTTCGGGGCAGGGTGAAATTCCCGACCGGCGGTAAAGTCCGCGACCCACGCAAGTGGTTGAATCCTAATTAAAGGTACCGATAGTTAGAGTCTAGATGGGAGAAGATTAATGGCACTAGTGAAGCTAGTCTTTTTTGACTAGCCTTCTCTTTTAGTGTTATTTAGCTTTGAATATAATTTTAGCCTCGAGAATTGTCTCGAGGCTTTTTTCATGCAAAAAAGGAAGTGATTTGATGAATAAAGACGAACAGTTTATGGCCTTAGCAATTAACTCTGCTAGTAAAGGCCGCTACCATACTTGGACTAATCCAATGGTTGGCGCAGTAGTTGTTAAAGATGGAAAAGTTTTAGCAACTGGTTACCACCATAAATATGGTGATGTCCATGCTGAACGTGATGCAATCAGTAAATTAACTCCAGAACAATTATTTAATTCAACCCTTTACGTAACGCTTGAACCTTGTAATCACACTGGTAAACAACCTCCATGTAGCGATTTAATTATTGCTAGCAAAATTAAACGTGTTGTAATTAGTGAAATAGATCCACATGGCTTAGTTACCGGTAAAGGAATAAAAAAATTAAGATCACATAATATTTCGGTTACTACTGGTGTATTAACTCAAGAAGCTAAAAAGCTAAACAAGCACTACAACTTCTTCTATGAACATAAGATGCCATATATTTGCCTAAAACAAGCTCTTAGTCTTGATCATAAGTGTAGTTATCCAGATAAACGTATCCAAATTACTGGTAAAGCAGCTTATGAACAAGTTCATAGAGAACGTGCTGATTATCAAGCAATTATGATAGGAAGTTCAACTGCTTTGATTGATAACCCCACTTTATTAACTAGTGTTAAACAAGACCATCCGCCTATTCGCATTGTTCTTGATCGTCGCGGTCGCTTGTTAAACAAAAATTTGGCCTTATTTTCAGATAAACATGCACAAACTTGGCTTTTTACTCAAAATACCAAACTAACTAAATTTCCTTATCCACCACATATTAAAGTTTTTCTTTTACACTCTGGTTCTTTAAGGGAAGTTTTGCAACTGTTGACTCAAAATAATGTGCAATCGATTTATGTAGAAGGAGGTCCTACCCTCATGAAAACTTTTATTGAGGAAAAACTTGCTCAAGAACTCATAACTTATTTTTCACCTACTTTTCTAGGTAATAACGCCTTAGATGGCTTTGAAATTACAGAAAATATCAATTTAATAAAGCCTGATTATCAAGTACTTGATAAAGATATTCGAATTAGCGGGAGAATAGATTATGTTTAGTGGATTAGTTACTGGTGATGCCACCATTGCCACCATAAAAAAAGATACTCAAACTATTACAATGACTATTAAAACTAGTACTAGCAACTTAAAAGGCCTAAAAGTCGGCGATTCAATAGCTGTCAACGGTTGTTGTTTGACTGTAGAAAGTTTTACCGAAACAAAATTTGTAGTTACTATGATGCCACAAACATTTAAGAAAACTACTTTCAAAAATTCTAAAATTGGCGATCAAGTAAATATAGAACGTTCTCTACAAGTAACCAGTCGCCTAGAAGGTCATATTGTAACTGGTCATATTGATGACGTAGTTTCTTTAATCAAAAAGCAACAAAATGAAAATGCGATTGAACTTTTCTTTAAGTTACCAGATCGTTTAACAGCTCAAGTTGTCCCTCAAGGGAGCATCGCTATTAATGGGACCAGCTTAACGGTTATGGATATAAATAAAAATATTTTTTCAGTTGGACTAATCCCCCACACCCAGGAAAATACTAATCTTACTCAATTAGCTGTCGGTGACCAAGTCAACGTTGAAACAGATATCTTAGGAAAATATGTAGCTAAAAATCTTATACTTTTTCAAGGAGCAAAATAAATATGGATGTTAAAAAAATTCAAGCAGCAATTCAATGGATGAAACAAGGTGGCTTAGTAATTGTAGCCGATGATGAAGACCGTGAAAGTGAAGGTGACATAATCGGTCTAGGTTCTAAAGTTACTCCACAAAAAATTAACTTTATTACTCAAACAGCCCGTGGTTTGCTTTGCACAAGTATCGGTCGCAGTATTGCAGAAAGACTTAACTTAACTCCTATGGCTCAAAATAACACTGACCCCTATGGTACTGCTTTTACAGTTAGCGTTGATTATAAAACTACAACAACTGGAATTTCCGCTTTTGATCGCGCTACTACAATTAAGGCTTTAGCTGATTCTACTACAAAAGCTGATGATTTCTTCAAACCTGGTCATACTTTTCCTCTAGTCGCCAAAGATGGGGGCGTTTTAGAGCGTAATGGCCATACTGAAGCTTCCATTACATTAGCTCGCCTAGCTGGTGAAGCCGAAGTAGCTTATATTTGCGAAGTAATGGATGCTGATGGTCATATGGCAAGAAGACCCCGACTAAAAGAAATAGCAGCTGAATATAATTTGCCATTTTTAACAATTGCAGAATTGCAAGAATATGTTAAAAATCCTACAAGTAAAAATAATCAATTTGTCGACCTACCTACTGTATATGGCAACTTCAAAATAAAAGCCTATGTTGGCGAAAACTTGGCCTTAGTTAAAGGCCCAATTGACCCTAATAAGCCAGTATTGGTGCGGTTACATTCAGAATGTATGACTGGCGATGTTTTCGGCTCAAAAAGATGTGATTGTGGTGAACAATTACATAAAGCAATGCAAAAAATCGACCATGAAGGAGGAATTCTAATTTATTTACGCCAAGAAGGCCGTGGAATCGGCTTAAGCAATAAGCTAAAAGCCTATGCCTTACAAGATCAAGGGCGCGACACTTATGAAGCTAATAAAATATTGGGTTTTGAGCCAGATGAACGTAAATATAATATTGCAAAAGAAATCTTGACAGATTTAGGAATTAGTAAAATCCGTTTATTAACCAATAATCCTGATAAGGTTACCCAACTAACAAAATACGGCATTGAAGTAACTGAGCGGGTTCCACTGGAAATACCGGCAAATGAGATAAATAAATTTTATTTACAAACTAAACGAGATAAATTTCATCATTTAATTATGGGAAAATAAATGCAAAGGGGAAAAATAATGATTAAACAAGGTGATTTCATTAATGTTCATGGTAAAGTCGCAATTGTCGCTTCCCAATTCAATGAAACTGTTACTAAAAATTTAGTAGATGGAGCAACTGCAACTCTCAAAAAATTTGGTATCAAAAGTGAAGATATTGATATTTATTGGGTTCCTGGCGCATTTGAAATAGGCTTTACAGCAAAAAAAGTCCTTAAAACCAACAAGTATACTGGAATTATGACCTTAGGAGCTGTAATCAAAGGTGAAACTGATCACTACACTATGATTATTAACAATGTGACTTCTGCCATTATGCAATTAAACTTAAAAGGCCAAATTCCAATTACTTTCGGTATGCTGACTACTGAAAATATTGAGCAAGCTATGCAAAGAGCTGGATTAAAAGCTGGTAATGAAGGAAGTGCAACTGCTCAAACTTTACTTGAAATGATGAGTTTAAATGAACAAATAACTAAATAAAGATAATTAAAGACTTCACTAATTAACATTTTTTCTTAAAAGATATATTTTAAAGTCTGTTTTCAAACTTGAAGCGCTTACATATTAAAATATGATAGTTATGTGTTCTGCTTCACAATAAATCATGTATAATAAAGGTATCCGATTGTAATATATGGAGGTACAACATGACAAAGATTTTTGCTTATGCAATTCGTAAAGATGAAGAACCATTCCTTAACGAATGGAAAGAAGCCCACAAGGATGTTGAAGTTGATTACACTGATCAATTATTAACTCCTGAAACTGCAAAACTTGCTAAGGGTGCAGATGGTGTTGTTGTTTACCAACAATTAGACTACACTGCTGAAACTTTACAAGCATTAGCTGATGCTGGCGTTACTAAGATGTCATTACGTAACGTTGGTGTTGATAACATTGACATGGATAAGGCTAAGGAACTTGGCTTTGAAATTACTAATGTTCCTGTTTACTCACCAAACGCTATTGCTGAACACGCAGCAATCCAAGCAGCTCGCGTATTACGTCAAGACAAGGTAACTGACTTGAAGATGGCTAAGCGCGACTTACGTTGGGCACCAAACATTGGTCGTGAAGTTCGTGACCAAGTTGTTGGTGTTGTAGGTACTGGTCACATTGGTCAAGTATTTATGAAGATTATGGAAGGCTTTGGCGCAAAGGTTATTGCTTTCGATATCTTCCACAACCCTGAACTTGAAAAGGAGGGTTACTACGTTGACTCACTTGACGAATTATACAAGAAGGCTGACGTAATCTCACTTCACGTACCTGATGTTCCAGCAAACGTTCACATGATTAACGACGATTCAATCAAAGAAATGAAAGATGGCGTTGTTATCGTAAACGTATCACGTGGTCCACTTGTTGATACTGATGCTATCATCCGTGGTCTTGACTCAGGTAAGGTCTTTGGTTTCGTAATGGATACTTACGAAGGTGAAGTTGGTGTATTCAACGAAGACTGGAAGGGTAAGGAATTCCCAGATGCACGTTTAGCAGACTTAATTGACCGTCCAAACGTATTGGTAACTCCTCACACTGCTTTCTACACTACTCACGCTGTAAGAAACATGGTTGTTAAGGCATTTGACAACAACTACGCTATGGTTGAAGGTAAAGAACCTGAAACTCCAGTTAAGTTAGGTTAATTTACTTTGATGAGCGTCAGCCATATTATACTTACACAGCTCCTCACAAACTACTCAATTAAAGTTATAGCGTGATTTAAAGTTTCACGTGTAACTTTTCATAAATTATCTAAAAGAGATTTAGCCTTGCTAAATCTCTTTTTTCTATCTATATAATAGCTTCCAAGCAAAATATTTGACATATTCAAAAATTTTTGTTCCCTTTCAAAAAGAAATATGCTACACTTGTGAGCGGCGTATGTGCAACACCTTTAATAGACCTTGTGGTTGAAGTTTGTTCAGCACTTATTCCAAACTAAATTCATGCTCTATAGCATAACTTTGATAACTAAATAAAAGGGGAATTTTTACATGAATAGTTTTATTGGGGAATTCGTCGGCACCATGGTCTTATTGGTGCTCGGTATTGGTATTGGTGCTGGTTCTAACTTGAAAGGCTCAATCGCAAAAGGCGCTAGTTGGCATCATATTACCATGACTTGGGGCTTAGCAATTACTTTTGCCGTTTATGTAGCCGGCAGTCTTGGTTCTAAAGCACACCTCAATCCAGCTGTAACTTTGAGTTTTGCTACTTTTGGTCTTTTCCCATGGAAAGACGTTTTACCATACATTACAGCTCAATTTTTAGGAGCATTTGCAGGAGCTGCAATTATTGCAATCCACTACTACCCTCACTTCAAAGCTACAAAGAATGAAGATGAAGGTAACCACGTTGGTATTTTTACCACTGGTGCTGCAATTGACAATCCTATTTTTAACTTCCTCAGTGAAGTAATTGCGACATTTATTTTTGTTTTAATTCTTTTAAACTTAGGTGACTTCACTACTGGTCTTAAGCCACTTATTTTAGGTCTATTAATCATGGTAATTGGTCAAGCATTTGGTGAAACTACTGGCTTTGCTTTAAACCCAGCTCGTGACTGGGGTCCACGTTTTGCTTATACTGTATTGCCAATTCCAAATAAAGGTAACGCACATTGGAGTTATGCATGGGTTCCTATGTTTGGTCCATTAGTTGGTGCATTCATGGCAACTGGTTTGCAAACTCTCGTTTTATCAATGATGAAATAAAAAATAGCTAATTTTAAAAGAGTTTCTAGGAAACTCCTATAATAAAAATGTTGATAATCTAGGTTAACTTCAGCCTGATATATCAACATTTTTTATTTTTACCATTTTTTAGGTATCTATATAAAACATACTATGATCTTTACTTGTAGAGGACTGGGCTCTCTTTTTCATTTTATCGCCCTATTGATTTATGCTACCATATAAAAATACTACCGAAGTTTTTAAGTAACATAACATTTATGAGGAGATTTTATGACAATTGGCGATGCGCTAAAAGAAGTACAGGTAGAATTAGGGTTAACAGCGGAAGAAATGACTGCTGGAGTTATATCAAAAGGAACGTATTCAAAAGTTATTAATAACAAAACTAGATTAAGTTCTGATTTATTATTAAAAATTTTATTCTCTCATGGTATTGACATTGAAGTGTTTTTTAATAAAACCAAAGATACATATGCACCAAAAAACATAATTATTGAAGAAAAATTATCTCAAGAATTTGGAGCTGCATTTAATAATCATGATCTTGTTAGTGCTACTGATTGTTTAAAGAAAATACAAAAACAAAATAATAATCCCTATTTACTACAACGCGCACAAATTGGGGTTGCATTTCTGTCTAATACAATTGAGCAATTAGATAAAAATCTTGCTCAATTAATAGTTAACGAACTTAATACACATGAAAATTGGGTTTCTAACCTTCAAGCTTTAAAACTTTTTAGTAATTCGATGTTAGTTCTTTCTGATGAAAAAGTTGAAGTCCTTATGAAAATATTTTTTATAAGATTAAAAAGAATGAATATCAAATCTGAAACTATGATTGAAAGATATGCAATTATTTGTAGTAATTATCTTCACTGGAAGTATGATTCACTTAAACAAGCTAAGTCACAAGAAAAAAATAAACACAAAAGAAATATCTCCAAGTCCATAAAATATCTTACTAAGCTAGATAAATCTCCACGCTTTTTAATATACAAAATATTAGGTAATTATTATAAAAATATATTCACTGGAGATATAGATTCCGCTATAAATATTAAACATCATTTAAAAGAATTAGGGTTTACGAGTTTAACTAAAAATTGGCCGATTTAAAGAATAAAGTTTCACATATGAAACTTTATTCTTTTTATATTATCTTTTAACGTATACTCTTTATATAAAAATAGAAAGGATTTTTAATTATGGATTCTGGAGAATTTCTCTTATGCAACAGTAAGCTTATGCTTACTATGGTTGGTAAAAATAATAAAAAGGCGATATTGTTGATATCGCTTTTTGTGTTTATAAGGAATGCCTATGTTTAAAAAAAGTCTCAAATTTATTTTTATCTTGTTAAATATGATTGTTGCTAGTCTTTTTCTAATTTATAGCATCAACCAATACAGTGATACTCATAACCTAAAGCAATTCGATATCTCAGCTGACTATACACCTTTTCAATTACCTGAGCCAGCTTCAACTACCCATGACTATTTACACCAATTAGCAGTAATTAAGAAAACCAGTCAAAAAATGCAAATTCATTTTTTAAAAAGGTCTTATTTCACTGGTTATAATTCTGGAAGTAAATTTAGCTATAATACCTTCAAACAAAACGTCCTCTTTGAATCAGATAATTTATCGGATTCTTTACTTTCTAACTATTTTGGTCACCATTTTCAATCCGGAAAAGTATATTCAACTGCAGCTAAGTCAAACTCTTTGCGGTTAAAAAGCTACGGAACAATCGCTTTTACCATTAAAGAATTTAACTATCAACACGCTCCCCAATCGCGAGAAGGGATTTTCTTTATTCAAACAACTAATCCCAACCAAATTGAGCAGTACTTAGAGCTTCTTAGTCAAAACTATAACCATGAATTTGCCAGCAATTATTCAGTCAAAGATTTTCTCGCTCCTGAAATGTACCCTGCTTCAATTGACTTAAATTTAGATTCATCCAATTTGCGCACCCTTACTCTAGTTGCTATCTTATTTCAACTTATCTTCTTTATTGTTTATTTTCTAACTTTTAATTACGAAAATGGTGTTTACTCTTTATTAGGCTACTCACTTTTCCAAAAAGTTAACCAGTTGATTTTAAAAAGTCTAATCTGGGGTAATTTGCCAATTTTGCTACTCGGAATCTTTTATGAAGTAAGTAAGCAATATTATGATTTAATCTTCAATAGTCTTTCTGTCTTATTTGGTTTAGTTACATTAGAATATCTTCTTGCATTAGCTATTACCTTTATATTAGGTAAATTACCAACCAATCGCTTTTTAGTTAAGCGAGCCGACAATAAATATTTATTTGGCTTTGCCTTTTTAGCCAAAGTTGTTTTAGTTTTTTTGGTTTTTATTAGTGCCCAAGATTTAGCCGATTTTGCTGGACAAAACATCAAAACTGCATTTTCTCAGCAGACTAATTTCTATCATAAATATGTAAGTTTTTATCCCCTAGTTCAAGGCTATAATGAAACCCTTGACCAAATTAAGCAGGAAAAATATCAAACTAAGAACTTATATCCGACTTTAAATCGCGCTGGTGCAATTTATATTGACACTTCTCCCCTTAACTCTGAAAAACCCTATTTATTACAAAATGTAGATGTTAATGTTAACTACTTAAAATTAGTTCCAGTTAAGAAACTAAATGGGAAGAAGGTCATTCTAAGTGATCAAGACACAAACAAAACGATACTATTGCCCCAAAGAAACTTGCAAAATACAGATAAAATTGCGGAATTTTACTCCTCTAAACGCCATGAAAAAGTTAAATTCATTATTATCAAGAACCAGCAAGCATTATTTAACGAAAAAGGACAAAAAATTAACAACTATCAGTATATAACTGTTAGCCCCTTAAAAAATGTTCTGCAAAAACTTGATTTGAATATTCTTACTGGTGCTAGTGCAGATACTTTAAAAATTCCGCTAATCAAAAATCCATTAGCAACTTACAGGCATTATGAAAAACTATTAGCTAAATACAATTCTCGTGATAACTTGCCCCATTTAATTAAGGCAAGTGACAGTGACCTTGAAGAATTAAAAGATCAAGCAGCTAGTTTCTATCTTTCGGACTTTGACTTGTTTTTAAGCTTAGTAACTCTTATAACAGTTACCCTTTCAACGATTAATTTATATTTTTCAATCTTTGGTCGGGAATTTGCGATTAAGCAAGCTTTGGGTCGGCCACTTAGAGAAAAGACATATTTCTATTGGGCTTTAATTTTACTGCAAACTAGCATTCTTCTTGGTTTGATAATAGCCACTAAGATGCTGAATCTAAATAATCTAGTTCTTTTTGCAATACTGACAATTGGCGATATTTTATTTAGCACAATTGCCATTAAATCGTTTTCCAAAAACTTAGTAAGGAGATTTTTAAATGACTAATGCCATCGAGATTACTAACTTAACCAAAAGTTTTAAACACAAACCTGTTTTTCAGGAATTAAACTTAACGGTTCCAGAAAAAGCACTTACTGTTATTTATGGTAAAAGTGGTTGCGGAAAGTCAACTTTATTAAATATTATCGGCTTATTAGAACAAGCTGATGCTGGCACTATCAACTTACTAGGAGAAAAAGCTCCTAAAGCCGGTACAAGAAAAGCACAAAGTTTTATTAAAAATAACATTAACTACCTTTTTCAAAATTATGCATTATTAAATGAACAATCTATAAAGAAAAATTTAGAGTTAGTGCACTTAGTTTCACGTGAAACTAAAGCAGACTTTGACGAAAGAGCTAAAAAAATATTAGCTTCTCTAAATCTAGAAGTTGATTTAAATACTAACGTTGCTAGTTTATCTGGTGGTCAAAAGCAGCGAATTGCATTAGCGCGCACATTACTCAAACCAGGGAAATTAATTCTATGTGATGAGCCAACAGGTTCACTTGATCCCGAAAATAGAGATTACATATTACTAGCATTAAATAAAGCAAAAAATGCTGGTAAAACAGTTTTAGTTGTTACACATGATCCATATATTATCAAAAAAAGTGACTTCTCTTATGATTTAAAAGAACTTTATAAAGACGGGTAATTTGAGAGTTGTCGCTTTATAAATTCATTTAATCCATTTCCATATGCTTCCATACCAAGTTCCTTAAACATTGTAACTGCATTATCACATTTAATTAAATATTTTTTATCTCTCGTAATTTGATACATATTGGCACTTTCAAAGAAATAAATACAACATTTATAGAAGAAAATTGCTGGATTAGTTGAAATTTTGCTTGCAACTTTAGCAAAAAATTTAGCTAAGTCTGGCTTTTTATTTTCAATAGTTAAAATTAGCATATTTGCAATAATTGATAATAAAACTCTTTGAACATCAATATCGGTATCACTTTGATATTGTTTAATTATTTGTTTTGAAATGGCTATATTACTTTCTAAATCATAAAAATCCATAAAATTACAATACAATGCCATATTATTTTTATTAAAGTTAGGACTACTAAATACCTGCTCCTTTAATTTTTGCCGCAGTTCATCATCATTTGGTTCATCAGGCTTTTTTGTTGATTCAAGCCATCCTCTTGCTATCAATTTTTGTTGTTGCTTATCTTTTTCAGATAAGTTGCTTTCATCTATTAAATTTATAACATTAGCAAGTTTTTCTTTATCAGCAGCATAATATGCCTCAATCATTACTGTATCCAAATCATCAATTTCTTGCTTATGTAACCTTGAACCATGATTTAAGCGACTAAAAAATTCCCAAAGAGGAATATTGTTGTAATTTAACAAATCAATTAAATCTTCTGCTGTAATTCGATTAGCATTTTTTTCAACTTTTGAATAATAAGATTGACTTACCACTTCTCCCACAAACTCTTTTTGTCTTTTTCCTTGACTTAATCGATATTCTTTTAAAAGACTACCAATTTGCATAGAACTCCCCCTTTTTTTATTCAAATGTGACTATTTCTCTTAATATAATTATAATCCCTGTAAGATGAAATTAAAATTAAGCAACTTTAATAGGAGGAATAGTATGAACGTTTTTTTAAAGAATAAATCTTACAGGCGTTTTTCAATTGTTAGTTTTCTCTCAGGAACTGGAGATATCCTTTTTTACATGGCTTTGATGACTTATGCCAGTAAGTTAGAGAACTACTCACTAGCACTTTCTTTGATTGCAATTTCTGAATCATTACCTAAATTATTAGATACTTTTTCAGGATACTTAGCTGACAGAACCCGAAAGAAATTCAAAAATATCTTTTTAATGGCACTTATAAGATTCATCTTATATAGCTTAGTTGGTATTTTATTTGCAAGTAAACTATCTGACTGGACACTAGTTTTGATTGTAATCGTAATTAATCTAATATCAGATACTTTCGGCTCTTATGCTGGTGGTTTAGTTGTACCATTAATTGTTAATTTAGTTGGTGAGGAAGATTTTGGTGAGGCCGAAGGATTCACAAGTGGTGTATCACAAGTTATTGGTATTTCTGCCCAATTTCTAGGTTCAGGCTTACTACTTTTTATGTCTTATTCAAATTTAGCCTTTCTTAACGCATTTACCTTCTTATTTGCTGGCCTACTTTACGCCAGTATAGGTCGCAAACAGAAAGATGATAACCAACTAATTGAAAGCCAAGATATTAATCGTGAAAAATTTTTACCTACACTAAAATCTTCATACAACCAAGTTAAAAAACAACCTGGCTTATTAACAATCGTATTAGTTGTCGCTCTTATTAATGGCACTTTAAGTGCCCTACAATCCTTAATTCCAATAGTGATGGTCGCGTATAAAAAGACAATGATAATATCAAATTATAGCTTTACAATCGCAATTATCGGAATTGTAGTAAGTAGTGGATTCGCTCTTGGAAGTATCTGTGGACCACAATTATTCAAAAAAACTACCATATTTTCAATTGTAATTACCGCAATTATTCTTAGTATAGCTACTACTATAATCGCATTTATAGCAAATATTTATATTATTTTGCCCGCTTACTTCATATTAGCTGCAACTGCTAGTTTAGCTTCAATTAAGCTATCACAATGGTTGGTTATGGCTGTTAATCAAAAGATTTTAGCTTCAAGTATGGGCTTGTTAAATACAATCTTGACGGTAATGGCTCCTACTATGACCACCATCTTCACTACAATTTCGGGGAGCACTAACTTTATTGTATCTATGTCAATATTAGTAATTGTTGAAGTTATTATTTTATTCATTGCAATTAAACTGAATCTAACAGCTAGAGAAGCAACTACATCAACATTAGAATAAAAATTTTTAGTTAATTAAAATTCGTTTCACGTGTAACAAAAAAGAGACATCAGATGATGTCTCTTTCGTTTTATTCAAAATTTAAATTTTTGAATTTATTTTGCTAAAGCAGAGTCACTACTATTTGACATAAAAGTTAAGCCAAATAAAACAATGGCAATGATTAAAGCAAAAATACCAAATAAACTAATACTTGGAATTGACATAGTCATGAACCAGCCAATTAAATTCAAAACTAAACCAGCAATATCGCCAGTTAAATTATCCATATCCTTAGTTGCAATATATGCAATACCTGCAACTAAGAAAATAATTCCTGCAATCATCGCATTAGTTGCTAAATGAGCAGTTAAAGCTTGAAATAACATATAAAGTGACATAAGCACCATTACGATTCCTGCAAAAAATTTTGTGTTTTTCATATTTTTACCTCCGAGAGAAATATATCTTTCTCACAGAAGTTATTATAAACCAAATAGGTATTACTATGCAATACCTATTTTGAATACTATTTAAATTTATTTACGTCTAGTTTTCACTAGCAACTTTACGGTAAAACTCTGCCTTAGTTGTTTGAATATATGGTACTAGCCAAAGCCAGCCAATACCTAAAGCAAGTGTTGCTAAAATTCCCCAACCAATAAAGCTTAAATCCAAAACAAATAATTGGAACTTGTGTCCCTTCATCATTTGACGAGATTTAGTAATTGCTTCAGTTACACCTACTTCTTTTCCAGCCTTATGCATATCTTCCAAAATGTAAAAAGTCATTGCGTATGAATATGATTTTATAATACCAGGAATAATGAAAAGCAAAGTCCATAGTCCTGTAAAGATAGAAGTTAATAAAACATTGACGAAGTAGTTGTAAGTTCTACCACCTCTAAATGCTAAAAAGATATTTTTGAAAACATTATTTTCTTTTTGATTATCTACTAAATGTAAGTATCCTACTTGAACACCCGTATTAAACATTCCAGTAATAATTGAAATACCGAATGACAGCATGTAAATGAAACCTGCAAAACTTACAAATAAGGAAATTACAAAACCTGGATCTTCTGCTAAAGCACGTTCTGCCATCATAAAGCCGAAAATACCAGCAGAACCAAACATGAGAAACATAATCCCCCTGCTAACTAAATAGGTAATTATCATTAGCATTAAAGTCATTAAGGCTCCCCAAGCCCAATTATTAGATAATTTTTCCTTTGCATTAAATTTTAGTTCTGAGCGTTTCATAATTGCACCTCCGTACTATAAGCCTATTACACTTATAGTATATAAAAAAATCGTTGCTCTTGCAACGATTTTACATTTTTATTTAGAAATCTGCCTTGTCCGGATCTAAAGCTAAGTTACCTTTTCCTTCTAAGCCATCAAGTAACTTCATTTCTTCATTTGACAATGAAAAATCAAAAACTTGACCATTAGCTTTAATATATTCTTCGTGAACAGACTTAGGAAGTGGTACAAAACCATGTTCTAAACTCCAGCGAATTAAAATTTGAGCCGAACTCTTGCCATGTTCTTGAGCTAACTTATTAACAAGTTCATTACCTAGTAAATCACCTGTTCCAAGTGGTGAATATGCTTCACTTAAAATATTGTGCTTTTCATTCTCTTTACGGACATCAGTTTGTAAGTCACTAGGATTTAAGTAAATTTGGTTAACTGCTGGAACTACATCCGCATTTTCTAATAAGGCATCTAAGTGATGCTTTCTGAAATTAGATACACCAATTGCCCGAATCTTACCAGCTTTTTGGGCTTCTTCCATTGCTTTCCAACTTTCACTATTTAATTCGGCCCAATTATCCCGCATGGCAACAGGATTTGGCCAGTGAATTAGGTATAAGTCAAGATAATCAAGTCCCAACTTCATAAGACTGGCATCAATGGCTTTTTTAGTTCTTTCATAACCATGATCAGCATTCCAAAGCTTGGTTGTAATAAAAAGTTCATCACGTTTAATACCACTACTTTTGATGGCTCTGCCAACACTTTCTTCATTGCCATATGCTGCAGCGGTATCAATATGGCGATATCCACTATTTAATGCAGCTAGAACTGATTTTTCAGCAACTTCTCCATCAGGAGTCTGCCAAGTCCCAAAGCCGACAACGGGGATTTTTACTCCGTTATTCAAGGTATATGTATCACTTAATCCGTTTATAGCCATTTTCTAACCTCGCTTTTCTTACTTACTAAAAGTAATTATATCATCAAACTTACTTTTCACAAGTAAAAAGCATTTGATACATCGCACTAGATAGTGGTGTTTGTAAAAGTAATTCCATTCCCACAGTTGGTTTTTGTTTCGGACCTATTTTTTCTTCTTGAGCACTAATTATTTCAGCTTCTCCCAAGTAGAAAAATTCTCGACTAGCAGAATCACTCTTTTTAACAAACAAATGCAAGTTAATTTTTCCGCTTAAAAGACGCACTACTTCATCTGAATCCAAATGTCTTGGTGAGCGCGTATACCAATGCAAACTGCGTCCATCAGACAAAGTATTATGATATACACTGCTTCTTTTTTCTTCATCTTTATTGTAAATAATAAAAATTGGGCAGTCTTTTTCTCCTACTCGATATCCATACATTGGAGCACTAACATCTAATGGCCAATTAAGTAAATGACAGGCGTCTTTGCGATCATAAGACTTATAAAGTGTAAATTTTTGTTGATTATCATATTGACCATTTAAAGCTATCGCTGTTTTGATAAGGTCGGTAAATAACCTCTTAAAGTCTGCATTCTCTAACGCCTTTTTGATTGGCTCACTAAAAGTAAAATCAAATAAATTAAGCTGTTCAATCAATGGTGCATTGCCATATTGAACCTTTTTAGTGGTTTTACCTGTTTTAACATCGAAGAAATCCAACATCAAAAATTTCTGAATTGAGTCATAAACTTCACTATTATAATAAGCTCCCTGCTTTTTTAGTTCGCTTTCAAATTGATCTCTGTTAACTTTTCCATAATCTAAAATCAATTTTAAAAAGAGCAGTTCATGAATTCTTTTCCCGGGTAATAATTCTTTAGTTAAAAAGCTTAAAACTTTATGTTCAAATGAGCTGATTAAAATTTCAGCTCCCATCTTTTCTAAAAATTCAGCATAAGAAGATAAACTAGTATTTTGCGCAAATACCAATGGTGAAACTGAACCCAGGCGGTAAAAATCATACAATAACGGACTCCTACCTAACTTGTTTTTTAGCTCATGATAGGCGTTCCTTAATTGTTTCAAACCATCAAGTTTTACTTTTTCTAGAGAAGCTAAAATCTTTTCACTAGCAACTTTACTAAAATTAATTGTTGATAAGCCTATAAACGATGGAAGTTGTGCTTCACGCTTAGCCTGATCAATTGAAGCGGACCGATCATCAGTCAATGCTAGAGGAATAAGATAATTATTTTGATAATTACCGATAAAATCAATTACTGTTACATAATCTTTTCCTGGATATTTTCTTAATCCACGGCCAAGTTGCTGGATAAAGACAATACTTGATTGCGTATTACGCAACATAATAATTTGATTTAGACAAGGGATATCAATACCTTCATTAAATAAATCCACAGTAATAATATATTCAATCTTTCCAGCTTCTAAGTCCTTTACTGCCTTTTGACGATCTGTTTCATTATTTTGATTGGTCAAGCTAATTGCCTTATGCCCCCGGTTAGTAAACTCAAGCGCTAATTCTTTTGCTTCTGCCTGTCTACTACAAAAAACTAAGCCATGGGCTTTCTTACCGCAATATCCATAATAATCAATCTCTTTAAGTAGATAATCAACTCGTTTTTCAGCAGTTAAATAGGCTAAATCAGACGTTTCATCTATAGTTTGACCGTTAATTTCATAATCTTCTACTCCAACATAATGAAACGGTGTTAACATCTTTTCTTGCAATGCATCTTTTAATCTAATTTCATAAGCTAAATTATAATCATAAATTTCAAAAATATTTTCTTTATCCATCCGTTCAGGTGTAGCTGTTAACCCTAAGCAAAATTGGGGTTCTAAATAATTTAAAATTTTCTGATACGATGGCGCCGCAGAGCGGTGAGCTTCATCAATTAAAATAAAATCAAACTCTGCTGGATCAATAGTTTTTAACAGCTCATCTTGACTTAAAGTTTGAACAGTCGCAAATAAGTATTTAGCACTATAGTCATGATGATTACCTGAAAGTAGCCCATAATCTTTTTTATGTCCGCCTATTACCTTTTGAAAACTGGCCATCGTTTTTTTGGCAATTTGCGTACGATGAACTAAATATAAAAATCGCTTAGGCTTATATTGCTTAACTGCAAAAGCAGCTAAATACGTTTTTCCAGTTCCAGTTGCTGAAACAACTAAAGCTCGTCTTTGGCCTTGATTGATAACTTCAAATAAATTATCTAAAGCTTCACGCTGCATTTTATTAGGCGTTATTTCCTGGGGAATAAGTGGTTTAGCAGCTTTAGGCTTTATCCAATTCTTTTTATAAGCTTTTATCCAATCAGTTGATAAAGCAATAGAATCTGAATTTAGTTTATATAACTCATTCTTAAATTGTTCAGTTAAACTAGCATTCTCAGTTGAACTTACTTTTAAACACCATTCACTATTAGCAAGCATCGCTGAGCGTGTAAAGTTTGCTGAGCCAATAATTGCTGTTTGATAATTCTCATATTTAAATAAATAGCCTTTAGCATGAAAGCCAGCTTTTGTGCTTATTTTTACAGTTAAATTAGGGATTTTTAGTAACTCATAAAAGACCTTTGGACTATTAAATTGTAAATAAGAGCCAGTAATTATTGTCCCCTGAATTTCAGTATCTTCTAAAACCTGTTTAAACGGGACCAGCATATCCTCGCTAATAAATGCAACTGCCCAGATAAAGGACTTGGCTGATAATAGTTCTTGACGCAAACTCAACCAAATTTTTTCATCACTATTTGACAACAGTTGTGGCGTTAAATTAACTTGCCCTGGATAATTGGAATTATACAAGCCATTTAAAACTGCATCTTTTAAGACTTTATCCATAAAAAACTCTCCAAAACAAAAGGCATCAATTACGATGCCCTTATTCTTACAAATCGATTTCCAGCACAATTGGACAGTGGTCAGCACGCTCACCAGTATCCATCATTTCAGATTTCTTAATCTTATCTGCAATTCGATTGCTTGTTAACCAGTAATCTATTCTCCAGCCTGAATTATTAGCCTTAGCTGTTTTAATTCTCTGTGCCCACCATGAATAAACTTCTGGAATATTTCCATGAATCTTACGAAAACTATCAGTAAAACCAGTTGAAAGTAATTCCGTAAAATCAGCTCTTTCTTCATCGGTAAAACCAGCTGAATGATGATTGTTTTCTGGGTGTTTCAAGTCAATTTCTTCATGAGCTACATTGTAGTCCCCACTAGCTAAAACAGGTTTTTCTTTATCAAGCTTTTGTAAATATTCAATATACTTCTTATCCCAACCTTGACGATCGCCAAGTCTCTTCAACTCACCACCAGCATTTGGTGTGTATACTTGCGTTACAAAGTATTCTGGAAATTCTAAAGTAATAATTCTCCCTTCAAAATCCATGGTATCTGGAGCACCGATTGTTGGATACGTTACCACTGGTTCCAAGGTATTTTTATACAAATACATGGTTCCAGCATAACCTTTTCTTGCGGGTTCTTCAGATGAACGCCAAACATACTCATAGTCAGGAAACAGCTTAGCCAAAATTTCAGCATGTTTTTTAGTTGGACCTGTAGCGCGCAACTTAGTTTCTTGAATTGCTAAAATATCTGGCTTTTTTTCCGCAATTTGGGTTAAAACGTGTCTAGTTTTTTGTGCACGAGCTGAATCACTAGTTAGTGCAGCATTAAGTGAATCAATATTCCATGAAATTAAAAGCATTGAAAAATCTCCCTTTTTTCTTCTTAATTTTATTATAGCGAATATAGCATTTATTGGGAGAAAAAAGCTCAATCTAAAGTCTTAAATGCTTGATCTAAATCAGCTAAAATATCTTCCTTATCTTCTATTCCTACAGATAATCTAATTAAGCCATCGCTGATACCATTTTTCAAGCGGATTTCTCGCGGAATTGAGCCATGAGTCATTACTGCAGGCACTTCAATCAAGCTTTCAATTCCACCTAAACTTTCTGCTAAAGAAATCATATGTAATCTATTAACAAATTCCTCTGCTCTATATTGATCAGCCAATTCAAAAGAAATCATAGCTCCAAAACCCTTCATCTGCTTTTTAGCAATTGAAAAACTAGGATTAGTTTCTAAACCCGGATACATAACTTTTTTAACATATTTACTATCTAAAAGATATTTCACTACTGCTTGTGCATTATCTTCATGCACCCGCATTCTAGCACCTAATGTTTTAATCCCTCGCATCAACAGCCATGAATCATCAGGTGATAAAACCGCACCAATAGAATTTTGTAAAAAGGCTAACTGCTCAGCAATTTTTTCATTTTTAGCAACTGCTATCCCAGCCACTAAATCTGAATGACCACCAAGATATTTAGTGCCGGAATGAACAACAATATCTGCACCTAAATCAAGGGGCTTTTGATTATATGGACTAGCAAAAGTATTATCAACAATCATTAACACGTCATGTTTTTGAGCAATTTCTGCAATAGCTGCTAAATCTGATATTTCAAGTAAAGGATTCGTCGGTGTTTCCAAGTAAATTGCTTTGACATTGGAATTGATAGCTGCAGATACTTCATCAAGATTGCGAGTATCAACTACTGTAAAATTAAGTCCAAACCGTTTCATTACTTGATTAGCCAACCTAAAAGTGCCACCATACACATCTTTTCCAATAATGACTTCATCACCAGCTGAAAGCAGCGAAAATACAGCATGAATTGCGGCAGACCCTGAACTAAAAGCAAATGCGGAGTTTCCATCTTCTAAATCTGCCATTAAACTTTCCAATGCTGCTCTAGTTGGATTACCAGATCTTGAATATTCCCATTTTAATTTGCTGCTTAAAAATGGCTTATGATACGTTGAAGCCCGATAGATTGGCATTGAAACTGCCCCTGTTTCTTCATCTTCATTAATTCCGCCATGAATCAACTTACTATCAAATTTCATAATTACCTCCTGAAAAACAAAAAAAGACGCCAATTCATTTCTGAATTAGCGTCATAGATAAAAAATGCTTACTTTTTGTGTGGATTAATTTATAGCATGCCAAAAAGTGGAGCACATCATCTGTGACGCTCCACTACAACAAATATTAGCATTAATAAATGTTAAATTATTCATTGTTTGGCTCTCCTTAATAATTATGACCACTAGTTTAAACTTACTAAAAAGAAGTGTCAATAATTTTATCTAAAAGTAGATATAAATAGCCATAATAATCCCAGTACACCTAAAATAATAATCTTATTTAAAGAAAGACCCCAATTAGGATTATCTAAAATTCTTTCTTCAATTAGCTCCATCCGTTTTATAACAATATATAAACAATCACGAATATTACAAATAAGTATCCTTAAAGGCAGTTTAGTAACTGTATATGTAGCAGTTTGAGACTTATTAATAATTTTTTGATGCCATTTTTTCGGTCTAATTTCATCAATTAAGGCATCACCAAAAATTTGATACCCGATTTTTCCAAAGTGTAGCCCGTCATTTCGAAGCCCATGACATATTTCTTCTAATTCATGTTCATCAGTTTCCATTTCATGGAACAAGTTTAAATAATGCATTCCATAGTCATTTGCTACCCTTTGGACCCAATTGGCATATTTTTCAACCGTTTCATTATCACGAACTCGTTGTTTTTCCTCATCTACTGCAGGCGGACTAACCAAAATAACTTGCTTGGCATCATATTTTGTTAGAATTTTTTTAGCAACTTTATTTAAATTAGTCCAAAATTCTTCTTCCTCAATTTTTTTATGAAACGCACAATCATTGGTTCCAATTAAAATCACCAAATAATCAGCTTTTTCTTGCTTCAAAATTAATTCATCTACGTGAGCTAATAAATAGCGACTATTAATGCCTGGCACAGCAGTATTTAAGATTTCTATATCTGAAAAGTTTTCTTTTAAATAGGCATTAATATGCGGTTCTTTTAAGCCTTCATATCGAGCAACAATACTGTCTCCTGTAAGCAATACCTTCATTATTAGCTCTTTAATCCTTTCAATTATTTATTTACTTGATTGTATCAAATAAATTTATCAAATGATTATTTTTTACGTTTCACATGGAACATTGATTTCGTGAATATTTTTTATAAGGTATTCGCACTTCTCGTTTATCACTTAAACAAATTAGCTTTTCACGTTCACCTATATATTTGGGCAATAACGCGATTCCTTTACCTTTTTTAACTAATTCGATGATATTGTCCCATGATGCCAATTCTATTATTTTTTTATTTTTTATTATCTTCAAAGTTCTAATTCTAAATGGGCAATTATGATCACTGTTAACAATTATCGGTATATCTTTAGATAAAGAATTAGTATAAAAATCCGCTATCAAATAGCCCACTCCCACTTGATGATAATCTTCATGACTAAATGAAGCATAAGTTATAATCGTATCGTATTTAGGCTTCTCTATTTCTGTAATTTGTGAACTAGTTAAAACAGTTATATTATCTTTAACAATATCATAATCATTATGTTCAACTATTAACCAATCAAACAGCAATTTAGGCATAACTATATTTTGAGACTTACTTGTTTTAGTCACCGTTTTTAAGAAATCATCTGTTAAGTCAATAACTTTTTTAGCATATTTATAAAATTCAGTTCCTGCTTCAGTAGGTACTAACCCTTGATATGTTCTTTGGAAAAGCAGTAATCGATATTCTTCCTCAATTTTTTTCAATCTTGCCGTAATATTTGATTGAGCATATCCTGTTATCTTAGCAGTTAAGTTTATTGAACGAGTTTCATACAAGTATATAAAAGTTTCAAAATCATGTAATTGCATTTTTACCTCATCACCTTTTATGATAACTATATCCTTTTTTAGTAATACTTAAATAGATTTTTTAATGTTATTCTATTTTCAGTAGAGAAAGGAAGGATTTATATGCCGTACTTAAGAGTTAAATTAGCCTGTCAAAAATCTAACCAAAATATAAAACAAATTGTTGCCAAAGAATTAACCCATTTAGCAGTAACTAAACTAAAAAAAGATCCTAATGCTGCTACAGTTGATATAAAATTATGTGAACCAGAGGATTGGTTTATCGCAGGGAAACCAATATCTCAAACCAACTTAAATAGTTTTTATTTAGAAATAAAAATAACATCTGGTACTAATACTCGCGAAGAAAAAAGCCAATTTGTTCAAGCAAGTTTTGCTAAAATGCAAGAGCTAATCGGGCCTTTAGCCACCACTAGTTACATAGTTATTCAAGATGTAGCTTCAGATTCTTGGGGCTTTGGTGGAAAAACACAAGAATGGCGCTATATTACTAATAAATAAGAATCAGTAATGATTCTTATTTTTTCTTTTTGATATACAAACTTCTCCAAACATTCCAAATTAAAAGCATGCAAAGTATACCGTTAAATAGCCAATTAATCCAATCATTTTTTGCAATTATAAATGGAGTTTTAACTAAAACGCCAACAGCGATTACTACTATGAACGCCAGTAACAATCCGGCTAATTTTAAATCGTTACGTGCCAATTCAACTCCTTTTTTGTTGTAAATCATTCCGGAAACAACATGATTACCATATATTGTAAGCCAGTAGCCTAAAACAGCTAGTATAATTGCGTTTCCTACATCTAAATTACTAAATTGAAAGCCATGTATCAGAAATACCATCGCAACAGCACCATAGATTCCATTAGATGTCAAAAAACCTTTTCGAGGAGTTATTTCAACAATCTCTTGGGCTATCTTTTCAGGATCTTTTCCAAAATATTCATCAGCATCTAATCCATCCTCTTGAGCTGCAATAATATCATCTAAAATTTCAAGCATCCGTTTTTCAAGGATATCTTGATCCTTATTTTTCGCAATATAGCTAGTATAGGTAACAAATTTACGGAAGAATTCTCTATTTCTGAAACTTAATTTTTCTTGCTTATCTTTAGTTTCTGAAATAACGCGATTATATAACATACTACTCTCCTCCTAAAACCTTATTGACTACTTCTTCTAACTGTTGCCATTCTTGTTGAAATTCTAGCTTAGCTTGTTGCCCAGCTGGCGTTAAATAGTAATATTTACGTGCTGGACCATCAGGTGATTCTTGCATTCTTCCTTCAATTAATTTTTTCTTCTCCATTGAAGCTAATAAAGGATAAATCGTTCCCTTGGGTACATTAGTTAAGCCATAATCATCCAACTTTTTACTTAAGCTATAACCATACTCAACATTTTTTTCAAGAATAGTTAACATTACTCCTTGTAAAATGCCTTTAAGAATTTGACTAGAGATATCACGTTGCATTGCGTCACCCTCCCTAATAACTAATTTGCTTTACCTACTAGTAGAATACCATTAATTTAGCTATTTTGTAAAGCATACTAGCTATTCAAAAAAAGTAGCCGATTAAAATCGGCTACTCTTAATTGAGGTGTTAAGCTTATTTTTGTTCACTTGTTTGATTAGCTTTTTCTTGAGCAAGTAACTTATTATCATACATCTTCATGAATGGGTACCAAACAAGGAAGGCAAGAAAAACATTAATTACTGCCAATACAGCAGCTTTCCAATCACCACCGGTACCAATAAAAGCACCTATACCTAATGGAGAAGGCCAAGGCATCTGCGCAATAACCTTACCTACCAAGCCTAATTTAATAGCCCAATAAGAGGTAGTAGCAGTTACCATTGGAGCAAGAATGAATGGGAACATTAAGATAGGGTTATATACAATTGGACATCCAAAAACAATTGGCTCATTAATATTGAAGAATGCTGGTACAATTGCTGTTCTACTTAAAACTTTAAGTTGGGCTGAACGTGCTCTAAAGGCCATCCAAATAACAATCCCTAAAGTTGCACCAGAACCACCAATAATTACAAACATGTTCATAAATTCACCAGCAAATACATAATGAGCACCTTTGTAGTTAGCGGCAAAGTTAGCTAACGCAATTGGAGTATAGAAGGCACCTATAATATTAGCACCATGTATTCCCATTACCCATAAGAAATGAACTAAGAAAACAATTACCAAAATTCCTAACCAGGTATTAGTTAAGTTAGTTACAAAGCTAAATGGTAAAGCAATAACATTAAAGATATCAGTTCCTACAAAAACTAATAATCCTTCAATGATAACTACTACAAAACCAACTAAGAATGCAGGAATTAATGCAGTAAAGGCATTTGCTACACCTGTTGGAACTTGCGGTGGCATCTTAATAACCCAATTGTGCTTTACAGCTAATTGATATAACTTTACAGCTAATACAGCCATAATAATACCAACAAAGATACCTGCTGTACCTAATCGATTAAGTCCAGATGATGTAACACTAAAACCACTGACTGTTCCTGCACCATCTTTGACCGCTTTTGAAATAACTTCTACCGTACCATTTTTTACAACTAATTCTGGTAAAGTCATAAAGAAAGCGAACATCGACAAAAGTGCACCATTCATTGGTGTCATATTCAGCTTTTCTTCAGTAGCTATAATTTTGGTATATTCATAACCTAAAACTATATTAAAGTATAGTGCTAAAGCTCCCATACTAGCATAGTTGATAGTCATATAAAGTGGCGTAAAGTGAACAAAGCTAGCATTCCAAATACCTTGTAATTGTGGGAAGGCCATTGGAATAACATTTAATACCAGCATCATTGATCCAACAATAGTAAATGGAATTGATGCCAGCCCTGCTGCCATAATTGCTCGAACGAATCTAAAGTTGGCCATCTTACCCATTGGCCCTAATAGATGCTCGTTCATAAACTTAATTATCTTATTGTTTTCCATATTCATTTCCCCTACTCAAGCATGAACTATTTCTTTAATTCAGCCATTTGCTTATATACATCAACTAGTTCTTGTGCCAAATCAATATATGTGATTGCTGTCATCAAATGATCTTGAGCATGAACTACTAGTAAGGTTAATTTGGCATGATTTCCTCGTGCTTCCTCTGTAAGCATTCCGGTTTGTGTATTATGCGCATCAACTAACGCTTCATTTGCTGCCTTAATCTTAGCTTCTGCTTTATCAAAGTCACCTTTTTTAGCTGCATCAATTGCTTCTTTGGCAAATGCTTTAGCATTTCCGGCATTCATAATCAACATCATCGTTTGCTGCATCGAAAGTTCATTAGCTTCTTTTTCTTTCTTTGCAGCGTCATTGACTAAATCCGCAACTTGCTTTGGATCTTTATCCATAATTAAGCCTCCCTATTTAATTAAGCTTAAACCTTGTTTCAAGACCTTTTCCCCGTCCATCATGCCGTAAGCTTGCATATCAATAACATCAACAGGAATGTTTTTATCGCTTACTTTTTGTTTAAAAGAATCAAGCATATAACGAACTTGTGGTCCTAACAAAATAGCGCTTACATTTTCTTGCGCAAGTTTATCATCTGCTTCAGCTGCTGGACATGCAAAAATTTCTACATCTTCTCCATCTGCCTTAGCAGCATCTTGCATTCTTGCAACCAACATACTTGTACTCATACCAGCAGCACAACATAACATAATCGTCTTTTCAGCCATAATAAACACCTCCGAAAAAAATAATAACTTGGCTGACTGAAAGCTTCTTTTATTGATTAAGTAACCGCTTTCATTTACAATGTAAGTGTAACATGTTGGTACAAATTTAGCAAATACCAAAAAGAGTATTTATTGGGAGAAGGAAAATGAGAAAATATATGGAGATTGCTCGGAATATCTCCGAGAAAATATTTTATAAAGATTTTAAAAAGCAATTACCTAGCGAAAATGAACTAATGGCGCAATATCAAGTATCACGTAATACTATTCGAAACGCGATTGCAATTTTGGCTAATCATGGCATAGTTAAACGAGTCCAAGGGAGCGGCTACTTTATAAATCAACAACTTATTAATAATAATGAATTAATGTTAATGGCTAGCAAAGATGGTATTCACCCAACGCGTCCTCAATCATATGAAGATAAAAATACGATTTTAAAAAAGCTTAAAACCAAAATTCTTTCATTTAAGACTCTTAAAGCTAACGAACTAACTGCAGAAGCATTAGGCTGTGAACTGGGCACAGATTTATATTATATTGAGCGATTGCGTTACTTTAATGATGAATTATTTTGCTTAGAAAAAACCTACTATCTAAAAAAGATAGTCCCTTATTTAGATGAAAAAATTTGCCAAAGTTCTATTTTTGAATTTATTCAAAAACAATTCAATATTGAAGTTAATGATGCAGATGAATTTATCAAAATGACCTACACTGATAAGAAAGATTCTGAAAAGCTGAATATTCCAGCTAAAACGCCTAATATTCAAATCACAGAAATTAACTACTTACGAAATAATATTGCATTTAATTACTCAGTTATTAATTACTTCAATTCAGATATTTCATTCTATAATCATGTAACTTGTTTATAGTCAAAAGTGTCTGAGAAAAAAGTAGATTTCAGGTTAGATTTCGATAAATTCTAAAAATAAAAACGTTGATATATCAAGGTTTATAAAACCAAGATAATCAACGTTTTTTGTAATTTAAGAGTTTTTTCCAGACTCTTTTCTTAAATAAAAAAATGTTATTACTAAATTAAAGACAATTTTTCAAAAGCGTGCTGCAGCCCGTCATCCATAACGCTATCTGTAACCAAATCTGCCTGTTCTTGGGCTTTTTGACCACCGTTACCCATACATACTCCAACCTTGCAAAGCTCAAACATTGGGATATCAACTTGAGCATCACCAAAAGCAATTGTATCTGTTAATGACATATTCAAATATTGCAACAATTTCTTAATAGCATTTGCTTTACTAATTCCCTTGGGACGTAAATCACCAAAAAGAGGTTGTTCATCTTTTCCACCCCAAGTTCCAAATTCAAGATGTGGAAATTGACTTTTAACTATCTCAGGTTGAACTTGTTTAGTCAAAATAAAGCTTATTTTATTTACATCATCTCGAATTAGCTGCTTACCATATTGCATTGCCGGAAAGGCTGTTTCAACAGTTACATGACTTACATCTTCCTGACCCTCGCCTTGAACATAGGCTCGGACAACTGGTAACCCTTGCTCTTTAAAATGCTCACTGGCAAATAAACCATTGTTACTTTCTAAGAAAAACTCGCTATGTTGCTCCCCAAGCCACTTAACTATTTTTGCTTCAATATTTTCAGGTAGTGGCTGATGTAAAATTACTTTCTGTTCTACTTCAACATAGTTTCCATTTCCACAAATCATGCCATCAAAACCAATATTGAGTAAATCATCATCCATTTCCGCCTTACTGCGTCCAGTATTTAAGAAAATTAAATGCCCATTTTTTCTAGCTAACCGAACAGCTTGTTTAGCCGATCTAGGAATAACACCGTTATAATCGCACAGCGTTCCATCGATATCTAAGAAAACGACTTTTTTATCACTTTTGTCGAGCATAGGCTTCATATCTCCTAAAAAACTTATCTTCATTACGTTCAATCTGACTAATATGATGTAAACTCCAGATCCCAATAGCCAAGCCTAAAAGTAAAAGCATAAAGAGAAAACTAAAAGCAGCAGAATCTACAAAAGGATAAAAAAAGCTAAAGGCTGGTGTAAAGTAACAAATTCCCAATAAAATATTTATTACTACTTGAAACAAATAATAATGCTTAGTTTGCGGTAATTCATTATCTTCTCCTTGATCAAATTTTTTCTTTTGTTCCCAAATGGCTGGTATACAAAGCAATAAGAGTGCTAGTGGCAATAAAACGACTTCACTACCACCCATTGCAAGTACAATTAACCACCAAAAATTAACAAAGAAATATCCTGCTGTTAAATACCGTAAACTAAAATAACGATTATAATATAAACTTTTCTCTTTGAATTCTTTTTTACTTTCTGCTTTAGCCATTGTCTTTATCCTTTTTTTAACCTGAAACAATATCATAGGAGTTAACAATTTTTACACTTCTACAATAAAATTATTTTACATTTGCAGCTGGTTCATAAATATTTATTAATTGTAGTCTTTTATTTTCTTCTTTAACTTCAACTACACAGCAATTTCCCATACCTTTAAGATCTTCACCACCTAAAAGGCTACGAGTAAAAACTGCTAGAAAATTACCATGACTAGAAACTAATATTGTATCGTCATCTTTTGTTTCTTCAAAAATAGTTTTTAAAGCTGAATTCATTCTTTTTAGCATAGAATCATATGTTTCAATAGTAGGATCTACTTTATCATGCCCTAATCCATGTCCCCAAGGAAGTAAGTCATCAGCTCTAGCTTCAAATACTCCATAACTTCTTTCTCTTAAATCCTTTAATCTTTTATATGGAAAATTATGTCCTACAATTAACTCTAATGTGTCACAAGCACGTTCTTGAGTGGAACTAAAAGCCGCATTTAATCTAATATTCTTATCTTCAAAAAATTTTTTTACTGCTTTAGCCTGTCTAATACCTAAATCCGTTAAAGGAGAATCTACTCGCCCTTGTGCACGATGCTGCGTATTAAAAAGCGTTTCACCATGACGCACAAAATAAATAGTTCTTGCCACTTTATCTTACTTCTTTCTTAAATTCCAGATACTTAGTATTTTTATAGACTTTTACTTATTATTCGATTTCTGCACCATTTGATCTAATGACTTTTTGATACCAGAAAAATGAATCTTTTCTTGAACGAGCTAAGGTACCTTCACCTTTGTCATTTTTATCGACATAAATAAAGCCATAACGCTTATCCATTTGACCTGTTCCTGCGGAAACCAAGTCAATGCAGCCCCAAGGAGTATAACCCATTAGGTTAACACCATCTAAGGCAACGGCTTTTTCCATTTCGCTAATATGTTTACGCAAATAGTCAATGCGATACTCATCATGAATTGAGCCATCTGCTTCAACCTTGTCATAAGCTCCCATACCATTTTCAACAATGAATAATGGTTTGTGATAGCGATCAGTTAGCCAATTAAGACCATAGCGTAGCCCTTCTGGATCAATCTCCCAATGCCATGCAGTAGTTGGTAAATATTCATTGTGAACTTTAGCGGCATCTAAATCAGTCACACTGTCGGCATCTACTTTGCCACTACCGACCGTCATTGAAGCATAGTAGCTAAAGCCAATATAATCAACTGTACCTTCTCGTAAAATTTGACGATCTTCTTCCGTAATATCTTGACGATATCCTTTACGCTTCAAGTACATCTCAATTTCTTCTGGATATTCACCATTAACATGAACATCACTAAACCAATAACGTCTATCAGCCACTCTTTGAGCTAATAAACAATCGCTTGGCTTGCAAGTTGCTGGATAAACTGAAGCATAGTTAATCATGCATCCAATCTTAAAATCAGGATTAATTTCATGACCTATCTTCACAGCTAAAGCACTAGCAACTAATTCATAATGCGCTGCTTGATACATTGCCGCTTCACGATTTTGGCCATCTTTAAAGACAATACCTGAATTAGTACACATCAAAAATTGATTATTAAATGCTGCTTGATTATCAATTTCATTAAAAGTCATCCAGTACTTAACTTTATTTTTGTAGTGCTTAAAACAAACTCTTGCAAAACGAGTAAAGAAGTCTATTAACTTTCTATTTTCCCAACCACCATATTCATTTACCAAATGTAGCGGTATTTCAAAGTGGTGGAGTGTTATTACAGGTTCAATACCGTATTTATGACATTCATCAAATAAGTCATCATAAAACTTTAAACCTGCTTCGTTAGGTTCATCTTCATCACCATTAGGAAAAATTCTCGTCCATGCAATGGATGTTCTAAAACATTTAAATCCCATTTCAGCAAATAATTTAATATCTTCCTTGTAATGATGATAAAAATCAATTGCCTCATGATTAGGATAATTCTCACCAGGTAAAACTTTCCCTGTAAATTCTCGATCTTTTTCAGTTGATCCTACAGTCATCACATCTGCAACTGAAGGACCCTTTCCATCAATATTCCATGCACCTTCTAATTGATGAGCAGCAACTGCGCCACCCCAAAGAAAACCATTAGGCATTTTCGTTTCAAACATATCATTGACCTCGTATTTCTAATGGTAAGCGTTTACATTTTAAATATAATTTGTTGGTACAAATTAGTCAAGTGCTTACAAATAAAAAAGGAAGTAAGTAAAATACTTACTTCCTATATTGCCCGGGAAATGATAGTAGATTCAACTACTCTAATGGTTGTTTAGAAGGTTGCAATCGTAAAATCAAACAAATAGAGCGTACTGCTCTTATGGTTACTCAAATTACATTAACTTACTAACAAGAATTAGATTAGAAGAAAACAAGGTTAAAGAAAAGAACCAAGCAATTTATATACTGCTTGATTCTTTAAATCACTCCTTATCAACAGGATTTGACAAAGAGCCATTTATTTAGCATCTGAACTCTTACCAGGCCAGGCACTAAATTCAGATACAGCATTCTCGCCATTACCCGCTTGTAAAGATATGTGATACCACTTTTTATTTTTAGGAGAATATACATTATATTTTCCATCATTATCCAATATGGTACCATTCTCATCTTCTTTATCATTACCATATTTTAGATGCTCATCATGTAATATTCTTTCAGACAAATAACCTTGAACTGTAACGAAATTACCACCATCTCTTAGTACAACTTTGATTGCAGTTATTTTATTATCACTATCTACAAAATATCTAATTCTACTATCGGTTTTATCTTCATAATAAAAGCCATTAGATTCTTCTTTTACTAAATGCTTAATAAGTTGCTTTCCTAGAGTATTATCATCATCACTATCTTTATCATCTGAATCATTAGTATCACTATCTGAATCGGTATCGGAATCCGAGTCAGATGAATTATCTTCCATCTCGTTATTGAATTCTACATAAGTTTTCTTACCATCAGGATCAACTATCACAAGTTCAATCTCAACATAGTCACTATTTTTCATAGCAAATGATAATGTTTTTGTTTCACCTGCACGTAATTCGATTTTTCGTGTTTTAACTGATTGATCGGTATCTTTATCAAAATCTGGGGAATTTTTGATAGTAACTGTACAATCTCTCAAACCTTTTAGTTTCAGAGATACTTTACCTTTAGAATTAGTATCAATTGAAAACATTTTATTTTCAGTATCCCAATTATCTTTAGAAGTTAACACTTCGAAGTATTTTGAATTGGTATGATTACCTTTATCTTTTGCTATTACTTCATCAGTATGCAACATAAAATCCTTAGGTGAAGATATTCCCATGACTGCAAACAGTAAAGCAAGTATAGTTATTGCAAATATAGTCTTATTATATCTAGGCTTTTTACCTTTTTTATTCAAAAGAACTAAATATGCAAATATACCTAAAGCTCCAAGTGTTGTTACACCCATAATTACTTGAAACAACAAAATATTAGTAATATCTGCTGTAAACCCTAAAAAACAACAAAGAGCAAAAATCAAACACAATAAAAACCATATATATTTTTTCTTACTATAAAAAAGGCTAGATAACAAACCTGATACTACTAATAAAACTATCCCTACTATCATAAATTCCTCCAAATAAATTAAAAGTCATACAAGGCGCATTTTACCCCCCCCGATTTATTCCTTGTCAAGATTACCTATATGTGAAATAAAACAAAAAATCCTCAACTTATGTTGAGGATTACTAACTATTATTCAAAAAAGTTCAAAATAATATTCTTATATGCTTCTATTACTGCTAAATATGAAGAAATCGTCGTATATTCATTTATTTGATGCGCTAATTTCCACTTATCAGGACCTAAAATAAAGACTGGCAAATCTGGTCTACGTTTAACAAAAACAGACGCATCTGTTGCTCCATTAATAATTCTGAGCTTGGGCTTTCTTAGATTGGCAAAGGCGTCGGTAGTAGCGGCTAACCCCTTCTTAACAAATGCATCATCGGGGCTAGTAACCACTGGATAAAAGTTATGAATCAATTCAAATTCTAAGTGAGTAGCTTCAGCTTGATTTAGCTTTGAAACTAATGCTTTCAATGATTTAATCACTTCTTCATTGCTGAAAGCCTTGGTTGGTCTAATATTGCCTTCTAACTTAGCTTCAGCGGGAATAATATTAACCTGCTTTCCACCTTCAATGACCGTAATGCTGTGCTTAATTTCGCCTAAATATGGATCTTTTGGTGCATTATTAAATAACTCTTGTTCAGCTACATAAAACTTAACTAAACCAGTGATTGCATTCTTTCCTTCTTCCGGTCTAGATGAGTGAACAGCTTGACCATGACTTTTAATGCGATAGTTCAAACTACCAGAATGAGCATATACAATGTCACCACCAGTTGGTTCACCAACTATTAAGGCCGCTAAATCTGCCGCATAACTCTGTTCTTCTAACCGATTAGCACCCGGAGTTCCATATTCTTCTCCAGCCGTAGCTAAAAAGCGTACATGCCCTTTTATCCGCCCGGATTCAACAAGTTCAATCAAAGCAATAACTTCTGCTGCCAGCCCACTTTTCATATCTGCACTGCCGCGACCATAAAGCTTATCACCGTCAAGTTTAGGTTCAAACGGATTGCTCTGCCACTTGGCTTCATTTACTAAGTCAACGGTGTCCATATGCCCAGTAAGACCTAAAATCGGCCCTGAAGCTTGCGGATTTAGTTCCATAATTAGATTCGCCCTCTTATCGCCAAAAGCATCAATCGCAGCTTCAATATTGTGTTTAGCAAATAATGCTTTCAAATAAGTTGCTACCTCAAGTTCATTGCCATTGATGGAGTTAATTTTAATTAAATCGGTTAAAACCTGAATTCGTTCCTGTTTATTCATAGTTTGCATCTCTTTTTAATTTTTATTTCATATTCTACAGTGGTAGAAGTGCAGATTGCAAATAATAAGGATACTGAATCACCGATAAATCATTTATTACACCGAAAATTAGCAAATGGATTTAGATTTTTTTGAATTTCTCATATAAGTGTAGGCAATAAAAAAGGCGGTTCTAACGAACCACCCGCAAAACGTCGACGACGGATTGAGTAACCAGCTCATCCTTTGCACGTCAATCATATTCTTCATTACATCACTATTATATCATGATCAAATAGCTTAAAATGACACCAGTTTAATCCTGTGCTTTTCTCATTGCATATAACTTTAGACAACAAAAAAGACACCGAACGTATCGGTGTCCCAACTTCATTCATTCCAATGCTGACTAAAGGGTTCGAACCTTCGACCTCCTCATTACTAGTGAGGTGCTCTGCCAACTGAGCTAAGTCAGCAACTTTTCGTGTTGCCTTAACACAATTAATAATTTAACCATAAAAATTAGGTTTGTGCAAGCTTTTATTTGAAATTTTTTTCTGTTTTTTGCCTAATTTTATATTAGAATGGAAGTTGTATTGATTTACTACAAATATAAGGGGAGTATCAAAATGACAATTTTGGCTATTGCCGGTTTTACCACTCAAGTTGAATGGTTAATTAGAATTATCGTTGCTGCACTTTGTGGTGCAGTAATTGGTTATGAACGTGCTATCCAGCGTAAAAGCGCTGGTGTAAGAACTCATATTGTTGTCGCTGTTGCTTCTGCTTTATTTATGATAGTTTCTAAATATGGCTTTTACGACTTATTGACAACAAATGAGATTGCTCTAGACCCTTCAAGAATTGCAGCTCAGATTGTTACAGGTATTTCCTTCATCGGTGCCGGAACTATTTTAGTTCGCCGTGAACAAATTTCTGGTTTAACAACCGCTGCTGGTGTCTGGGCTACTTCTGCTATTGGTATGGCCGTTGGGTCCGGTTTATACACCATTGGAGTTTTAGCAACAATTTTCATCTTCTTTATTCAAATGCTATTTCATGATGATTCAATTATTTCCAGAATTATTATCCATGTTCGTTTTAACGTTCAAATTGTTTGTGTTAATACGCCTAATATTCTTAACGAAATTCAAAATGAACTCGAAAATAATCATGTTGAATCTATCGCTATTAAGATTTTAGATGTCGATGATGAACAAATTGTTTTTAATGCTGATGGAATTATTAATAATAAAATTGATGAAAATAATATCATCATGCATTTGCGCAAATATCCAGATATCAAACGAATCATTTACACCCGTGGTGGTAAATAAGATTAAGGAAGAGTCAAGTTTTGGCTCTTTTTTTCTTTATTAAAAAATAAAGTATTAAAATATAGCTATTATACTTTGAGAGGATGGATAAAATGGCAGGTCCACTTGATTATTTGCGTTGGCGCGGTGATTTATCATTTAAGCAAAGGCAATATAATAGCGTTGATGGGGCTATTTTAGCTTCTATTGCTTATTTACCTTTTGATGAGTCAATTGTAGGCCATAGCCTAAAAGAAGCATGTGAACGTATTTTAGCGCTTTACAGTGGCTCTTTGGATTTGCACCGAAAAACAGAAACTAGACTTTTAGTAAAAAGCCCTCGTTTTGCAGATTTAAAAATTCTAGATTGGACATCCCGTTTAGAGGCTGAACCAGCTCCTTTACAATTTGCTGCTTTAACTTTGCAATTAGATAAAAATACTATTTTAATTTCCTTCCGAGGAACTGATAGTTCTGTCGTTGGATGGAATGAAGATATGATTATGAATTACAGTTATCAGATTTATGGTCAAACTGTAGCACGTGATTACCTTGAAGCAATGGCAGATAAATTTAAAAATTGTAAAATTTATATCACAGGTCATTCAAAAGGTGGCCACTATGCAATTCATTCACTAGCTGCTGCACGCTACGATGTTCAAGATCGAGTAATAAATGCTTTAAATTTTGATGGACCAGGTTATCGTTCAGTATTTGCAGAAAGTGCGGGCTTTAAACGCGCAATTGATAAAATGCGGACCTACGTACCTGAAAGTTCTGTTTTTGGAATTATGCTCGATCACCCCGAAAGGACATTAGTAGTAAAAAGTGTCTATCCGATGATGCACCAGCATACTCCACTCAATTGGAGTGTGGGACGTAATAGTTTTGTATTAGCAGAAGGATTAACGACTTCAGCCCGTATAATTCGGCACGCCTTAATTCAATTCAATCAATCTATTCCAGCAGAAAAACGTGGTCAACTCTGGTCAGCTATCTTTTTAGCATTCGAAAATATGGATATTACAGATATGAATGTATTTACTGAGCATCGTATTCGCGGTACTTGGACTTTAGGAAAGGTTGTAATGGGCATGGATCCTGAAGTGCGCCAAGTAGCAACTGAAATGATTAAGCTTATTTATCAAAGTGCCAAAAATAATTACTTACCATTTTCTGAAGGTGATTTCAGTGCTTGCCCTAAGAGTAATGACTCAAGCAAGGCTCCAATCTTTTTTGAAAGTTATAATTTTAAAGACTAAAAAGGATGTTTCATGAGAAACATCCTTTTATCTTACTCATCATGAGCATAATCCAAATTTGAAAAACGGTTATACGGTTTTGAAAACATTAACTTAACTGTACCACGACTACCAGAACGGTTCTTTTCAATGATAACTTCAACTTCTCCATTATCATCATCCCCCTGCTGGTCGTTATCTTCGCTACCTTCTTCATCACGGTAATAATCATCCCGATATAAGAAAGCAACAATATCCGCATCCTGTTCAATTGAACCTGATTCACGAATATCTGATAATACAGGCCGTTTATCCTGGCGCTGTTCAACTGACCGTGATAACTGTGATAAAGCTATTACTGGTACGTGCAATTCTTTAGCTAATTTTTTTAATTGCCGCGAAATCGCAGAAACTTCTTGCTGACGTGATTCACTCTTAGGACCTTCAATTAGTTGCAAGTAGTCAATTACTATTAAACCTAAATTGCCATCCTCTTTAGCTAATTTTCTAGCTTTTGCACGAATCTCACTCATCTTAATACCTGGAGTATCATCAATAAAAATCGATGCTGTAGCTAACGCTCCTGCTGCAACAACTAATTTATTCCACTCTTCATTATTTAATTGCCCAGTTCTTAAATGCATAGAATCAATTAAGCCTTCTGATGCTAACATTCTTTGGACAAGCTGTTCGCCACTCATTTCTAGTGAAAAAACAGCTACCGTCTTATGGTCATGAAGCCCCGCATATTGAGCAACATTCATTGCAAATGAAGTCTTACCCACACCAGGTCGTGCTGCTAAAATTATCAACTCATCTTCATGAAGACCTGTTGTCATTTTATCTAAATTAACAAAACCTGTAGATAATCCTGTTACATCTGTATCAGCGGCTGTTGCAGCATTGATTTCATCAAGAGCTTTTTGAACAACTTCTTTGATATTTCTAAACCCAGCTGAATTAGTATCAGATGACACATCCATGATTTGCTTTTCAGCATCATCCAAAATATTAGCAACATCATCGCTACCTTCCATAGCATTTTGAATGATTTTTTGACTAGCTGCAATTAAGCGACGCAATTGAGATTTACGGTGAACAATTTGAGCATAATAAGTAACGTGAGCACTCGTCGGTGTTGCTACCGCTACATCACTTATGTAAGCAATGCCACCTATATCTTCTAATTGTTTTCGCTTAGCTAATTCATCACGAATAGTCAAAGGATCAATAGCTTCGTCCCGATCTACTAAATCTTTCATAGCAGCAAACAAAATTCGATTAGCTCGCTCATAGAAATCATCTGCAGTGACTATAGCTTCTGCATCAGCAATTGCCTCAGGATCAATAAAAATCGCCCCAAGGACGGCTTTTTCAGCCTCTGAGTCATGAGGAATTTGTGGTGAAACTACGTTATCCATTTCTTATGTACTACCCTATTCTTCAGTAATATGTACTCTAATTGTTGATTCAACACCCTTGAATAATTTAACTTTTACGTTAGTATAACCAAGAGCTTTAACTGGTTCAGGTAATTCAAGTTTACGTTTATCAATCTTTAAACCAAATTGTTGTTCCAAGCCTTCAACAATCTTCTTTCCACTGATTGAACCAAATAAACGGCCATCTGTGCCTGCTTTAGACTTGAATTGGACAACTGTGTTATCACTCTCAAGTTGCTTCTTGATTTTGATTGCATCAGCTTTCTCAGCTTCATATGCTGCCTTTTCGTTAGCTTCAACTCGCTTCAAAGTATTAAGGTTACCCTTGTTAGCTTCTTTAGCTAAGCCTCTTTTGATTAAATAATTTTGTGCATAGCCATCTGGCACATTTTTAACTTCTCCACGTTTACCACGACCACGAACATCTTGTACAAAAATAACTTTCATAAGAAACCTCCTAAAATAATTATTCGTTTTCTTCTAGATAATCTTCTATTGCTTTTTCTAGTTTTTCTTTTGCTTCATCAATCGTAATATCTTTCAATTGGGTTGCTGCATTAGATAAGTGACCTCCACCTCCCAATTTTTCCATAATTACCTGGACATTGATATCTCCCATTGATCTAGCTGAAATACCAATTGTATCTTTTTTGCGCCTAGTAACCGCAAAGCTAGCATCAACGTGTTCTAGTGATAATGCCATATCAGCTGCCTGAGCTGTCACAATTGGGTCTATTATTTTATCGTCTGGCCCCAAAAGTAAGGCTATATCATCTTTATACATCTTTAAACTAGCTACTAACTTAGCCTTTTGGGTGAAACTTTCTATATCTTCTTTTAACAAATCTGACACAATTGCTGAATCTGCCCCAATTGACCGCAAATAACTTGCCGCATCAAAGGTTCTAGTACCAGTTCTAAGAGAAAATTCTTTAGAGTCAACGGTAATTCCGGCCAACATTGCTGTAGCTTCCAAATCTGTCAATAATTGTTCCCCACGCTGTGGCTGATATTCTATCATCTCAGTAACTAATTCACATGTAGATGAAGCATATGGCTCAATATAAATAAGCATTGGATTTTCAGGGAATTCTTCCCCTCGACGGTGGTGATCAATAATTACTAAACGATTCTTTAATTTATCATATAATTTTGCATCATATGTAATTGAATATTTAGAGTGATCCGCCATTACCAATAAAGATTGATCTGTTGCTTGTGCTAGCGCATCTTCAGGACTAATAAATAAATCTAAGTCCTTTTCTTTTTCTAATCGTGCAACCAAACGTCCTACATCATAGTTAGTATGATTAGTATCTAAGACTACATGCGCTTTTACACCATGTGCACGAGCAATTTTGACAATCCCTATACCACCACCAATGGCATCCATATCTGGGCGTTGGTGTCCTACAACAAAAATTTGATCTGCATCTTTAAAAATTTCTTGTAAGGCTTGAGAAACCATTCTTGCACGAACTCGAGTCCGTTTTTCCATTGGATTAGATTTTCCACCAAAGAAACGAGCTTCTTTACCAGGTTCACGTAAGACCACCTGATCTCCGCCTCGTCCCAAAGCAAGGTCCAAATTAGACTGTGCTTGATCTGCTACTTCATTTAATGAGTCGCTACCATAAGCTAATCCAATAGAAAGCGTCAATGGAGTATTATTACGACTAGTTTCTAACCGTACTTTATCAAGTACAGAAAACTTATCACCCTCCAATTTCTTTAAATCTTGCATATGCGTAAGCAACAAGAAATGGTCTTCATCTATTCTCTTTAAATATGCATGGAACTTAGCCGCATATTCACTCAAGGTATTTTGAACATATGAACTCATTAAGGCTAACTCTTGATCATGCATCCCTTGACTCAATTCATCATAATTATCAATGAATATTAAACCAATTGCCAATCTTTCAGCTTCATATTTTTCTTCAATTTGGGCATAGCGTGTAATATCTAACAAATAAATAACGCCTAAATTATCTTGAACAATCATTTCAAATTGTCGACTGCCCCATTTTACGAGCTGATTTTGAGATGTTTTTTTATTAGATAAAATAGTTTCAAAAATTTTACCCAATTCCGGATCAACTGATGAAATAGAACGTCCTAAAACATCCTCATCTTCCAAATACATTTGTAAATATGGGTTTACCCACTGAATATGATGATCAGAATCATAAAGCAAAATGCCTAATGGCATTTTTATCATAGCTTCTTGTTCACTACGCTTAATACGATACGATAAATTAGCTGCAAAATTACTTGCATTACCGGCTAAAATATATGCCCCATAGACTGTAAAAGCTACAATTAAAACGAAAATTAATACCATCGCTAGTCCAAAGAAAGGACTAATCATAACTCCCACTACAGCACTAAAGAGTGACAAAAAGATAACGATTAGAACTGAAGAACTTAATCGTGAGTCTTTTATAAACTCCGGTAATTCTAGTTTTCTAAAAAAATCTTTCATGAAGATCCTCTCTAGTTTGAAAATAAACTACATCAAGTTTATTATACCGTATCTTTACTTATAGACCACTTATCAAGACATAAAAAAATCGCAGTTAGCGATAAAAGCTAACTGCGACAGTTAATATCTGTTTTAGTCTTCTGCTACGAATGGCAATAAGCCCATAATACGAGCTCTCTTAATTGCAATAGTCAACTTACGTTGGTTCTTTGCACTAGTGCCAGTGACACGACGTGGTAAGATTTTACCTCTTTCAGAGATAAAACGTTTCAACAGATCAACATCTTTGTAATCGACGTAGTCGATGTGGTTTGCGGCAATGAAGTCAACCTTACGGTGACGACGGCCGCCTCTTCTTTGTTGAGGCATGTCTCTAGATCCTTTCTATAAATTTAGAATGGAAGATCATCATCCGAAATATCAATTGTTGAACCTGAATCAGCAAATGGATCCTGTGGTGCAGCATTATTGGTATTTGGAGCACTATTATTCGCTTGGAAATTAGTATTTTGATTACTATTTCCAGCATATGAACTTCCGTTATTTTGTGGCGCATAGCCACCATTTTGGGAACGAGCTTCACGATCTTTACGTGATTCAAGTAGTGAGAAATTATCAACAATAACTTCAGTCACATAAACTCTTTGCCCATCCTTATTATCGTAGCTTCTGGTTTGGATTCGGCCATCAATACCAACTAATGAACCTTTATTAGTGAAATTGCAGAAATTTTCTGCAGCCTTTCTCCAGATTACACAGCTAATAAAATCAGCCCCGCGTTCACCTTGTGCATTAGCATATTGACGATCAACTGCCAATGTAAAAGTAGCAACGCTAATCCCACTACCAGTAGTGCGTAAATCAGGATCACGTGTTAAACGGCCAACAAGTACAACTCTATTAATCATACCTATTTCCTCCTCTTCCTAATTCACGAAAACAAACTACTTATCTAACTTAACGGTCATTGAACGTAAAACTTGGTTGTCGATTCTTGAAAGACGACCAAATTCATCGACTGCTTTAGCATCTTCTGCAGTGAAAGTCATAATGTGGTAAGTACCTTCACGATACTTGTTGATTTCGTATGCAAAACGACGCTTGCCCCAGTCTTTTGATTCAACCATTGTAGCACCGTTATCAGCGATAACTTTATCGTATTTATCAACAACGGCTTTCTTTGCTTCATCATCAATATCAGGCTTGATAATGTAAGTTACTTCATACTTGGTTGTCATTGACTATTGCACCTCCTTCTGGACTAAATGGTTCTTACTAAATGTTTAAGAACAAGGAGTAATCGAAAAAATATTACTCACAGTTCATCATTCTAGCACAGAACAAAAAAATTACCAAACTTTTTATACGTGATCCTGATAGTTTTTTCTATCACTAATTAGATACACCAAAAAGTTGGTAATTTTATTTTTTATTCAAAAATTTTATTCTTCAGATTTAGAATTTTCGTCTTGATCTTCTGTATCATCATCTTCATTAGGAACTGCGGTCAAACTTGCGACACTATCGCCTTCGCCTAACTTAATCAAGCGTACACCCATAGTTGCTCTACCAGTTTGTGAGACATCCTCAGTCTTAAATCTGATCATAATTCCATCAGTGGTAATTAGCATGATATCAGTTGTACCATCAACCACAGTCATCCCGGCAAGTGGGCCATTCTTCTTACCTAACTTGGTCGTTAAAATACCTTTACCGCCACGACCCTTAATTGGGTATTCACTAACAGCCGTCCGCTTACCATAACCATTTTCAGAGATTACTAAGACTTCTGCACCTGGCTTAAGCACTTCACTGCCGACAACATAGTCATTTTCACGCAAGTTAATTCCGCGAACTCCGGCAGCTGATCGTCCCATTACACGAACATCACTTTCTTTGAAGCTAGCTGCATAACCCATGTGAGTGCCAATAATAATATTTTGCTTGCCATCAGTAGTTAAAACGTTACTTAATTCGTCCCCATCGCGTAAAGTCAAAGCAATTAACCCTGAATTACGGATATTGCTAAATTCTTCAACACTAGTCCGCTTAACAACACCCATCTTAGTAATAAAGAACAAGTTTCCATCTTCATGCCCTTCAGGAACATTAATCATAGCTTGAATCTTTTCACCTTTATCAAGTTGAAGCAAGTTAATAATTGGTAATCCTTTAGCGGTTCTGCTATATTCAGGAATCTCATAAGCTTTCTTAGAATATACTTTACCCTTATTAGTAAAGAACAATAAGTAATCATGCGTACTTGAGTATGTTAAGCGTTCAATAAAGTCATCATCTTGCACACCCATACCCTTAATTCCACGACCACCACGATTTTGAGTTCTAAATTCACTAACTGGCATCCGCTTAATATAGCCATTATGAGTTAAAGTCAAAAGCACATTTTGCTTTTCAATTAAATCTTCATCTTCAATTGAAACAACTTCACTAGCTGTAATCTCAGTTCTTCTATCATCACCAAAACGTTTTTGAATATCAAGTAATTCAGTATAGATAATATGATCAATTCGTTCAGGCTTGGCCAAAATATCCTTGTAGTCAGCAATTTTGACTAATAAGTCTTGATATTCTTGTTCTACTTTATCACGTTCTAATCCTGTCAAACGAACTAGTCGCATATCCAAGATAGCTTGCGCTTGCTTATCATCTAGTTCAAAGCGTGAAATCAAAGTTGCCTTAGCAATATCGCTTGATTCAGAATTACGAATAATATTAACAATTTCATCAATATGATCTAAGGCAATTCTTAATCCTTCTAGAATATGAGCACGAGCTTCTGCCTTATCTAATTCAAACTTAGTTCTACGTCTTACAACGTCTTCTTGGTGATCAAGATAGTATTGGAGCATTTGTTTCAAAGTTAAGAAGTGTGGTGCTCCGTTAACAATTGCTACCATGTTCATTCCGAAGTTAGTTTGCATTTGGGTTTCTTTAAATAGATTGTTCAAAACCACGCTAGCACTAGCATCACGACGAATATCAATTGTAATTCTCATCCCATGACGGTCTGATTCATCACGGACTCCAGTAATTCCATCAATTACTTTGTCCCGTGCTAATTCTGCAATTTTTTGTACCAACATTGCCTTATTAACCATAAATGGAATTTCGGTAACGATAATTCTTTCACGGCCACTCTTTTCTTCTTCAATGTTAGTTTTTGCACGTACAACAACATTGCCTTTTCCGCTTTCATAAGCGTGCAAGATTCCACTTCGGCCCATAATTACCCCACCAGTTGGGAAGTCAGGTCCTGGTATTACCTTCATCAAATCCATTGTAGTTGCGTCTGGATTTTTCATTAAAAGATGTAGGCCTGAAATAACTTCAGACAAGTTATGAGGTGGAATATTAGTTGTCATACCAACAGCGATACCACTAGCACCATTAACTAATAAACTAGGAATTCTAGCAGGCAATACTAATGGTTCGTTTTCAGTATCATCATAGTTTCTTTGCCAATCAATTGTATTTTTATTAATATCACGGAGCATTTCTAGAGCAATTTTACTCATTCTAGCTTCGGTATAACGCATAGCTGCTGGGCGGTCACCATCGACTGACCCAAAGTTACCGTGACCGTCAATTAACATATAACGGTAACTAAAATCTTGCGCCATGTGTGCCATTGCTTCATAAATTGAGGAGTCACCGTGTGGGTGGAACTTACCCATAACTTCCCCAACAATTCTGGCACTCTTTTTGTATGGCTTATCAGGAGTAACTCCTAATTCATTCATTCCATAAAGAATCCGCCGTTGCACAGGTTTCATTCCATCGCGAACATCAGGTAAAGCCCGAGCAACAATAACACTCATTGCGTAGTCAAGGAAAGAGCTACGCATAGTATGAGTTAAATCGACATTTCTAATTCTGCGATCTTGACCTTGATTATCCATCTAGCTCCTCCTTATGCATCCAAGTTTTCAACATATTTAGCATTCTTAGTAATAAAGTCACGTCGTGGTCCAACTTCATTACCCATTAACATTTCAAAAACTGCATCAGCATCTTCAGCATACGCTGGATCAACACGGTCAAGTCTTCTGTTTTCAGGGTCCATAGTGGTTTCCCACAATTGATCAGCTGACATCTCACCTAACCCCTTGTAACGTTGAACAGTTGGCTTAGGACTTGGTTGAAGAGAACCTAAGTAATCGTGTAATTCTTCGTCACTATCAAGATACTTTATAATTTTGCCTTGTTTTACTTGGTAAAGAGGTGGACGAGCAATATAAACATATCCTGCCTTAATCATTGGCTTCATGTAGCGGTAGAACAATGTTAAAAGCAAAGTTCTAATGTGGGCACCATCGACATCGGCATCAGTCATAATAATTAACTTATGATAACGCGCTTTTTTAACATCAAAATCAGCTCCAAATCCTGTTCCTAAGGCCGTGAACAAGGTTCTAATTTCTTGGTTAGCTAAAATTCGATCCATTGAGGCCTTTTCAACGTTCAAAATCTTACCTCTGATTGGCAAAATAGCTTGCGTCAATCTTGAACGTCCCTGCTTTGCAGAACCACCAGCAGAGTCCCCTTCGACGATAAATAATTCTGAAATTTCTGGATCGTTACTAGTATTATCGGCCAATTTTCCAGGTAAGTTAGCAATTTCAAGGCCTGACTTCTTCCGAGTGACTTCACGAGCACGTTTAGCTGCTATTCTAGCTTTTTCAGCTAATTGCCCTTTTTCAACTATTTTTCGACCAACACTAGGGTTTTCTAGTAAGAATTTACTAAAAGCTTCAGAAAAAGCCTTATCTACCGCAGCTCTTGCATCTGAATTACCTAATTTGGTTTTTGTTTGACCTTCAAACTGTGGGTTAGGGTGCTTAATTGAAATAACTGCAGTCATTCCTTCACGAATATCTTCACCAGATAGGTTAGTATCGCTATCTTTAAAGATTTTGGCCTTACGTGCATAATCATTAATTACCCTAGTCAAAGCAGTCTTAAAACCAGCTTCATGCATCCCACCTTCGTAGGTATGAATATTGTTGGCAAAAGTCATCATAGTGGTTTTATAACCAGTAGTATATTGCAAAGCGACTTCAACATTAATACCATCATAGTCACCTTCAACATAAACTGGTGTATCAAACAACTTTTCTTCTTTTTTATCTAAAAAGGCTACGTACTCTTTAATTCCGCCTTCGTAATGGTAGACATCTGTTTCAGCTGAGCTTTTACGTTTATCGGTAAAAGTTAACTTGAGCCCTTTATTCAAGAAGGCCAATTCTTGAATTCTCTTTTTCAAAATTTTGTCGTCAAAAACAATAGTTTCAGTAAAGATATCGGGATCTGGGTAAAAATGCACTATTGTTCCGTGTTGTCCTGGATCAACAGTACCAATTTGCTTCAATTCATGTTTTACTCGGCCGTGATCAAAATCAATAAAGTATTTTTTGCCATCACGCATAACCGTTACTTCAACTTTAGTGGATAAGGCGTTTACTACTGAAGCACCTACACCGTGTAACCCACCAGATACCTTGTATCCGCCACCGCCAAATTTACCACCAGCGTGCAAAACAGTATAAACAGTTTCAACTGCAGGACGGCCTGTTTTTTCTTGAATATCAACTGGAATACCACGACCATCATCTTGTACAGTTACACTGCCATCTTCTTCAACAGTAACCTCAATTTTAGTCGCAAAGCCGGCTAAACATTCATCGATACCGTTATCAATGATTTCCCAAACTAAGTGGTGTAAACCTTGAGAACTGGTAGATCCGATATACATCCCTGGTCTTTTTCTTACGGCTTCTAGTCCACCAAGAACTTGGATTTGACTGGCATTATACTTATCTGCTTCTTTTTCGTATTCTTTGACATCTTTCATTTTGTCATCTGCCATTATTAATCGTCTCCTTCACTGATAACTCCGGCTTTTAATCTAAAAATCTTAGGCGTTTTTACTATTTCCCAGGAAATACCTTCTAAATCTGTAGTGGTAATAAAAGTTTGAGTCTTTCCATGGATGTAATTTAGTAAAGCTGACTGTCTTGTGTGGTCAAGCTCACTCATTACATCATCCAAAAGTAATGTAGGGTATTCTCCTGTAATTTGATGAATTAGCTGAATTTCAGCCAATTTTAAGCTTAAAGCAATTGTTCTTTGTTGGCCTTGTGAGGCATATAAATGGGCATCTTTTTTATCTAACAAAAATTGCAAGTCATCACGATGTGGCCCGGCTAATGTTGTACCAGTTCTAATTTCTCCAGCTTCATTTTTCTTAAAGCATGCTAACACTTCATGATAAATACTTTCACTTGATGTTTGCCCAGAAGTCAAAGTAACTGATGGGTTATAAACCACTTCTAACCGCTCTTTTTCATTACTAATAGCTGCATAAGCCTCTTTGGCATACTCACTTAAATAAGCTAAGTATTTTAACCGTCTAGAAATTATTTCGGCTGCAAGACCAGCTAATTGATCTGATAAAACTTCTAAAAAAACTTTATCCTTACTTTTTCCATTTGCTAACTGCTTCAAATAATTATTTTTTTGTTGCAAAACTTGTCGATATTGACTTGAAAAATATAAATACTCTGGATTTATCTGTCCAAATTCTAAATCCATAAACCTTCTTCGCAAGCTAGGCGCTCCTTTTACCAAGGCTAAATCTTCTGGTGAAAATAAAATTGCGTTTAATTGACCAACATAGCGTGATAGCTTACTTTGTTCAATTCTATTTATCCAAGCTTTTTTTCCTTTAGTATTGATTCGAACCTGTAAATCAGTTTCTACCTGACTTTTAACCACATGTCCTGATAAAATTGCGGCTTTTTGACCAAAGCGAATCAACTCTTTATCACTATTAGTTCTATGTGATCTAGTCAATGCTAAAAAATAAACGGCTTCTAATAAATTCGTTTTTCCTTGAGCATTTTGTCCGATAAATATATTTACATTTGGAGAAAAATCCGTTTCAAGTTCTTCAAAATTACGCCAATTTTGCAATTTGAGTTGTTTTAAATACATCTCTATTCAAACTTATAAATCTGCCCTTGTACTTCTACTTCATCACCAACATGAATTTTTTTACCACGTCGATTTTCTTCTTGACCATTCAATATTACAGGGCTTTCTGCCAGAAACCATTTTGCTTGACCACCAGAGCCAACATAGGTTTCCTCTTTTAGAAACTGTCCTAGAGTGATAAATTCACCTTTTATTTTGAAAATTTTTATTTTACTCACCTCAAACCTTACTATTACTTATATATTATAAGCGTTTCACGATACAAAAACAAACCTCTTCGCCCATATAAGCCGTTTTAAGCTTAATTTTTTTATAGTGTGTAAGTTATATTCAAATCACTAAACAGCTTCTTATTCTCTTAAAAAAGGCGTAAAACACTAAATATAAAAAAAAGAACACTTAAAGTGCTCTTTTTTTATTCCACTTTTTTAATTTTTAATAGGTTCTTACCGGAGTGATTAACTGAATAAATTCAACATCTTCTTTTCCAGGTACTACAGTAAATGGACGAAGTGGTTCAGTAAAGTTCATGATAACTGTATCTGTAATTGAAGCACGTAAAGCAGCTTGCAAATAGTCTGGATTGAAAGAAATTTCCAAATTTTGACCCGTAATTTGCTTAGCCCAAGGCTTTTCTTCTACTGTACCAATTTCTGGTGAATCACCTTCTAATTGAGCTACTCCATTTTCAGTATCTAGTGTTAACTTCACAACGTTATTTCTACCTGCATGTGTCAACAAACTTACGCGATCAAGAGCTTGTGACAAACTAGCACGATCAAATTCAGCTGTGGTAGTGCTAGTAGTTGGCAACAAACGATCTGTATCAGGGTAAGTACCTTCAAGTAAACGTGAGTAAAATGATACATTTCCAATTACAAATAAAACTTGGTTATCTCCTGGATTTACAGTTACTTTTGGATCTTGATCTCCAATAATTCTAGATAATTCAACTAAACTTTTACCTGGGATAATTAAGTCAGCTTCTACTTGAGGTCCATTTTCTAAATCAATTATTCTTTGTGATAACCGATGTGAATCAGTTGCAACAGCCTTTATCTTGGCTTGGTTAAAGACAAAGTGAACCCCTGTTAAAATGGGGCGACTTTCTTGAGTGGATACTGCAAAATTAGTTTCGTTAATAATTTCTCTAAATGTTTTACCAGAAATTTCAAATGCTGTCTCAGATGCAATTTCAGGCAAACGTGGATAGTTATTAGCATCTAAACCATTAATAGTAAATTCACTATTTTCAGATGAAATTTGAGTTTGTAAACCTTCTTTTACTTCAAAACTAAAATCCTTACCAGGTAACTTTTTGATAATTTCGTTAAAAAAGCGTGCTGGTAAAACGATAGATCCAGTTGATTCTACTGTTAAATCAGCACTGACTGGTATTTTAATTTCAATTGAAATATCTGTATCACTACCAGTTAAAACAAGTTCTTCATTGGATAAATCAACTTTTATTCCGCTAAGAATTGGAATAGTTGCCCGTGAAGATATTGCTCGCATAACATTGTTTAAATTATCAAGAAACAAATTACGATTAATTGTAAATTTCATAATATCCTCCTGAGAGTTCTTTATATTCATATTTATATTTATAAATAGTAGTCGTAGTAGGGCCTGTTAATTTTGTTGAAAACTAACCTTAACCCTTAAAATAACGGAATCGGTGCGGTGAAAAAGCTGTGGAAAGTTTTTTGACTTATCCACATTTTATCAGCACTAGCGATCTAGAAGTTGTTTTAATTCATAGACGGCTGATTTTATTTCTGCATCAGTTCGAATATCTTTTTCAATTTTTTCGTAGGCATGCATAACTGTAGTATGATCCTTACCACCAAATTCTTGGCCTATTTTTGGCAAACTAGCATCTGTTAAATCACGGGATAAATACATTGCTATTTGCCGAGGTACAACAATTTGGCGAACACGCTTTTTACCCTTTAGCTCATTAACCGTTGTTTGGAAGTAATTGGCAACCACTTCTTGAATCTTTGATATTTGTAGTCCACGACTTTTTTGAACTAATTTTAAATCAGTCAGTGCGTCACGAGCTAAATTTACATTAATATCTGCTTTTTCAATTGTGGCATGAGCTTGAACTTTTACTAATGCTCCTTCAAGTTCACGAATATTAGTTGAAACTTGTGAAGCTATGTAATCAAGGGTGTCATCGTCAATTACTAAACCTTCAGATTCGGCTTTTTTCCTTAAAATAGCAATACGTGTTTCCAAATCTGGCGGTGTAATTTCTACTTGTAGGCCCCAAGCAAAGCGTGAAACCAAACGCTCAGAAAGATCTGGGATTTCTGTTGGTAAACGATCAGAAGTCATGACAATTTGCTTTTGATCGTTGTAGAGCGTTTCAAAGGTATGGAAGAATTCTTCCTGAATACCTTCTTTTTTAGCGAAAAATTGAATATCGTCAACTAACAGCAAGTCAGCGGTTCTGTATTTTTCGCGAAATTCATCTTGGGTTTTATTTTTTATTGAATTAATGAAATCATTAACGAAAGTTTCACTTTGAATGTACACTACTTTAGCATTAGGTCGCTCACAAAGCATTTGATGTCCAATAGCTTGCATTAAGTGAGTTTTCCCTAAACCTACGCCCCCAAAAATAAATAGTGGGTTGTAAAAACTACCTGGATTATCGGCAACGGCAAGAGCGGCCCCTTCAGCTAATTTGTTGCCTTCACCTTGAACGAAAGTATCAAAAGTATACTTTTCGTTTAATTGTAAATTTTTAGCAACAAAATCATCTTTTACAGGACTAACACTGCGTTCCGGTACTTTTTTTGGAGGTTGTGGTGCTTTAAAGCGTTCAGTAGGTTCATCGCCATCAACTTCAAAAATAGGTAAAACTTCAAAATTTCCATAAGCATAAGCTGTTTGGATTAACTTTGTAGAAAGGTTAGCTTCCCAATAACCTTTGGCAATAGGATTTTTAACGGCAATGACTAATTCATTTGTTTCTTTATTATAAGAAACAGGTTTTGTGTTTTTGAACCAGGCATTATATGCGACCTCGTTGTATTCTTGGCGCATTTGTTTGTTAAAGTAATCCCAAAATTTCTGTAAATCGAACACAAAAAATTCCTCACTTTAATTGTAAAAACATAACATATTGTAGCATTGCTTAGAGAAGTTTTCCACAAGTGAATAAAAGAAATTAAGAATTCACAGGTTGTGGAAAAATAAACAAAAAGTAATCCACATTTCTATCAAAAAAATAGATACTTTAAAGTTATTAACATACTAGACTGTGTATAACTTTTCTTTGAAGTACAAAGCTTAGATGGCAATTTAAAAAACGTTATTCACATGCTGTGGATTTGTTTTTTAACAACTTGTTATTTGTGGAAAAGTGTGAGAAAAAGAATGTTAATATAAAAAAAGGACAAAAAAATTAGTAAAAATTTTCCACAAAAAAGATTTTTACTTTGAAAAAAATACTCCTTTTTATAAAAAGAACTTGGTTTTTCGCGCTAAACATGCTATCCTTAATAATAAATTGTGCTGTTAGCATTATAAAAAAATGGAGGTGCTAGACTAATGACAACTAAGAGAACTTACCAACCTAAGAAACGTCACCGTCAACGTGTACATGGTTTCATGAAACGGATGAGCACATCAAACGGCCGTAAGGTTTTAGCAAGACGCCGTGCAAAAGGTAGAAAAGTCTTATCTGCTTAAACCACTGAATTTTCCAGTGGTTTTTTTAATGTTTGGATGGAATGTGAAGCACTTTGAAAAAGTCTTATCGAGTAAAATCTGAAAAAGATTTTCAAACTGTTTTTAATAAGGGCGATTCAGTTGCTAATCGCGCCTTTGTTGTCTATAAGTTAATTCGCCCAGAAAACAAACATTTTCGGGTAGGAATATCTGTAGGCAAGAAAGTAGGACATACGGCAGTAGTTAGAAATCGACTTAAACGTTACATCCGTGCGACACTTACTGAGGTAAAGGATGAAGTTGATGTAAAAGCTGATTTTTTAGTAATTACTCGTCCTTATGCTCGTAAGTTTACGATGGCTGAAGTTAAAAAGAATTTAATACATGCAATGACTTTGGCTAAGTTGATTAATCAGGATTCTGAAGAAAATGAAGGAATATAGGATGAAAGACATTTTAACGAAGAAAAATGTCAAGCGATTCATAGCCTTTTTGGCAGTGTTAACTATTGCAGTAGTGTTAACAGGTTGTGCTAATAATACAGGCAATGTGTCACATACAAGTGGTAGTTGGTGGGATCGCTACGTCATTTATTACTTTTCGCAATTTTTGCTTTGGTTAGCTGATTTATTAGGGAAGAATTATGGTTGGACAATTATCGTATTTACGATATTAGTTAGATTATTACTCTTCCCACTTAATGCAATTTCAATTAAAAGTACGACTAAGCAACAACAGTTGCAACCAGAAATTGATAAATTGCGTGCTAAGTACCCAGGCAATGATGCTGAAAGTAGACAATTATTAAATGCCGAAACGCAAAAGCTCTATAAAGAGGCAGGAATTAATCCATATTTGGGTTGTTTTCCTATGCTTTTGCAATTGCCATTCATGTTTGCCTTGTACCAAGCAATTTATTCAACTAAACAATTGCAAGATGGTACATTTCTTTGGATGAACTTAAGCAAGGCAGATCCATATTACGTTATGCCGATTTTAGCAGCTGTATTTACATTTATGTCTTCTTATGTGGCACAAATGTCAGCCCCTGAATCATCTAGTCAAAGTATGACTAAAGCGATGATGTGGATTACACCATTGATTGTTGCTGTACCAGCTATTAGCTTCCCAACTGCGATTACACTTTATTGGGTAGTTTCAAGTATTTTCTCGGTAGTACAAACGTTTATTTTACAAAATCCGTTTAAGTATGCTCGAGAACAAGAAGCTAAAAAGCAAGCTGAAAAAGAACGTCAACGTAAGATTAGACGCGCTTATAAGAAATTAAATCGAAAAAAATAAATCTAATTTTGGTTAGATAAAGTAGTGAAAGTGCTTTATCCATCACACAGTGGTGGAAATTGCGCTTTTTTTAATACAAAAAGGAAGATAATAATGCCGACATTAACTGAGTTTGATACGATTGCTGCAATCTCAACGCCAATTGGTGAAGGTGGAATTTCGATAGTTCGATTATCTGGTGAAGATGCAGTCAAAATTGCAAATAAGCTTTTTAAAGGAAAAGATTTGAGTAAAGTTGCTAGTCATACAATTAATTATGGGCATATCATTGATCCTGAAACCAGTAAAGTAGTTGATGAAGTAATGGTTTCAGTTTTACTTGCACCTAAGACTTTTACCAAAGAAGATATGGTAGAAATTAATTGTCATGGAGGAATTGTTGTAACTAATAAAATTCTGCAATTATTGTTAAAGCATGGTGCTCGAATGGCTGAAGCTGGTGAATTTACGAAACGAGCTTTTGTAAATGGACGAATTGACCTAACTCAAGCAGAAAGTGTGATGGATATTGTTCGTGCAAAAACTGATAAAGCGCGACAAGTTGCAATGAACCAACTTGAAGGTGGTTTGCTCGACAAGATTAGAAATATGCGCCAAGAAATTTTAGATACTTTAGCAAATGTAGAAGTGAATATTGATTATCCAGAATATGATGCTGATCAAGTTACAGCAACTCAGATGCAAGAAACTTCAAAAAAAGTAATTGAAGCAATTAATCGACTATTAAAAACAGCTAATCAAGGAAAAATTATGCGTAATGGTCTTGCAACAGCAATTGTAGGTCGCCCCAATGTTGGAAAAAGTTCTTTACTCAATTATTTGACACAAGATGACAAGGCAATTGTTACTGATGTGGCTGGTACTACGCGTGACACCCTTGAAGAATATGTTTCAATTAGGGGTGTACCTTTAAAACTAATTGATACAGCAGGGATTCATCATACAGAAGACAAAGTTGAGAAAATTGGGGTAGAGCGTTCCAAAAAAGCAATTGAGCAAGCTGATTTAGTTTTACTGTTGCTTAATGCGAGTGAAGCCTTGACTACTGAAGATGAAAAATTAATAGACTACACCAAAAATAAAAAAAGAATAGTTGTTTTAAACAAGGCTGATTTAGGGATAAAACTAAATAAAGAGGACCTTAAAGTCCAAACGCAAGCTTCAATTGTTGTAACTTCAATTCTTAAAGAAGAGAACTTGAATGAATTAGAGGAAGCTATCAGTAAGTTGTTCTTTAGTGGTATTCACAACTCAAATGATGAAGTTTTAGTAACTAATCAGCGCCAAGCAGGCTTGCTTGAAAAAGCTAAAGACCAACTAACAGATGTAGTAGATGCAGTTGATAATGATGTTCCACTAGATATTGCTCAAATTGATTTTACAGGTGCTTGGGATACCTTAGGAGAAATAACTGGAGATAGCGCACCTGATGAATTAATAACGCAACTATTTAGTCAATTCTGTTTAGGTAAATAGGAGAAAAAAATGCTGAAAACATATAGTTCAAATGAATACGATGTAATTGTCGTAGGAGCTGGGCATGCAGGTTGTGAAGCAGCTCTTGCTAGTGCAAAGATGGGGCAAAAAACTTTATTAATTACAATTAGTTTGGACATGGTTGCTTTTATGCCATGTAATCCATCTGTTGGTGGGCCTGCTAAAGGAACGGTTGTTAGAGAAATTGATGCTTTAGGTGGCCAAATGGGAAAAAATATTGATGCCACTTATATTCAAATGCGTATGCTTAATACTGGTAAAGGACCGGCTGTTAGAGCTTTAAGGGCCCAAGCAGATAAGGTTCAATACCATGAAACGATGAAGCGGACAATTGAAGATACTCCTAACTTGACTTTGCGCCAAGCAACAGTTGATGAATTAATTGTTGAAGATGGTGTGTGTCACGGCGTTGTCACTAATACTGGTGCAAAATATTTAGCTAAAAGTGTTGTTTTAACTACTGGTACTTCTGCTCGTGGACGAATTATTATCGGGGAACTTACTTACTCATCAGGTCCTAATAACACAATTGCGGCGATTAAACTCTCAGAAAATCTTGAAAAGTTAGGCTTTAAATTGCGTCGTTTTAAGACCGGTACTCCACCGAGAGTTAATGGAAATACAATTGATTTTTCAAAAACAGAAGAAGAACCTGGCGATAGTGAACCAAGACATTTCTCATTTGAAACAAAAGATGAAGATTACTTGAAAGATCAACTATCTTGCTGGATGACATACACAAATGAAACTACTCATAAAATTATTCGCGACAATCTAGACCGAGCTCCAATGTATACTGGGGTAATTGAAGGAATTGGACCGAGATATTGTCCATCAATTGAAACTAAGATTGTGCGTTTTGCAGATAAGCCACGCCATCAAATCTTTTTAGAACCTGAAGGCAAGCATACTGATGAATATTATGTTGGTGATTTCTCAACCTCAATGCCAGAAGAAGTTCAACAAGATATGGTTCATTCAATTGCTGGACTTGAAAATGCTGAAATGATGCGCCCAGGCTATGCAATTGAATATGATGTAATTGAACCATGGCAACTGAAACATACGCTTGAAACTAAGAATATCAAGAATTTATTTACTGCTGGCCAAATGAACGGAACTAGTGGTTATGAAGAAGCTGGTGGGCAAGGAATTGTTGCAGGAATTAATGCAGCTTTACGTGCTCAAGGGAAACCAGGCTTTACTTTAGGTAGGGATGAAGCTTACATTGGCGTCTTGATTGATGATTTGGTTACTAAGGGTACTAATGAGCCATACCGTTTGCTTACAAGTCGAGCAGAATATCGGCTACTTTTGCGTAATGATAATGCAGATTTACGGTTAACTGAATATGGTCATAAACTGGGGTTAATTAGTGATGAACGTTATCAAAAATTTGAAGAAAAAAAGGCAGCAATTAAGCAAACTTTAGCAGAACTCTATGATATTACTATCCATCCAAATGATGAGGTACAAGAATATTTAGAATCAATTGGGCAATCACCGTTAAATGCCGGATTAAAGGCCAGTGCTTTTTTGCGTCGTCCGGGTGTGACAATTGCAGCTATTGAAAAACTTTCAGGTACCAAGCTTAATAGTGACCGTTATGTGCGTGAACAAGTTGAAATTGATGTAAAATATGCCGGTTATATTAAGAAGCAAGAATTACAAGTTCAAAAATTGCGCCGTTTAGAATCAAAAAAGATTCCAGAAGGAATTGACTATAGTAAGATTGCCGGTTTAGCTACGGAAGCACGTCAAAAGTTTGAAAAGATTCGACCTGAGTCAATTGCTCAAGCCGAAAGAATTTCAGGAGTAAATCCAGCAGATATTGCAATTTTAACGGTCTATATTCAACAAGGAAAATATTCAAAAGTTGAAGATAAAGGTTAAGAAAAAGAGGAGAAATCCTCTTTTTTGTTATAAACCTTATGAAATGTTTAAATTTAAAAAATAATAAGTTAGGCGCTTACAATTTAAATTTTGAAAAAAGTTGGCTTAAATAGTATCTTTGATAAAGCAATCACAAATGTAAATCTTATTTTAGCAATAAGTAAATAATAAATAGCTTCACTTTGTGAATTTATTATCTTTAAAAAGCGCTTACATGTGCGGTATAATGGCGATAGCAATCACTTGCAATTGTGAAAAAAAGTGCTTTAATACAAGTGTAAGTATATTTTTAAGGAGATGCACAATATGGCAAAAATTAATGGCTCAGACGCTATGTTTAAAGTTTTATACGACTGGCATATTGATCACATTTACGGTTTTCCTGGCGGTTCATTTGACTCAAGTATGAATGCCATTCACAACTGGAAAGATAGAATTAAGTTTATTGAAGTTCGTCATGAAGAAGCTGGTGCTTTAGCTGCTTCTGCAGAATACAAATTGACTGGTAAAGTTGGTGTATGTTTTGGTTCAGCTGGACCTGGTGCAGCACACTTATTCAACGGTTTGTACGATGCTAAATTTGACAAGACTCCTATGGTAGCAATTGTCGCTAACGTTCCAGAAGGTCGTCAAGACATCGACTTCTTCCAAGCATTCGACGAAGATAAGTGGTTCTTGAACGCTAGTGTATTCTGCCGTCAACCTAAGACCGCAGCACAAATTCCTGTAGTAATGGATGAATGTATTCGTCAAGCTTACGCAAGAAAAGGTCCTGCAGTAATGATTATTTCTAAGGACTTAGGTTGGGAAAAGATTGATGACAATTTCCGTGTAAATTACGATGCACGTGTTGAAGATAATTACGCAGCACCAACTAAGTCATCAGTTGAAGAAGCAGTAAAACTTCTTAAAGAAGCTAAGAATCCTGTTATGTACTATGGTAATGGTGCAAAGGGATGTGGTGAAGAAATTAAGGAATTTGCTGAAAAATTCAAGACACCACTTCTTACTTCATACCTTGGTAAGGGTATCGTAGAAGATGAATTCCCTGCATACATGGGTACTATTGGTCGTATTGGACCAAAGCCAGCTAACGAAATTCAAGGTCACACTGACTTAGTAGTTTGGGTTGGTAACAATTCACCATTCTCAGTATTATGGTTCCCAAAGGATGCTAAGGTAATCCAAATTGATGTTGATCCTGCTAAGTTTGGTAAGCGTCACAAGGTTGATGTATCAATGCTTGCAGATGCCAAGAAATCACTTCGTGCCATCATTGATGCTGGTGAAGCACGTGATGAATCTCCATTATACAAGGCAGCTATTGCCGACCGTCAAAACTGGGATGAATGGCTTGATAGCTTTAAAGATTCTAAGGAAAGCCCAGTTCGTCAAGAACCAATCTGGGATGTAATCAACAAAGAAGCTGCAGATAACGCAGTATTTGCTATTGATGTTGGTAACGTGAACATGGACCACACCCGTCTTCTTAAGATGCACGGTGACCAAAAGTGGACTACTTCAGGTCTTCACGCAACTATGGGATATGGTGCCCCAGCAGCTCTTACTGCAGCAACAGTTTACCCAGACCGTGAAGTATGGCAATTAGCTGGTGATGGTGGCTTCGCAATGATGTGTGAAGAATTATTAACTATGGCCCGTTACAACATGCACGTATTAAACGTTGTCTTCACTAACGAAACTCTTGGCTACATTCAAGCAGAACAAGAAGACGAATCACACCAACCATTATCAGGTGTTATTATTCCAGATAATGATTGGGCTAAAGTTGCTGAAGGTATGAATGTTAAAGGCGTAACTGTTCGTACCAAAGAAGAATTTGAAGCAGCAGTTAAGGAATGGAAGAAGATGGATGGCCCAATGTTAATTGACATTAAGTACACCCATGATATGCATTACTCAACTGAACTTAATACTCTTGATGATCCTGCATTTGTTGCTAAGTATCAAGCAGAACCATTGAAGCCATTTTCATACTTTGCTGAAAAATTCGGATTAGATACTGATTCAGCAACTGGTGCTTCAGCTCATGAAGAAGAAGTTGAAGAAGAACCAGAAGAAGATGCAACTTCAGGTGCATCAGCACATTAGAATATAGAATAATAAAGAGACTAGTATTATCAGTAATGGATAAATACTAGTCTTTTTTACACTTGTATATACCATTGTGTATTAACTATTATGGATAGTAATAGTTAAAAATATAATATATTTATTGATATTCAAAAAAGTGAGAGTAAAATTGACAGTGTACATAAGAATAAGTAGTTTTTTATTCTTGGAGGAGAAAAATGCAAGAATAAAATAATAAACAACGTGTACAGCGTTTTAGTATTCGTAAATTAACAATTGGTGTTACTTCTGTTTTGTTATCCACTTTATTTTTAGCAGGAAATAAAGCGCTTGCGACAAATGCTGATAGTCACGCATCTAATCAAACTTCTGAAAGCGCAAGTAGCGAATCAAGTGCAGCCAAAGAAAGTACAACAAGCAGTGCAAGTAGCGAATCAAGTACAGCCAAAGAAAGCACAACAAGCAGCGCAAGTAGCGAATCAAGTGCAGCCAAAGAAAGCACAACAAGCAGTGCAAGTAGCGAATCAAGTGCAGCCAAAGAAAGTACAACAAGCAGTGCAAGTAGCGAATCAAGTGCAGCCAAAGAAAGTACAACAAGCAGTGCAAGTAGCGAATCAAGTATAGCCAAAGAAAGCACAACAAGCAGCGCAAGTAGCGAATCAAGTGTAGCCAAAGAAAGCACAACAAGCAGTGCAAGTAGCGAATCAAGTACAGCCAAAGAAAGCACAACAAGCAGTAGCACAGAAAAAGAAGAAGTTACTGGTGTAGTATATGCTCCAGTAATTAATAACAATCCAGGTTGGATGATTGCATTATTAGATGGAGAAGGCCATTATACGGGTAAATATATCCCAACTAATACTAGTTGGAAAGTATTTGCTAAGAAAACTATTTCAAATAGAGAAATGTATCGCTTAGGAAGTGACCAACAATGGGTACCAGCTGAATACGTTACTGTTAAGAATTTGGAAGTTGTAAGTAAAACAACGACTGAACCTAAGAAGAGTGATTCTAAAGAAGAAGCATTATCAGGTGTAGCATATGTTCCAACTCTTAAAGATCATCCAACATGGCAAGTAGCTTTGCTAGATGGGGACGGCCATTATACAGGTAAATACATTCCAACCAATAGCAATTGGAAGGTGTTTGCTAAGAAGACAATTAATAATAGATTGATGTACCGTTTAGGTAGTGATCAACAATGGGTACCAGCCGAATATGCAACATTGAAGTCAACGGTTGCAGAAAAGACAAGTGAATCTGTACCAACTAAGGTTACAAGCAATGAAGAAGCATTATCAGGTGTAGCGTATGTTCCAACTCTTAAAGATCATCCAACATGGCAAGTAGCTTTGTTAGATGGGGAAGGTCACTATACAGGTAAATATATTTCAACTAATAGCAATTGGAGAGTGTTTGCTAAGAAGACAATTAATAATAGATTGATGTACCGTTTAGGTAGTGATCAACAATGGGTACCAGCTGAATATGCAACATTGAAGTCAACGGTTGCAGAAAAGACAAGTGAATCTGTACCAGCTAAGGCTACAAGCAATGAAGAAGCAATGTCAGGTGTAGCATATGCTCCAGTAATTAATAATAATCCAGGCTGGATGATTGCTTTGTTAGATGGAGAAGGCCACTATACAGGTAAATACATTCCAACCAATAGCAATTGGAAAGTATTAGCCAAAAAGACAATTTCTGGCGTTGAATATTATCGTTTAGGTAATGATCAACAATGGGTAGCGGCAAGATATTTAAAATTAAAGTAATATAGTTTTTTAATAATATAAAAAGGCGAAACTTGAAGTTTCGCTTTTTTGTTGTCTTAAAAGTATAATATATTTAGATGTTAATTGGAGGTATATATATGCAAGAATTCGGTGTTATCGGACTTAGCGTTATGGGCAAAAACTTGGCCCTTAACATCCATAGTAAAGGATATTCTGTTTCAGGCTTTAGTATTGATAAGCCAGAAGTTGATGCCTTGGCAAAATATGCAGATGATAAATTAAAGCCAACTTATACTTGGGAAGAATTTGTAAATTCACTTGAAAAACCCCGTAAGATTTTAATTATGATTAGAGCAGGTAAGCCAGTTGATTTAACTTTAGAAAAATTAACACAATTGCTTGAACCAGGCGATATTGTAATTGATGGTGGTAACTCTAACTTCCACGATACTCGTAGACGTTTCCATGAATTAGAAAAATTCGGCTTACACTTTATCGGTATGGGTGTATCTGGTGGTGAAGAAGGAGCCCTTCATGGACCTGCCTTGATGCCAGGTGGAGATGAAGCAGCATTTGAAAAGGTAAGACCTATCTTGGAAGCTATTGCCGCTAAGACTCCAGAAGGCCGTCCTTGTGTAAGCTACATTGGCCCTGAAGCTAGTGGTCACTATGTTAAGATGGTTCACAACGGAATTGAATATGGAATTATGCAACTCTTCTCTGAAGCTTATGACATGCTTAGAAAGGCTTGTGGACTTTCTAATGACGAAATGAGTGACTTATTTGATAAGTGGAACCATGAAGACTTACAATGCTACTTAGCAGAAATTACAGCAGAAGTTTTGAAGAAAGATGACGATTTAACTGATGATAAGGTAATTGACCATATCTTGAACGAAGCTTCTTATAAGGGTACTGGTAACTGGACATTAGAAGATGCGATTGTTTTAGGTGCTCCTATCAGTGTGATTGCTGAAGCAGTACTAGCTAGATTTATGTCTAAAGCTACTACTAGAACTGGTAAAGAAATTACTGTTGATCAAAGTAAAATTGATGCTAACTTGCCAGAAGTTATTGCTAGTGCGCTTTACTTAGGTCAAGCTGTTTGTTACGCTCAAGGATTTATGCAACTTAAGATGGCAGCTAAGGCGTATGATTGGACTTTACGTTACCCTGGCATTGCCCAAAATTGGGAAGCTGGCTGTATTATTCGATCAAAGACTTTGAAGGATATTGAAGATGCCTTCGAAAAGCATCCTGATATCAATAACTTATTCGAAGCACCATTCTTTGCTAAGATGATGCAAGACCGCTTGCCTGATTTGAGAAAAGTGGTTAGTGTTGCAGCTGAAAATGGTATTCCAACTCCTACTTTGAGTGCAGCTCTTAACTACTTGGAATCAATCTTTAACCCAAGCTTACCTGCTAACTTGATTCAAGGACAACGTGATTACTTTGGTGCTCATACTTACTTCAGAAATGATCGTGAAGGGGTCTTCCATACAGAATGGTATGATGAAAAATAATACTTAATAATTAAAGTATTTGCTATTTACTAGCAAGTGCTTTTTTTCATATAAAAAATTTTTATTACATGTGCTTCGTTTGACTATAACTATATAAGTCGATATTGTTATTAATATAGATTTTAGTAGAAAGAGGATGAAAGAATGACAACGTTTATATCATCAATTTCAAGCGTGGTTGTTGTAATTTTGATAATAGCTTTGGGCTTCATTTTACGACAAAAAAAGTGGTTTGCTGATACTTTTGCAGGAAATATTTCTAAATTAATTATGCAAATAGCCCTACCTGCTTCTATTTTTATCAGTGTTCAAACTCATTTGACTAGATCAAGCCTCTTGAACTTGTTTGAAGGGCTTTTAGTACCAGCAATTGGTGTATTTTTAAGTTACTTAATAGCTTTTATCTTGATAGCTGTTTTCAAGATACCAGCAGGACGGCGTGGGACGTTTATTAATACCCTTGCTAACGCAAATACAATCTTTATTGGTATGCCTTTAAACATAGCTTTATTTGGTGAAAATGCTATGTCATATTTCCTTATTTATTATGTAATTAATACTGTTTCTACTTGGGCAATTGGAATTTTCTTTATGCAAAGTGATAGCTTACCAGGTAAGAAAAAAGAAGAAGCACACTTTAATTGGAAGAAATTATTGCCAATGCCTTTACTTGGTTTTATTGTAGCTATTTTATGGCTACTTACTGGAATTAGCTTACCAAGCTTTGTAAGTTCTACCTTTACTTATGTTGGTAATTTAGTGACCCCATTATCATTAATTTATATTGGGATTATGTTAGCTGATATTGGGCTTAAAAATATTAAATTGGATAAAGATACTATTTTGGCAGTTTTAGGTAGATTGGTTATTGCACCGATAATTATGCTGGGTTTAGTTGAATGGCTAATGCCAAGCATGGGTGTCCATATGGCAAACTTAATGAAGGATACATTCATTATTCAATCTGCAACTCCAGCATTATCAGTATTACCAATTTTAGCAGATCAAGGCCATGGTGACGTTGAATATGCTACAAATGTTGTTGCGATAACCACAATCTTCTTTGTAGTAGTAGTACCTGTTTTGATGCTAGTAGCTTCATAAATTATTGATATATATATAAAGTGCATCTTTAAGGATGCACTTTTTGCGTTACAATAAGACAGTGACTTTAAAGGAGATTAGTATGGAAAAAAATAAGTTAAATAATCTAAAACTAATGGCAATTTCGCTATTAGTAGGTTTAGTTTCTGGCTTAGTTGTGGGCGCATTCAGATGGTTGATAGGACTGCTACAAAGTTATTGGTTATATAGTTTTAGACTTGTACATGGCAATTACGGTTATTGGATTCTTATTATATTAGGTCTGTTGTTAACTGGTTTAATAGCCGGATATTTGGTAAAAAATGAACCTCATGCAGGAGGTAGTGGAATACCGGAAGTTGAGCTACAATTACAAGGAAAATTACAGCTAAATTGGTGGAACATTCTTTGGCGGAAATTTATTGGCGGAATTTTAGCAATTGGCTCAGGACTTTTTCTAGGTAGAGAAGGCCCCTCTATACAATTAGGAGCAGCTGTGGGGCAAGGCATTTCTAATAAGTGCAGTAAGACTAACCAAAGGGTATTACTTGCTGCAGGGGCAGCTAGTGGGCTTAGTGCAGCTTTTGGAGCGCCACTTGGTGGTACAATGTTTGTTTTAGAAGAAGTGTTTCATAATTTTTCTCCACGGGTTTGGCTTAATTCTCTAACGGCAGCTTTGGCGGCTAATTTTTTAGTAAGTAACTTATTTGGGCAACGTCCTGTTTTAGCGATTCCATATAATCATTCTTTTTCAGTAGACTTGTATTGGCACTTATTGGTATTGGGTGTTTTACTAGGAATAATTGGCCGAATTTATCAATGGGGCTTGCTAAATGGAAAGAAAATCTATACTAAGATTCCACTACCTAGATGGTTACATGGATTGATACCATTGGGGATGTTGATACCAATTGCTTATTTTGTTCCTCAAGTTATTGGTGGCGGAAATCAGTTGATTTTAAATTGGCATGGCTTTAACGCAATTGAAATATTATTCTTGGTTTTTCTGTTAAGAATTAGTTTTTCAATTATTTCATATGACTCAGGATTACCAGGAGGTATTTTTTTGCCAATCCTAACAATGGGAGCCTTGTTAGGAGCCTTATATGGAATGATTATGGTCAATTTAGGCTTGTTACCACGAGTATTAATTGTAAATTTGGTCATTTTTTCAATGGCTGGTTTATTTAGTGCAATTGTCCGTTCACCCTTTACAGCAATTTTATTAATTACAGAAATGGTTGGCTCTCTCTTACATTTAATGCCATTAGCTGTTCTAGCTTTGGTTGCTTATCTTGTTAATGATCTTTTAGGTGGTAAGCCAATTTATGAAAGTTTAGCTGATCGGATGGAACATAGTAATATTGCAGATTATGCTGATAATGTGGATCAATTGACTGTAAGTATTTTTGAAAATAGTAAATTAGCCGATAAAGAAATTAAAGATATTGCTTGGCCGTCCAAGACCTTGGTTCGGTTAATTCACCGCGGAGCACATGATATTATTCCAACAGGAAAAACAAAATTACTAGCTGGTGATTTGGTTGTTTTAGAAATAGATAGTAATGCACGTGGGTGTATATATGACCAAATAAAAGATATGCAAAAATAAAAAAAGACAGTTTCACGTGAAACTGTCTTTTTTGTTTTAAATGTTAATAATCCAAAGATAAATAATAAAAATGAAGAATAATCCATACATAATTGGTGAAACTTCTTTACCTCTTTTAGAAGCTAGCATAGTAATAGGATAAGTAATCATACCTAGAGCTAAACCATCAGAGATTGAATAAGTAAGTGGCATACCTAAGACGATTAAGAATGCAGGTAAAGCAACTTCGAACTTATCCCAATTGATTTTAGCTAAATTACTTGCCATTAAAACACCAACAATGATTAAAGCAGGGGCGGTAACAGTAGTTGGAATTACTGTTAACAATGGACTGAAAAACATAGCGATTAAGAACCAAAATCCCACAAAGACTGCAGTTAAACCAGTTTTACCGCCCATAGCAATCCCTGAACTTGATTCAACAACAGTTCCAAGAGGTGAAACACCGAAAATAGAGCTAATAATCATTCCAATAGAATCACTCATTAAAGCTTTACCGATTCTAGGAATTTTACCATCTTTATTTGCTAAACCAGCTTGTTGAGTCATACCAATTAAAGTACCAGCAGTATCAAAGAAGGTAACTAATAAGAAGGTAATAACAACAATAGCCATTTGAACGGTATTAACATTACCTAAATGAGTAACTGCTTGACCAAAACTAGGAGCGATTGAAGGTGGCATAGAAATAAATTCTTTAGGTAAAGGAATTTGGCCAATTAAAATTCCAAAGATTGCGGTAACAACCATCCCAATAAAAATAGAACCAGGCACCCCAAGACACATTAAAACAATGGTAACCAATAGTCCGAATACAGCAATCCAAACGGCCGGATTAGAAAAACTACCCAAACCAACTAATGATGAATCAGAGTTAACAATTAATTTACCGTTTTGTAGACCGATAAAAGCAATAAAAATCCCAATTCCAGCACTGATAGCATATTTTAAATCTTGGGGGATGGCATTAATAACGATTTCTCTTAATTTGAAAATAGTTATTAAAACAAATAATAGTGAAGCAACTAACACACCAGCTAAAGCTGTTTCCCAAGATATTTTCATTCCTTGGCATACAGTATAAGCAAAAAATGAAGCACTTCCTAAAGTAGGTGCTAACGCAATAGGGTAATTAGCAACAAGCCCCATTACTATACTACCTAAGGCACTTGCGAGAACTAAAGCGGTAAACACAGTACCTTTTCCCATGCCACTAGCAGTTAAAATATTGGGTACAACAAATAACATATAACTCAAGCTAACGAAGGTAGTTAAACTGGCAATTAGTTCAGTTTTAAAACTAGTACCTTGTTCAGTTAGCTTAAAGAAACGATTAATATTTTTCATGATTCCCTCCATATGAAAAAAACTAATGTATCTAGTATACATTAGTTTAACATAAAGACGAACCTAAATTTATTTACTGAATATATATGTTCAGATTAAGCGTTAAGTACCCACATAAAAATAATGAAAATAAAGAATAGTACCCACATCATTGGGCTAATTTCTTTACCACGTTTTGCGGCAATCATAGTAATAGGGTAAGTAATCATTCCCCATGAAAGACCGTCAGAGATTGAATAAGTAAGTGGCATACCAATTACGATTAAGAAGGCAGGAACGGCAATTTCTAGTTTAGTCCAATCAACCTTAGCTAAATTTTGTGCCATTAAAACACCAACAATAATCAATGCTGGAGCAGTAACTTGAGTAGTAATTACGCTAAGTAAAGGACTAAAAATCATTGAAATTAAGAAAAATATTCCAACAAAGACTGCTGTTAAACCACTCTTACCACCAACGGCAATCCCAGCACTTGATTCAACATATGCACCAACTGGTGAGGTACCTAAAATAGAACCGGCCATCATTGCCCCAGAATCTGCAGCAAGTGCTCGACCAACACGAGGCATTTTATTATCTTTCATTAAGCCAGCTTGACTAGCTAAACCAATCAAAGTACCAGTAGTATCAAAGAAGGTAACTAACAAGAAAGTTAAAACAATTACCCACATTTGCATCGTGTTGATATCACCAATATGCTTAAATGCTTGACCAAAAGTAGGTGCAATACTTGGAGCAGAAGAAACAACTGCTGTAGGCAATTTGATTTGTCCTGTCAAAATACCAAAAATAGCAGCTAAAACCATTCCAATGAAAATTGCGCCGGGTACGTTCATAATCATTAAAACGATAGTAACTAATAGCCCAAAAATAGCAATCCAGACAGTAGGATTTTTAAGACTACCCACTGTTACAAAAGTAGACTTACTTGCTTCAACTAAGCCAGCATTTGCTAAACCTAAAAAAGCGATAAATAGTCCGATTCCGGCACTAATAGCATGCTTTAAATCAACTGGAATTGCATCAATAATCTTCTCTCTTAACTTAAACATAGTAATTAAAATGAAAATAAATGATGCAACAAAAACTGCAGCTAAAGCAGTTTGCCATTTAACATGCATACCTAAACAAGCTGTATATGCAAAAAATGCATTAATCCCAAGTGCTGGGGCAGTAGCGATTGGATAATTGGAAGCTAGTCCCATAATAAAACAACCTAAAGCACTAGCTAAGGCAGTAGCTGTAAAGACCGCGCCTTTATCCATACCACTAACACCTAAAACATTTGGATTAACAAAAAGAATATAAGACATACTTACAAAAGTTGTAAGTCCGGCCAAAAATTCAATTTTAATATTGGTGCCGAGCTTGTCTAAATCGAAGTACTTTCTAATTATGTTCATTTTTATCTCCCAAGTGATTAAAATTCGGATATTTACTTAAATAACCTGACTATTAAACTTTAACATTCTTGATAATTAATGTAAATACGAATATTAATAAAAGAACATATACAAATATTAACATTGCTCAGTAAATAACAATAGTAAATCGTTGAAAGCGCTTAATATGGGGTCTATAATTATAGGTAAGCTGTTACTAATTTATATTGAAAGGGTCAAATACAATGACTGTATATTACAAAGGTTTTCCGCAAAGTGATCGTAATGAAGCTATAAAGATGGTAAACGTTGATGAGCTTGAAGATAGAGTAAGGAAAGTAATGCCAGAAGCAGCTTACTACTATATCGCATCAGGTTCCGAAAATGAATGGACTTGGCGTAACAATACCACTGCCTTTAACCATTTTCAAATCGTTCCACGTTCATTAACAAATATGGATAGTCCATCGACTGCAACGCAATTTATGGGGATGGATTTAAAGAAACCTATTATGATTTGCCCAATTGCATGTCATGGTATTGCTCATAAAGATGCAGAAGTAGCAACTGCTCAAGGAGCAAAAGCTGCTGGAGCATTGTTTTCATCAAGCACATATGCCAACAAGAGTGTTGAAGATATTGCAGCTGCCACTGGAGATTCTCCTAAGTTTTTCCAACTTTATTTAAGTAAAGATTGGGACTTTAACAAGATGGTCTTTGATGCAGTAAAATCAGCTGGTTATAAAGGTATTATGTTAACAGTTGATGCACTCGTTTCAGGATATCGTGAAGCTAATTTAAGAACTAACTTTACATTCCCAGTACCATTAGATTTCTTCACTAGATATGTTGGTGCAGAAGGGGAAGGTATGAGTGTTGCACAAATGTATGCAAATTCAGCTCAAAAAATAGGACCAGCAGATGTTGCAAAAATTAAAGAAATGTCAGGCTTACCTGTTTTTGTTAAAGGTATTATGAATGCTGAAGATGCATATATGGCAATAGGAGCAGGTGCAGATGGTATTGTAGTTTCTAACCATGGTGGTCGTGAAATTGATACCGCTCCAGCAACAATTGACATGCTTCCAGAAATTACTGCCGCAGTTAACGGCAGAGTTCCAATTATTCTTGACTCTGGTGTTCGTCGTGGCTCACATGTCTTTAAGGCTTTAGCCTTAGGTGCTGATTTAGTTGGAATTGGTCGACCATTCTTATACGGCTTAGCACTTGGTGGTGCAAAGGGCGTTGAAAGTGTAATTAACCAAATTAACAACGAATTTAAGATATTGATGCAATTAACAGGTTGCAAGACAGTAGAAGATGTTAAGCATGCAGATATTCGACAAATTAACTATACTGCTGACAACTTGCCTTCAAATACTGATCCTTCAGTTCGCAGAGCATATCCTGTAACTAAAGAAAATCAAATGGAAGGCATACAAGATGCCGCAACTGGTGCATCAAAGCATTAGAAAAATATTATAATAAACAACTCAAACAAACTATCTACTCAAAGAGCTTTACATGTTGCATGTAAGGCTCTTTTTGTTTGTTAGGTATTACTGTGATTTATATTAGTAAATTGTTTTTTTGTGATAAAATTAAAAATAAATAAAAACAATAAATTCTGGGGGGAGAGGTCATGTCATTTTTGAAACTTTTAAAGATCAATTTGATTAGAGCCATTACTTTGATACTTGCTACCGTATTAGGGGCAGTATTAGTTGCAGTTGGTAACTCATATTTGACAAATATTGGTAATTCCTTGCAGAAGCAAGATATCAATACTTTTTTAAGATACATGCTTTTATTTTTTGTTGTATTAGTAGGTGGAGAAAGCATAGAATTTATTGCTAGTTATTTATTTGCTAAGCAAGTGCAAGAGTATTTACATGAAGTTAGAGAGCGCATAACTAGAAAACTATTTTTGCAAAAGGAAACTACCAAAATAACTGATGTTCAAAACTCATTAACTAATGATTTAAATATGATGAACGATAATTTCTTAACTCCGCTATACAAAATTATCAGTTCAATTTTTAATATTGTATTTTCAATTGCCATTGTTTTTACTTATAGCTGGATATTAGTGGTTTTAATTTTAATCTTGGCAGTAGTGATGTTTGTCTTGCCACAGCTTATCTCAAAGCCACTTGAAAAAGCGACTGTTGCTGTTTCTGAAAATAATCAAGCATACCTTGATACGATTGAAAAGTGGTTTAAGGGAATCGCAATTTTGAAACGTTATAATGTTAAGTCAAAATTGTTTCAGGTTTTAGCTAAGAGCTCGAATAGGCTGGAAAAGGCAAACGTTAATCGTTCAAAAAAGGTTAGTCAAACTTCAATCTTTAATAATTTAGTTAATGGTTCAGCTCAAGTATTAATTATTTTTACAGCTGGATTATTGATAATAACTAAAAGTATGCCATTTGGTGCCTTCTTTAGCATTGGTAATTTTTCAGGTGTTATTTTTACTGGTTTATTTACTGTTGTTAGTCAGATTACTTTAATTCAATCTAGCAAGCAATTAAACAAAAAAATTACTGCTAATATGGCAACAGTAGATACTGAAGTTGCTAGTGATAGCTTGGCTGATTTTGCTACTGTTTCTGGTCAAAATTTGACTCTTAACTTCCCTAATGGTGAACAACTGCGCTTTCCAGATTTTGAAGTTAAACAAGGAGAGAAGATTCTCTTAACGGGTGAAAGTGGGGCAGGGAAGTCAACACTATTTAAGCTGATTTTAGATGAACTAACGCCAAGTAGTGGACAAATTACCTTCAAAGATAAAAATGGTAAGTTCCTCAAGCCTAACCTAAATCAAATAGGTTATATTCCACAAGATCCAGTCTTATTCCCTGGGACAATTCAAGAAAATATTACGCTTTTTAATGATTCTTTGAATGAAAAAGCAAAATATTGGGCTGAAAAAGTTCAATTAGGTACTGATTTAACTAAGTTCCCTCAAGGAATTAAAACTAAGGTTGATTTAGATAAAAATAACTTATCAGGTGGGCAAAAACAAAAGGTGGTCTTGGCCCGGACCCAAGTTTATGAAAGTAAGTTAGTCTTAATTGATGAAGGGACTAGTGCAATTGATTCTAAGAATACGCAAATTATTTTGCAGAATTTATTGCAAAGTTCGGCTACTGTCATCTTTATTGCCCATAATTTAACTCCTGAAATGCATAAGTTATTCGACCGCGAATTGAAGTTAACTAAGGTATAAAAAATAGCATCCACATGGATGCTATTTTTTTGCAAACTAACTAGTTAACTTTATCTTTTTATCGGCAACTTGCTCGATGAAATACTTATCATGCTCAATTAAAAGCATAGCAGGCCTAGTTTGCTTGAGTAGCTTAATCAATTGATCTTGATTAAAAACATCTAGATAATTTGCTGGCTCGTCCCACAAATAAAAGTCAGCTTCTTCAACTAGTGATTTTGCAAGAGCTACTCTTTTTTGTTGGCCCATACTCATGTCTTCAATTTTTAAAGTGAAGTCATCTCGTGGGAAACCCATTTTTTTCAAATTATTCAGTAAATCAGAATATGGAATACGCTCTTTTTCAGAAAACTCCTTTAAGGTGCCTGTATAAGTTGAAAAAGTTTGTGGCAAATAAGAAATTTTTAATCCATTCGCTAAGATTATTTTTCCACTAGCTTCAGCTTTAGACTTATTCAAAATAAATTTTAATAGTGTAGACTTACCGGAGCCATTTTTTCCTTCTAAGGCAACAATACCATGATTTTTAATGATTAAATTTAAATCATGAAATAAAGACTTATTGGCAATCTTTAAACTTAAGTGTTGCAATTCTAAGAGAGTTTGGTGGTAATTAGGACTAAAGTTCATTAATAAGTCTGGAGCTTGTTCAATATTAGTTAAAAGGCCTTCTTTTTCAGTTATTTTTTTATTTACTCGTTGCTGCATAGTTATCGAGCGTTTCATTATTTTGGCCGCTTTATGGCCATAAAAGCCCTTATTGATATCGGCATGGATTTCATTTTTGTGGGCAGCGGCGGTTTTGTTTTTTTCTGATTTTTCAGAAAAATTCTTAATCTGACTAGCACTCTTTTTAAGTGAAGCAATCTCGCTTTTTAGTTTGATATTTTTGTCTTGATTATATTTATCACGCTTGTCTTTAGTCGCTTCATAACTAGCATAGTTACCCTGGTATAAATGAATTTCATTATTTTCAATTGCTAGAACGTGATTTACAACCTCATTTAAGAAGTCACGGTCATGGCTGACAATAATATATCCTTCCTTATGCTTTTTTAGGTAATTAGCAACTTGCCTTCTATTAGCTGCATCTAAGTGATTAGTTGGCTCATCAATTAAGGCAAAAGAATTTTGATTAACAAATGATACTGCTAATAAAATCATAGTCTGTTCGCCACCACTTAAAGTATTAAATGGTTGCCAAATCAAATCTGGATTGAGTTGCATTAAGTTCAATTCTCGCTCTAATTGCCAGACCTCAAAGTTAATTTGACTTTGAAGCTCATATAAAACTAGATTGCTAGGATTAGCAATTTGAGCAGGAAAGTAGGAAAAAGTTATGCTAGTTAAAATTTCTCCGCGTCCTTGAAGCTCATTACGTAATAAATTTAGGAATGTTGTTTTTCCACGACCATTTCTCCCAACTAACCCAAGTTTCCAAGAACTGTCTAAATTAAGATTTAAATTAGAAAAAATAACTTTATCGCTATTATCATAGCTAAATGATAGGTTGTTAACTTTAATAATACTCATTAAATCACCTCTAATAAAAGGCTAGATGATGGGCTAAGTTATAAATATATTATCATAATAAAAATAAATATGCAATGCTATTTGATAAGAGAATTAAAGAGTTATTTGTTGCTAAAACTGAATAAATAAAAAGCTGATATATCCTCAAGCAGAAGATAATATCAGCTTTTTCTATTAGTTATGACTAGGTGTCCAATCTTCAGGTAATTTATCCATTTCTTTAAGTTTTGCAATAATTGTATCCAAAACTTCTTGGCGATCCTTTTCACTTGCCATAAAGTCTAACTTGTCACCATCAATTTTGATTTTTGGTGAGTAATCATAGTTTTCATACCAAGGTTCATAGTAGCTTAATAAGCGCTTATAGTAATCCTCTAAAGTTGGATCATAATCAAGTTGTTCAAACTCGCGACCACGCTTTTGGATACGCTTAATCATTGTTTCATATGATACATCAATATGAACTAATAAGTCTGGATGCTTCTTTGGCATGTGTTCAAGTTCTTTCATCATTGAATCTAGTAATTCATCATAAGTTGCAACTTCTTCTTTGGTTGCACGACCAATATCTGCATTCATATGAAAGAATAGTGAATCTTCATAAATTGAGCGATCCAAAACATTATTGTCGTCAGTTAATGCGGCTTTAATACTATGAAAACGCGTATTTAAAAAGAAAATTTGTAGTAAAAATGCGTATTTCTTTGGATCTTTATAGAATAAAGGCAAAACTGGATTATTATCAACACTTTCATAGAAAGGTTGAGTGCCTAAATATTTAGATAAGATAGAGGTTAAACTGGATTTACCGGCTCCAATTGGCCCGCTTAATACAATAACTGTCATCACGTTCCTTCTTTGTTAGATAAATTATAAATTACCCAATTCTTTTAACTTATTATCGATTAATTCTAAAACAGCCTTGCGGTCATCTTCATTATCGACAAAATTATATTTATCGCCATCAATTACCATTTTTGGTGATTCTGAATAGTTTTCATACCAAGGTTCGTAGTAATTACGCAAACGTGCATAGTATTCTTTTAAACTTGGATCTGTTTCAAGCTGTTCAAATTCACGACCACGACGTTTAATACGGCTTAGCATGGTATCTAACGATACATTAATATAAATAAGTAAATCTGGCTTTTTATGAGGATTTCCGGGGACATCTTCCATCATGTTATGTACTAAATCAACGTAAATATCACATTCAGTTGGATCAGCAATACCACTGTCAGCATTCATCTTGAAGAACAATGCATCTTCATAAATGGAACGATCTAAAACAACATTAGGGTTGTTTTCGGATAAAGCTTCATTAATTTGTGCTAAACGCTTATTGAGCAGATAGGTATTAAGCAAAAAAGTATAGCGTTTCATATCCTTGTAGTACAAAGGCAAAACAGGATTTTTTGAAACATCTTCGTAAAAAGCATTACTCCCTAAATGCTCTGCTAAAATAGAGGTTAAACTGGATTTACCGGCTCCAATTGGCCCACTTAATACAATAACTGTCATCACGCTCTTTCTTTAATATCACAAGATATAGTTTGCTTTCTATAGTGTAATTCAAGATATGGGGAGCTACAAGCATTTTTTTTATTTAATAACAATCAAAAAAGTCAAGCAGAAAAAACAGCCTGCTTGACTCAATTTTGTTATTTAATTTTACTAAGCTAAATATTTTTTATCTAGATCTTGGGCTGCTGCTTCATCACAAATAATAGTTACATCAGGGTGCTTTTGAAGAATAGAAGCTGGCATTTCTTCTGTAATTGGCCCTTCAATCATGTTTTTAATTGCCCAACGCTTTTTTTCGCCATAAGCTAATAAAACAATTTTTTTAGCTGACATGATTGAAGCAATTCCCATACAGATGGCAGATTTAGGCACATCATCAATGTTATCAAAGAAGCGAGCATTAGCCTCGATTGTACTTTGTGTTAACTTGACTTCATGAGTTGTACTGTCAAAAGAAGTTCCAGGTTCGTTAAAGGCAATATGTCCGTTACGACCAATTCCTAAAAGTTGAATATCAATTGGATTTTCCTTGATTATTTGGTTGTAATGTTCAACTTCAGCTGCAATATTGTTAGTTTGACCATCAGGTAGATATGAGTGCTTGAATGGCTTAGCTTTAAAAAGATGTTCATTCATAAAGTACCAATAACTCTGTTTATTTTGTGGACTTAAACCAACATATTCATCTAAATTAATACTAGTTAAATTGGAGAAGTTCAAATCGCTGTTAACCATATTTTGGTATAGTTCAATTGGAGATGAGCCGGTTGCTAAGCCTAATACTTTTGCTCCAGCTTTTATTTCTCGGGAAAATATTTCAAAAGCTTTTGCAGCACCAGTGATTTTATCTTTAGTTACAATGATTTTCATAAATATTACTCCTCTCACATTGGTATAGTCCATTATAGACTGGTATAGCCCAAAAGTCAAAAAAGAAGCTTTCGAAAATCGAAAACTTCTTTTGATATTATTTAGACTTAATGTAAGTTTGTCCATCTGCAGCAGGAGCAACACTTTTACCAAAGAATGCTACTAAAACAACTATAGTAATTACATAAGGTGCAATCTGTAAGTAAACAGATGGTACGTGAGAGATGAAAGGTAATTGACTTCCGATAATACTCAAGCTTTGTGCAAAGCCAAAGAATAAGGAGCTAAGCATTGCCCCAATTGGATCCCACTTACCGAAAATCATAGCAGCTAGAGCCATGAAACCTTGTCCAACAATTGTTGAAACACTAAAGTTACCAGAAATGGCTTGGGCAAAGACCCCACCACCGATACCACCGAGTAAACCGGAGATTAAAACACCAGCATAACGCATTTTATAAACGTTAACCCCCATTGTATCGGCAGCTTGTGGATTTTCACCTGCTGAACGAAGTCGCAAACCGAATGGTGTTTTATAAAGTACCCACCAAAGAACAATGGAAAGAATAATTGCTACCCAAGCTGGAGCGGAAGTGTTCTTGAAGAAAATATCACCGATAACGGGGATATTAGAAAGAACAGGAACATTGTAATAACCGAAGTTAGCAGAAATATTTTCTGTTTGCCCCTTGTCATACATTGCCTTGATCAAAAATACTCCAAGTGGTGGTGCCATTAAATTAAGAACAGTACCAGAAATAATGTGATCAGCACGCCAATTAACTGTTGCTACGGCATGTAGTAGTGAAAAAATCAAGCCACAAATACCGGCCACGATAACCCCTAACCATGGAGTGGCACTCTTAAAGGTAGATGCAAAGGTTAAGTTGAAGACGATACTTGAAAAGGCCCCAATTGTCATAATACCTTCAAGACCAACGTTAACAATTCCACTATGTTCGCTGTATGCTCCACCTAAAGCTGTAAAGATAAGAGGAGCGGAATAAACTAGGGTTGATGAAACAATCAAAGCTAGCATAGTTGTAATATTCATTAAACTTCTCCTCCTTTTCCGACTTTAACTGCCGGACCATCTACACTGTTATTTGAGACTTTTGCAATAGTTTCGGGTTGATTGTAGTTTTTCTTTTTCTTTTCGAATAAAAGGCCAATTACGTAATTAATTGCAACGAAGAAAATAATAGCTGCAATAACGATTGAAACAATTTCATATGGAATACCGGCTAGAGTCTGCATTCCCAGACCTCCAATTTTAAGAATAGAGAAAAGGAGGGCAGCGAGTAGAATACCCAAGGCAGTACCACCACCAAGTAATGAAACGCTCATACCGTCAAAACCAATATCAACACTAGTAGTTTGAGTAAAGTAGTTTTGGTATGTCCCTAATCCTTGAACTACACCACCTAAACCAGCAAATGCACCAGATAGTAACATTGATACAATGATATTTTTCTTGGCACTCATTCCGGCATAACGTGAAGCGAACGGATTAAGGCCAACTGCTTTAATTTCAAAGCCGGTAACCGTCTTTTTCATAATAAACCAAAAGACTACTAGAGCAATTAAAGCTAGGAAGATGCCAGCATTAATTCTTGAACCCCCAAACATGTTGCTTAACCAATCCAATCGTAAACTACCATTATCAGTTACAGTTTTAGTTGCATCAGTAGAAACACGTAAACGGTCACTCATAACATTTTGCATCAAATACTGGCATGAATACAAAACTATATAGTTAACCATAATAGTTACGATAACTTCATTTGTTCCAAAGTAAGCTCTTAAAACCCCTGCAATACCTGCGATAGCTGCACCGACTAAGGTACCAACGATGATTGCGTATGGTAAAAGAATATATTTAGGCATGTGTGGATTAGCAAGAGCAATCCAAATCGCAGCTAACCAGCCACCTTGTGCTTGCCCAGATAGCCCGATATTGAAGAAACCTGCACTACTTGCAATTGAAAAACCAATTGCTGTAAATATAAGTGGGGTAGCTTCTCTAATTGTTTCACCTAGACCATTCATATTACCTAAAGCACTTGAAAACATTGAAGTGTAAGCAAGGATAGGATTGTAGCTCCAAAGTAGCATGATAACTGCACCAACTAAAAAGCCGGCTACGATGGAAATAAGGGGCACTAAAATCTTTTTGGTTTCAGCGTTAACCTTAAACATTAATTGGTACCTTCTTTCTTGTGGGCTCCTGTCATTAATAAACCTAATTCTCTTTCAGAAGTCTTTTCTGGGAGGACTTCTCCAGATTCTTGACCGTTATGTAAAACGATAATTCTGTCAGATAATTGCATAATTTCGTCTAATTCATATGAAATTAACAAGACAGCTTTACCAGCGTCCCGTTGTGCTAATAATTGCTTATGAATGTATTCGATAGCTCCAACATCAAGTCCTCGAGTAGGTTGGAATACAATGATTAAATCGCTATTGCGATCCAACTCACGAGCGATAATTGCTTTTTGTTGGTTACCACCAGATAATTCACCAGCTTTAAGGTTTTCATCTTTAGTTCGAACGTCGAACTTTTTAATAAGCTTTTTAGCATGTTCTGTAATAGCTTTGTGATTAATAATACCGTGATTTGAATATGGTTTTTGGTAGTAAGTCTGCAAAGCAATATTATCAGCTAAAGACATTTCTAAGATTAAACCGAATTTTTGACGGTCAGCTGGAACATGAGAAACTCCCAATTCAGTAATTTTTCGTGGTCGCTTATTGGTCATATCAGTACCTTTAATAGTAAAATGGCCTGCTTTAACATGACGTAAACCAGTCAAAGCTTCTACAAGTTCATCTTGACCATTGCCATCAATACCAGCTAAACCCAAGATTTCTCCAGCATGAACATCAAAAGTTAGACCTTTAACAGCGAGCGTACCACGATCTTCATTAACTTTTAAATCTTTAACTGATAAAACAGTTTTACCAACTTTAGCTTCTTTTTTAGGTAAGTTAAAGTTAACGTGACGACCCACCATCATTTCAGCCAAGCTTTCATCAGTAGCTCCTTCAACATCAACTGTTCCAATACTCTTACCGTGGCGAATAACGGTAACACGATCAGCTGATTGCTTAATTTCATTAAGCTTGTGGGTGATTAAGATGATAGATTTTCCCTCATTGCGGAGATTTTTCATAATATTGATAAATTCGGTGATTTCCTGAGGTGTTAAAACAGCTGTAGGTTCATCAAAGATTAAAATATCAGCTCCACGGTAGAGAATCTTTAAAATTTCAACACGTTGTTGTTGAGCAACTGTAATATTAGCAATTTTTGCATCTGGATCAATTGCTAAACCATATTTCTCGGAAAGAGCCATGATTTGCTTACGAGCAGTTTTAAAATCAAGCTTAATTCCTCTTTTTGTTTCATGGCCTAAAATGATGTTTTCTAAAACGGTAAAAGCTTTGGCCAACATAAAGTGTTGGTGAACCATACCAATTTTTAAATCTTTAGCAGCATTTGGACCATCAATTACAACTTTTTTCCCTCTGACATAGATTTCCCCAGAGGTTGGTTTAAGCAGGCCAGATAAAATACTCATTAATGTAGATTTACCAGCTCCGTTTTCACCTAGAAGCGCCAGGATTTCGCCCTTTCTGAGCGTGAGGTTGATATCGTTGTTAGCTTTAAAACCATTAAAGTCTTTAACGATATGGCGCATCTCAATAATGTTTGTGTTCTCTTTTTCCATGGCTTTCCTTCCCTATATGATATTTATAAAAAAACACCTCGTATCATCACGAAGTGCTTTAGAAATGACACACTATATATTGTGCTACTTACTTGGAGAAGTTGCAACCTTAATCTTTCCATCGATGATGTCTTGACGCGCTTGCTGTACGGCTTTCCAAGCTTTTGAATTTAAATTACCCTTGGTAAGTGATACACCATCATGTTGTAGTCCGTAAACTAAGTGCTTTACACCAGGGAATTTACCATCATATGCTTTATTAGCAATATCTTTAACGGCAAAATTCAAACCTTTAAGAACAGAAGTTAAAGTAAAGTTTGATTTTTGACCACCTTTAGCAGTGTATTTTCCTTGAGAAGCTTGGTCAATATCAACACCGATGACCCAAACTTTATCATTAACTGCTTTTTCTGAGTTTAAATCTTTAGCTTCTTGGAAAACACCATTTCCAGCACTGCCGGCAGCTTGATAGACGATATCTGCTTTTTTAGCGTACATTGATTGTGCTATGGATTTTGCCTTATCTGTAGAAGTGAAATCACCAATATATTGATCTAAAATAGTGATCTTTTTACCTAATTTCTTAGCAGTATCCTTTACACCTTGAATGTAGCCAGCTTCAAATAAGTCAATTACAGAAGACTTAGCACCACCAATAAAACCTACAGTATTAGTTTTAGTAGTGTAGGCAGCAGCTACACCAGCAAGGTATGATGAATCATTAGATTTGAATGTTGCAGAAACAACGTTCTTCTTGCCAGTAATTACATCATCAATAATTACAAAGTTTTTCTTAGGATATTTGGCAGCTGCAGTTTTAACGGAATCAGAAAGCATGTAACCAACACCATAAATTGTTTGGTAACCAGCATTAACAGCTTGGGTAAAGTTAGGTTCATAATCTGAAGCACTACTTGATTGGAAGTATTGGTATCCACCTTTGCCTTGAGATAAACCGTGTTCTTTACCATAAGCTTGGAATCCACTCCATGCAGCTTGGTTGAATGAGTGATCGTCAACCCCATTGGAGTCAGTGATTAAGGCAATAGAATGATTAGCTTTAGAGCTAGATGAGGTTTTTGCACCTTTACCTTGACACGCTGTTAAAACTAAACCAGTTGTAGCAATTACTAAACCAGTTCCCATAACTTTTTTCAATTTAGTGTTAATCAATGTTAACATCCTCCATAAATAAATATACGAACAATATAGAGATAATGTAACAATTTGTTTGACATATGTCAAGAGTATAGAACTTTTAAATTTGGAACGGTCCAATATATTAACTAAATACGAATTATATAAAAACAAAAAGGGCTAAAAAGCCCTTTTTGTTAAATCGAATGTTGTATAGAAAATATAGATGAGTGAGTTATGAGATTATTTGCTTGGGTACTTAGGAACTGAAATTTTACCATCAATGATAGCAGTTCTAGCAGTTCTTGAAGCCTTCCAAGCCTTGCTTGAAATTTGACCCTTAGTGATTGAAACACCATTAGTATCTAAACCGTAAATTAAATCTTTGCCACTTGGGAATTTGCCTTCGTATGTACGGTCTGCAATATCCTTAACAGCAACATTAACACCAGTAATAACAGAAGTTAATACAAAGTTAGACTTCTTACCATCTTTTGACTTGTAGTTACCTAAGTTAGATTGGTCAGTGTCAACACCAATAGCCCATACTTTATCACTAGCTTTTCTAGTTTGGTTAATAGCTTTAGCTTCTTCAAATAATCCATCGCCTGCACCACCTGCAGCGTGCATTACGATATCTGCTTTTTTAGCATACATAGTTTGAGCAATAGCTTTAGCTTTATCGCTAGAATTGAAGTCACCAATGTATTGGTTTAAAATAGTAATCTTTTTACCTAATTTTTTAGCAGTATCGTTAACGCCTTTGGTAAAACCAGCATCAAATAAGTCAACAATATCACCATGTGCACCACCAATAAAACCAACTACATTAGTCTTAGTTTCGTATGCAGCAGCTACACCAGCTAAATAAGATGCTTGATTTGATAAGAAGTTTGCAGAAACAACATTCTTTTGTCCCTTAATGGTTTCATCAATAATAGCAAACTTTTTATTAGGATTCTTTTTAGCGATAGATGATACAGCGTCTTTTAATTCATAACCAACGCCAAACACTAAGTCATAGTTTTTTGAGGCTTCTTGAAGACTTGTTTCGTAATTAGCAGCTGAACCAGTAACAAAATATTGATAGCCGTTTGTTCCGCGTTTTAAATTATGTTCTTTACTGTATGATAAAATACCAGTCCATGCAGATTGTTGGAATGAGTGATCATCAACACCATGACCATCAGTAACTAATGCAACAGTTCCTTTGTTCTTTTTACCATTAGAATTAGTAGTAGTTTTGTTTGAGCATGCAGTCATTGCAACTGCTGAAAGAGTAGCAACACCCAAAATAGCAACTTTTTTCAAATTCATTAAAAATCCAATCTCCTTATTTATATATTGTTTATTGTTCGTTTATTAAATTTGTTTACTTAGTTAGAAGGTGTAGTAGGAACTTTAACCTTACCATCAATAACATTTTGCTTAGCCTTGTTAACAGCAGCCCATGCAGAATCACTCATATTGCCCTTTACTACATAAGTACCGTTACCTTTTAAGCCATAAACAAAGTGCTTACCTCCAGGAAATTCGCCGTCATAAGCCTTGTTGGCGATGTCTTCTACAGCCTTACCAATACCTTTAATTGTACTTGTAAGAGTGAAGTTAGATTTTTTACCATCTTTATCTTTATATACACCAAGACTTGATTGATCTGAGTCAACACCGATAACCCATACTTTATCATTAGCTGCTTTTTTAGTATTGATGTCTTTAGCTTCTTGGAAAACACCTTCACCGGCAGTAGCAGCTACTTGATAAATAACATCTGCTTTATTAGCGTACATAGCTTTAGCGATAGCCTTAGCTTTATCTACACTTGAAAAGTCCCCAACATAAGCATTGATGATTTTGATCTTTTTATTTTGTTCTTTTGCTGCATCAGCAACACCTTTTGCAAAACCGGCATCAAATAAGTTAAGGATTACTCCGTGTGCACCACCAACAAAACCAACAACATTTGTTTTAGTGGTGTATGCAGCTGCATATCCTGCTAAGTATGATGCATCATTAGATTTAAATGTGGCAGAAGCAACATTTTTACGATTGATAACATTATCAATCATGATGAAGTTGTTTTTAGGATGCTTTTTGGATTCGGTGTTAATAGCATCACCTAATTCATAACCAACTCCAACAATGGTTTTATATTTAGCGTTAATAGCTTGTTCGATGTTTGGAATGTGGTCACTAGCTGAACTTGATTCAAAGTAGTTGTAACCGCCATTTCCTTTGAGTAGGTCGTGAGCCTTACCATAACGTTTAAGACCTTCCCAAGCTGATTGGTTAAATGAATGATCATCAACCCCAGTGTTGTTAGTGACTAAAGCAATACTGTGATTAGCATTTTTAGCATTGCTGCTTGAAGATTTGTTTGAACAAGCTGCCATACTCAAGCCAACTGCTGATAGAAGGATACTTATTGATAAAACTTTTTTAATTTTCAATTGCATCTACATTCTCCCCAAATAATTTTCTTAACGTCAATCAACATTAACAGTCTTTTGATTAGCTGTCAAAGTAAGCTAAATTCGCTAAAAGCTTGATATATCAACGTTTATAAAATGTGATAAATCTCGCTAAGCTTTGAGTCTGTAAGGATCAGACACGATATATAGATTTTTTTCAAAAATAACACAATATCTTGTGGATAAAAATGTTGAAAAGTGGAAAAGCACAACATATAGAAAAATAAAAAGCGGATACACTATAAAATGTATCTGCTTTGCGGGCTTATTCACTAGCTTTATTAGCGTCCTTTTGATATTTTCTAACAATATCAAAGTCACTATCTTTTGCATTAACATAGCCTAAATGGTTATAGATGTTGTATAAAACATTTTTACCTTCTTTGGTTTTAATAATATTTTTAAAAGCTGCACTTAGCTTTTTTCTGAAAGTTTTTGACATATCAGAACGAACTGAGATTGTGTCATTGGGTAACCATTTAGTGAAATAGATTGGCTTAGTATCTGTCATTACTTTTGGCTCATCTTTGGCAGCAATATTTCTTGCATCAGCGAAGACGCAAGCGGCGTCAACGTCACCGTTGTAAACAGATAATATGGCTTGATCATGTCCTTGAATTTGAACCATGCGTGTTTGCTTGGGAATACTTAACCCCTTTTCGTAAAGTTCTCCAATAGGTGCAACATAACCTGAAGTAGAAGATGGAGATTGAACGGCAATCTTTTTACCCTTTAAATCTTTCCAAGTTTTAATTTTAGAACCTTTTTTAACAACAATCATTGAGCGATAATGACTCATTTTCTTGTTATTTGGCTTACCAGATGGTTCATCATAGCCTTCATTCATAGCCCTTAGTAAGACGTCTGCCGCTTTCTTTTTATGTGCTAATACATAAGTATCTCCACCGATAAAACCGACGTCTACTTTTTTAGAAGACATTGCTTCAACCAATGCAGTATTGCTGGTTGATACGGATACGTGAACAGGAATGTCGAGCTGCTTTTTTAGCAATTTTTCAAGTGGCTTAACTCGATCTTGTAGTTTGCTACCCTGGACACTGGGAACAAATTGGACATTTAATTCCTTAGGAGTGTAATTAGTGGCATTATTACTTTTACTGGTAGAGCATGCGCACATTAATCCTGCAATTGATATAGTAACTAGAGCAATAACTGCTTTTTTTAAATTCATTTTTTCATCCTCCAATAAAAATGTAACGTTCAAAACATTAGCAGGAGAAAAAGAGATTGTCAAAATAGTAGCCAAGCTCAAAATACTGATAAATAAGCCTTTTAAAAATTGGCTTGGTACTAAAGAGCCTAGAGTTATTAACTGATTTGGGCGGTTTGAAAAATAAAAAAATAAAATAACAAAAAAGCCATCGATTTCTCGATAGCTTTAGAGACAAATTATGTATACGAATCGGATTTTTAATTATTACTTAGTAACTTTTTCAATAGTTTTTTCATAGTCACGAATTACGTCAAAGTTAGAATCTTTTGAATCTTTATAACCCATGTGTGAGTAGATGCTTGACATAATCTTTTTACCTTTTTCAGTCTTCATTAAGTTCTTGAAAGCCTTTTTAAGCTTTGTACGGTAAGCTTGTGACATATCAGAACGAACTGAAATGGTATCGTTCGGAATCCACTTGGTAAAGTAGATAGGAACTACATCTTTCATGACTTGAGGAGTATCTTTGGCAGCGATGTTTCTTGCGTCAGCAAAAACGAATGCAGCATCAACATCACCGTTATATACTGCTAAAACGGCTTGGTCATGACCTTGAACTTGTGTCAAAGTTGAGTCTTTAACTACGTTTAATCCCTTTTTGTAAAGTTCAGCAACTGGATATACATAGCCAGAAGTTGAAGATGATTCTTGAACAGCAATCTTCTTGCCCTTAAGGTCTTTCCAAGATTTAATCTTAGAACCTTTCTTTACGACAATCATAGCACGATACTTGTCCATCAAAGTTTTGTTCATCTTACCAGATGGTTCATCATAGCCATAACGTTCAGCTTGTAATAAAACATCAGCAATCTTACGTTTATGTGCAAGTACATATGCATCAGGGGGTAAGAAACCAACATCAACTTGGTGTGAACTCATAGCTTCTACTAAGGCGTTATTACTTGTAGAAACAGTAACTTTAACGGGAATACCTAATTCCTTCTTGAGCAAACTTTCAAGTGGCTTAGCCTTAGCTTCCAAAGTGCTAGCTTGTGAACTAGGTACAAATTGAACATTAAGTACTTTCTTTGGTGTATAATCAGTACTTGAGCTACCCTTTGAACTATTATTACTTGAACAAGCAGTAGCTACAGCAGCTGTAAGAAGAGCCAATGCCCCAACAACAATCTTCTTAAACTTCATATTTACCTCCAACTTCACTCAAATGCTTTTTGAGCTTATGTATTAGTTTTACCAAGAAAAAAATAGTTCGTCAACCAAAAAACAAACTATTTTGTAAATTTATTTAAAAAATGACAATTTATTTAACTAAATACGAACATTATAAGAGCTAAAACAATTTAAAAAGTACACTTAATATGCCAATCAAGGTTATAAGACTGATGGTTATTATGTGGCGCTTTTTATTTAAAACAAAGATGCCTGCAAACTCACGTAATAATGCATTGGGTAAGTAGTATAACCGAGTTGGAGCTCCAACACCATTGGCATTTAATTTTGCTTTCTTTGCTAAGAGAGCAGCTCTAAAAATATGGTAATTATTACTAAAAAATTTGCATGTGTATGGTTTGTTTTTAGTGTCTTTTTCAATTATTTTTTTAGAAAAGGTCATGTTTTCTAAGGTTGTTGTAGATTGGTTTTCTAAGATAATTATTTCCCGGGGAATGCCTGCTTTAATTGCGTATTCAGCCATTGCAGCAGCTTCTGGCAATTCTTCATCAGGACCTTGTCCACCAGACATTATTATTTTTGGCCAATTTCCCGTTTTCTTTTTAACTTTTTTAGCATATTTAATAGCTGTATTAATTCTATTTGCTAGCAAAGTTGAAATTTTAGTACCATTAATCAGTCCAGCCCCTAATACAATGAGATAATTTTCACGATGGTTTTTAGGATAAAATTGATATAGAAAAACATTAATAATAAAGCTCAACATTACAATTGTTAAATAAGTTGCAATAGTTGGTGCTAATCCTAAAATAGGGGCTAGGTAAGGTGGAAGATGAAGCCAATGCGTGAATTTTTGATAAATCCATAGACCTATTAATGCAAAACCTAAAAATAGCGTTAACATGTTAGGTAAGGTGTGACTTTCGTATTTCCAGACAAAATACGCATTCCATAGTAAGAATAACCAGGCAAATGATGATAATAATAAGACTAATAAAATACCAGCTACAAATGCTAATGACCAAAGATAATGAATAGCTGGAGGAGTTAGCTTAAAAATTAAAATACTTAACCAAAAGCCCGAAATTAAGACAACTAATGCAAAAATATTGCCAGTAATTAATCTCCGAGGTTCTTTAATCCATAAATAAAGAAAAAGAGTAGATATAATAACTAAAATAACGGAAGTAAAAACGAAGGCGGGGTTATTATTAAGCTTGTCTACTAATTGATCTACGATAGACATATAAATTTCCTCCTATATATCTTATTAAGATTAAGATAGCAGAAAATGAATAAAAGTGTATGAAAAAAGCAACTAAACAGTTGCTTTTTGTTTTAAATAATTGTTTAAGATAAATGGTGATAAAACAGTAGTAACGATTATCACTAAGATTAAGCTTGAGTAAATATCTTCAGGGAAAAGATGATGTGCAATGCCGATTTGAGCTACAATCAAAGCTACTTCCCCACGTGAAATCATACCTGCGCCTACTATATTGGCATCAATTTTATTAAATCCGAATAATTCGCAGGTATATTTTCCAGCCCAAAACTTAGATAATAGTGCTAAAACAGTCATTACTATAATAAAGATTAAATCTTGTGTGAAACTTGAAAAAGTCATTGAAAGTCCAATATCTGCAAAAAATACAGGAATGAATACAGAATATCCAATCGCACTAACTGCTGAATTGACTTCTTTATATTGTGGCGTTTGTCGAATTGCTAAGCCACCAAAAAAAGCTCCTACTACTGCGCTGAGACCAGTAAAATCGGCTGCCCAAGCTAATCCAAGAGCTAGGATTAGTGAGGCGATGACTACGGAATAATTAACTTCGATTCGTTCTGCATATTTCATGAAATATGGAGCAATAAATTTAAAAATAAGCCATACAATTACAAAATAAATCACTTCGATTATCAGATTAAGAACCAAATTGTTAGTTAATCCGCTGTTACCTCCTTCGTGCGAGAAAGAAGTAAATAAGCTTAAAACGACAACTGCCAAAATATCGTCAACAACGGCTGCTCCTAAAATAGCAGTACCAGCCTTAGTATGGAGTTGATTAGCATCATGCAATACTTCAACTGAAATAGAAACACTGGTTGCAGCAAATACTATTCCGATAAACAAGGCTTCTAAAAATTTCATACCAAATAATTGGCTAGCAATTGTCATGAAGATAACTGGTAAGATAACACCAATGAAAGCAACAGAAAAACTAAGTTTAAAATATTTTTTTAATAACTCTAAGTCGCTCTCTAATCCAGCTAAAAACATTAAAAATATAACACCTAATTCAGAAAACAAAGTAATTGTACTACTTGTTTTAATTAATCCTAAAATTGCAGGTCCTAATAAGATCCCTGACAATAATTGTCCAATGACTGCTGGTAAATTAAGCCGCGTAAACAGTTGACCTAACAAGGTTGTAATTAATAGGATTAAAATTAATTCACCAATAAAATGCATATATTAACCTTTCTATGGTAAAGAAAAAAGCTTTCAAGGGGCTTCTTGACCCAAAGAAGCCCCTTGAAAGCTTTTAGACTCCAACCACTAAAACTTATTTAACTAGCTAAACATTTTACGCAGTTCTGTCTTTTTTTGCAAATTAGTGGTCTTTTTATTACGCATAATTTTAGGGGTGGTTTTTGCTAAAAGAGCCAGACAAATAGTAATTAAATCGACAACTTCTTGTAGAATAGCCCCAGCCATTGCTGGAATAATACCTGTAAAAGCGACAATTTCAATTAAGATAACAATACTAATTGCAGTTAAAACATCAATGTTAGCTACTTTCATAGTATGTTTTGCAATAGCTACAGCATCACTAACTTTTGATAAATCATTAACCATAATTACGGCATCAGCACTTTCACTAGCAGCGGTTGCTCCTTTAGCTCCCATAGCAATACCGACATCCGCAGCCATTAGACTAGGCGCATCATTTACCCCATCACCAGTCATAACAACTGGTCGATTTTCAGATTTGATACCTTTTACAGCAGCAATTTTTTCAGCTGGTAAAAGTGAAGAACGAACGTCATCAACGCCTGCAACTGCAGCTACTTTTTGAGCAACTTCAGAATTATCACCCGTTAACATCATAATATGCTGAGCGCCTTGAGCTCTTAAAGAAGAAATTGTATCAGGTGTTTCAGGTCTGATTTGATCTGCAAATGTAATATAGCCGCCAAATTTATTATCAATAGAAATATAAATTGCAGTTGAATTGATATTTTTTAAATTTTTATCTGGAGCTACAAATGATAACTTACCTACACAGACAATTTTATCTGCTACTTTTCCGCGGACACCTTGACCTGTAACTTCTTCTAAATCTGTTACAGAATGTAATTCTGCTTTTGGTGTAGCTTTAACTAAACTTGTAGCAATGATATGACTAGAAGCTTGCTCCACACTTGCAGCAAAAATTTGCAATTCCTCTTTATTAAAGCCTTTTTCAGGAACAATTTGATCAATAACTAGTTGGTTTCTTGTTAAAGTCCCCGTTTTATCGAAGGCGAATGTTTTAGCACGTGAAAGCTTTTCAAGGACAGTCCCACTCTTTACTATGATATGATTTTTAGACATTGAACTCATACCTGATACTAGTGCTACAGGAGCAGCAATTAATAAAGGACAAGGGGAAGCAACAACCATTACTTGAGCAAAGCGAGTAGGGTCACCAGAACTAATCCAAGCTGAAATACCAATAATTAAAGAAATAATAGTAAAAGGAACAGCATAACGGTCCGCCATTTTAACAAATTTAGCAGGGGCCGCTTCAGATGACTGCACTAAAGCAACGATTGTTTGGTATTCTGAATCCTTAGCTAGCTTAGTCACTTGCATTGTTATAGCGGAATCACCATTAATTGAACCTGACATTATGGTATCATCTATTCCTTTTTCAACAGGAACAGATTCTCCTGTTAAAGATGATTCGTCAAAACTTGAACTTCCAGTAAGAATAATACCATCAACAGGAACTTGGCTACCGGGTTTAACTAAAACATGGTCACCAATTTTTAAATCATCAACTTTAACCTCGCTAACAACGCCATCAACTACTTTATTGGCTAAACGAGGATTGTTAGAAAGAAGGCTACGCAATTCTTTGTCAGCCTGACTAGTTGCATAATCTTCCAGAGATTCACCACCTGTTAACATGACTAAAATCATCCAAGCAGCCCAAAATTCATTGACAGCAACAGTACTGATAACTGCAATAATTGCTAATATGTCAACTCCCCAGTGTCCAGCTTTTAAGTCCATAATCATTTCTTTAAGCATAGACAAAGCCATTAATAATGCTGCAATATCAATAATGGTGGCTGTGAGGTGTGGCATATGCATAACAAAATCTAAAATTGCACCAATAAAGCCAAGAATTAAAGCAACGATTAATTTCCATTGATGTTTCATAAATAACCCCCGATTTCGCTTACAATCATATCTTGTCTAAAATGTAACACCAAATTGCTATTCTGTAAACTATAATGATTATAAATTGCAAATTGTAATCATTATAAAATAAAAAAGTAGCCAGGATAGACTACTTTTCTGTGATATTGTATTTTTGATCTAATTCATGACTTATATAATTAAAGGCTTTAATCCATTCACGTCTAGTTAAAAGTCCTTGAAAAACTCCCGAATCATTTACAACTGGAATAAAGGGATTATTAATAAGTAAATGAAGCTGGGCTTCCATAGTCGTATTAACAAAATTAATTGTTGTAAATTTTGTTTGCATAACTTCGCTAACTTTCATATAAGATAATGGTTCAATAGAAATATCTGAATCAGTTAACATTTTTTCTGTGATCATAGACAAGGAAAGTAATCCGACTACCTGTTGCTTATGATTTAAAACAGGAATTTTAGCATATTTAACTTTGGTTAGAATTAAAAAAGCATGATATAAGGGTGCATCTTCTTGAACAAAAGCAATTTTTGAAGCAGGAATTAAAAAAGCACCAGATTTTTGCTCAATTAAGTGTTGAATTGTTGGTGAGAACATAATAACTCCTCTATAATTATTAAAGCGCTTTCTTATATAATACTTGAAAAGTAATGTAATTAATAGTACCAAAGTATTGATTTATATGTCTAATGCATAGAAAAAAGGCCCGCTGGGAAGGCGGACCTTATAGGGTTTCAATCTACTTTGGAGGAGTAAGAATGAATGAAATAAAAAGTGGGAGTATAGCAAGTCTACCTGCTTGCTATGGTTTATATATTATAGAGTAATTGTGAATAAATTTTGCTGAATTATTTAAGAAAAGCTAAAGAAAAGTTTTATAATCTTTAAAGTACATAGTTATTGATATACGAAGAAACCCCACCTTGATAGGCGGGGTAATTGAGGAATATATATGAAATATCTATTTGGGGAAATAGATTAAAGTTGATTTTCATTACTTTGGAGGAGAATGAATGAAAAAAGTTGGGGTGTTATAGCTTCGAGGTTATTTCCTCTTGCTATGGTTTATATATTAGAAGATATTTGTGAAGAAATTATGATTTAAAATCTGAAAAAATGTAAATTAATTATATCTAAAATATGATGATATAACTTATTTTTACAGCAAAAAGCATTGCATGTTTGCAACGCTTCAAAGGTTATATGTAATCTATTAGGGGAAATAGATTAAAGTTGATTTTCATTACTTTGGAGGAGAATGAATGAAAAAAAGTTGGGGTGTTATAGCTTTGAGGGTTATTTCCTCTTGCTATGGTTCATATATTAGAGAATGATTGTGAATAATTTGTGATGAAAAATAAGTAAAAATGTAAAAGATCTAGTATGAAATTATGATTTTTCCAGAATATCCCATAATTTTTGCTCTTGTGTCTTAAAAAGATAATTTTTACGGGCAGCAGCAACTAAGATGAATTCAGGTTGATTTTTATCTAATAAAGGTAGGGCTACTAAGTTAGAATTATTTTCGATAGATAGTGAAGTTAACAAAGAAATACCTAATCCTTGCTCAATTAAAGATTTTACGATGGTTACGTCTGGACTGTTATAAATGGTTTTAATATTAATTTGATTAGCTTCTTTTAATTGTTTTAAAGCTGCACTATGGATAAAGTCATTAGTTAAATCTATAAAGTTTTCGTTCTCTAAGTCTTTAAAAAAGATACCTTTCTTTTTAGCGAGTGGATGATTTTTATTTACGATTATTTCCATTGGAAACTTTTTTAAGACGGTTAATTTTAAATCAGGATTATTGGCAACTTGCATAGTACCTAACAAAGCAATATTAATTTGACCATCTAAGAGCATTTGCTTTAATTCATGAGAACCATGTTCTTGAACATTTAAATGTTTTAAAATATTAGCTTTTAATAATTTACCAGCAATTTTTGGAAAATATTCATCACCTATTATAGGAGGTAAACCAAATAAAATATCTTCACTTAGATGCTGATTTATTTCAGTTTGAGCTACTTCAATTTCTTTGAGAATCTTTTTTACATGTTCATCAAATTGCATTCCTATATTTGTAACGTTTACGCTCTTATGTGATTGATCTCTAATGAAAAAAGTTGTTCCAAATTCTGTTTCAAGTCGTTTGATTGCTGCGGTAATAGTAGGCTGTGTTACTCCGAAACTATCAGCAGTTTTGGTATAGCTTTTTTGATTTACTAATTCATGAAAATATTTTAAATCTTGTAAGTTCATAGTTCACCTCATATAAATAAAATTTATCATATGCGCTTTTGTTGACAATAAATTGTTAAAGATAATACACTTTGCTTGTAAACAAAATAAATAAGACAAGATCTTATAATCGTATTAAGAAAGGGCGGAGTATTTATGAAAACAATGGACATTATTCATAACCCATTTAAGAACAAAGGAACTGCTTTTACTGAAGAAGAACGTAGAAAGTTAGGCTTAATTGGTACCTTACCTGGCTCTGTTCAAACAATTGAACAACAAGCAAAAAGAGTATATGACCAATACAAAATTAGACCAGATGGTATGCAAAAGCGTAAGTTCTTGATGGAAGTTTTTAATACTAACCGTACTTTATTTTACTACGTATTAAGCCATCACATTGAAGAATTACTTCCTATTGTTTATGATCCAGTTATTGCACCAGCGATTGAACAATACAGTGAAATTTTCATGTTACCACAGGAAGCGGCTTTTCTTTCAATTGAACATCCTGAAGATATTGAAGAAAGCTTGAAAAATGCAGCCGATGGTCGTGATATTCGTTTAATTGTTGTTACAGATGCAGAAGGTATTTTAGGTATTGGTGACTGGGGCGTAAATGGGGTTAATATTTCAGTTGGTAAGTTGATGATTTATACTGCAGCAGCTGGAATTAATCCAAGCCAAGTTTTACCAGTATCACTTGATGTAGGAACTAATAACCAAGAACTTATCCATGATCCATTATATTTAGGTTTAAAGAAGCCACGTGTAACTGGTAAGGAATACTATGATATGGTTGATAAGTTTGTTGCAAGTGCACGCAAGCTTTTCCCAGATGTATATATTCACTTTGAAGATTTCGGTCGTGACAATGCGACTAAAATTTTAAATAAGTATCGTAATGAAATTCCAGTCTTTAATGATGATGTTCAAGGAACTGGGATTGTATCACTTGCTGGAGTACTGGGTGCATTAGAAATTTCAGGTCAAAAGATTACTGATCAAAGATTCTTAACTTTTGGTGCAGGAACTGCGGGCATGGGTATTGCTAACTTGCTCTGTAAAGAACTGCAATTACAAGGGTTAAGTGAAGAAGAAGCTAAAAAGCACTTCTACTTGGTTGATAAACAAGGTTTATTGTTTGACGATACTGAAGGATTAACTCCTGAACAAAAACCATTTACGCGCTCACGTGACGAATTTGACAATAGCGAAGAATTGACTAACTTAGAAGCAGTTATTAAAGCAGTTCATCCTACTGTTATGATTGGGACTTCAACTACACCAGGAGCATTTACTGAAGGAGCTATTCGTGAAATGGCTGCCCATACTGAGCGTCCAATTATTTTCCCAATCTCCAATCCAACAAGATTAATTGAAGCAATGCCAAAAGATTTGCTTGAATGGACGGATGGGAAAGCTTTAATTGCAACTGGAATTCCCGTAGAGGATGTTGAATATAAGGGTGTAAGTTATGCAATTGGACAAGCTAATAATGCATTGATTTACCCAGGTGTAGGATTAGGAGTTTTGGCTTCAAAAGCTCGGTTAGTAAACGATCAAATGATTTCTGCAGCTGCTCACTCATTAGGCGGAATTGTTGATACAACAAAGCCAGGAGCAGCGGTATTACCACCTGTAAGTAAGATTCATGAATTTACTAAAACTGTTGCTAAAGCAGTTGCTCAATCAGCAATTGATCAAGGTTTAGCTGATCCAGATATTACTGATGCTGAAAAGGCAATTGAAGCAATTAAATGGGAAGCAAAATATTAATACATAAAAAGGATTAAAGATTCTCGTTTTTATGCGAGAATCTTTTTTTTATAATTAGGTATAATAGGGAGGATTAGTTTAAAGGATGTGAAAGGGATGCTAAAATGGCTCAAAAAAGTTTTTCGTATATTCTTTTTGTGCCTGATATTGTTGGGAAGTTTTTATGGAGCTTATTACTTATATCAAAGATATGAACGTTATAAAACTTATGAAACGTTATTAGCTAAAAGACCAACGTTAAAGAAAGCTAAAGATGGTACAAGTATTAGTGCAGCTTGGTATAAAGAAAAAGAATTTGAGAAAAAATTATCCAAAAAATATCCATGGATTTATACTCTTTCATTTGATACGCCTGCTTTGACATATGTAGGAAGAAATATAGCTATTCCTGGTTTGGTTTCTACAAAAGCTTATGATTTTTCAAAGAAGAAAATGGATTTAGCTACTAATATGACGCCTCAAGGGATAGCTTTTGCAGATAAATATATGTTGATTTCAGCTTATGATGGCTTGCATAAGCATAATTCTGTAATTTGGGTATTAAATAAACAAACAGGTAAATATATCAAAACTTTGCAAATAAAAGGCAGACCGCATTTGGGTGGAATAGCTTATGACCCAGTTGCTAAAAATATTTGGGTAACAAGTTCACTTGATGGAGAATCTGCTTTGGCCTCTTTTTCATTAAAGGAATTAAAGAACAATAAAGGAAAAAGACCAGTTAAGTATAATAACCAAATGGCCTTACCTGGTATATCACGTGCTTCAACAGTTACTTATTTTGATAATCAATTATTTGTTGGCTTTTTCAATATGTATGAAAAGGGAACAGTTTCGGGATATACAATTGCTAGAAGTGGCAATTTTAAAGGGTCAATTACTACTGATGAGATTAAGGCAAGTACAGGTTCTGCTGCTTGGTCAACAGCAACAGGATCAACTAGCATGGATAAGCAAATTCAGGGAATAGCTTTTTATCAAGATAAAATATTTTTAAGTCAATCATATGGTAGTCAAAATTCTAAACTTTATATTTTTCCAGTATCTGCTTTAAATTCGCTTGATGAAAAAAATGCCGAAAGAGTAATTGAGTTACCGCCATACTTAGAACAAATTACCGTTGAAAATGGACAATTAATTTGTTTATTTGAATCAGGATCAAAAAATTATGCTCGTTCACAAATTATGATTATGGATAGAACACTATCATTAAATATAAATGCACTGTTTTCTAGTTACTAGAATTTAATAATGTAGAAAGTAAGAAAAAATGGATAAGACTGTAAAGAAAAAAGTACTTTTTTTAACTAAATTATCTGGCTGGTTGTGTTTTTTCCCGATAGCTTTTTTCTGGGAATTATATTTATGGGGCTATGAACCTAGCTTCTTTTTGCTAGGGATGATGGGAATTATTTTGGTATTTGCTTTGGTTTTGTTACTAAGTGATGTAACAGAACTCTGTTATAATAGGAATCGAATGCGAAGATGGATGATATTTGCAGCCGTTTTTGTATCAGTTTTAGTTGCAGTACCACTTTATTTTGCAATGCGAAAACTTCCAAAAAAGTAACAGATACTAAATATTTGTAAAGAAGCTTGCGTATATCGATATAATTTGTAAAATTGTTGTAATATAATATGCAGAATGTTAGGGGTGAACTGATGAAAAAAATAGAAGAAACAGAAAAGAAGCCATCTAAAGGTAAAGCTATAACTAGTTTTGTGTTGAGAACTATTTTTTATTTTGTAGTTTTGTTGGCATTGATTTATTTATACGAATATAGCGGAATTGATTCAGTGCACTTTATTTATAATGAATTTTAGTTAGAGGATTTTGCAGTGATTACTAATATTATTAAAAGAATAGATCAAATTGCGATTGAAGAGCCTGACAGAATTGCTTATGATTACTTGGGTACGACTAATACCTATGGGGAGTTGAAGCAACGCTCAGATGCTTGGGCATATAAAATTACTAATTTAAGAATTGAAAACAAAGCTCCAATTATGATTTGGGGTGGTCAAACTTTTGAAATGGTTGCTTGTTTTTTGGGATGTGTAAAAGCAGGCCATGCTTATATTTCAATTGCTAGTTATTCTAATGCAGAACGTTTGACTATGATTCAAGATGTTTCAAAATCTCCATTAGTAATTGCAATTGATGAATTACCTAATATTGATTTGAGAGATTTACAGGTATTGAAACCAGAGGAAGTAGAGAATGGAAAATTTTCAGTTAATGAAGATAACTTTGTTAAAGATGATGAAAATTATTACATTATCTTTACTTCAGGTACTACTGGTAAACCTAAGGGAGTCCAAATTAGTCATAAAAACTTATTGAGTTTTGTCAATTGGGAATTATCTGACTATGCTTTGCCAGAAAATCCTAGTTTTTTAGCACAAGCACCATATTCATTTGATTTGTCAGTAATGAGCTTATATCCAGCTTTAGTAAGTGCTGGTAAATTAGTGGTGTTGCCACATGATGTTACAGAAAACTTAGGGCAGTTGTTTACGACTTTGCCTAAGATGCAATTTAATGTTTGGGTTTCAACTCCATCATTTGCTCAAATGTGTTTCTTAGACCCTACTTTCAATGGTGATCATCATAAAGAGCTAACACATTTCTTATTCTGTGGTGAGGAATTGACGCACAAGTGTGCTGAAACTTTACGGAAGAAATTCCCTAATAGTAAAATTTTTAATACGTATGGTCCAACTGAAGCGACTGTTGCTGTAACGCAAGTTGAAATTAATGATGAAATTTTGAGTAAGTATGACCGTTTACCAATTGGTAAAGTAAAGGAAGATACTGAAATTACCATTGATGAAAGTAAAGGAGAAAAGCCTGGTCAAGGTGAATTAATAATTTCAGGACCTAGCGTTTCTAAAGGATATTTACATAATCCAGAAAAAACAGCAGCAGCTTTCTTTAAGACAGATGATAAGGCAAGTTATCGTACAGGAGATGCAGGTTTCTTCGATGGGGATATGCTCTTTTATCGGGGAAGAATTGATTTCCAAATTAAATTTAATGGTTATCGAATTGAGCTTGAAGAAATTAACTTCTATTTAAGCAAAAATGATTTAGTGCGTTATGGCGTTGTAGCTCCTAAATATGATAAAGAGCATAAAGTAAAACAATTAATTGCTCAAATCGAATTAAATGATGGTGTCAAAGATAAGTATTCTGAAGCAGAAATCACTAAATTGATTCGTGAAGATTTAGCTAAAAATGTGATGCCATATATGATTCCACAGCGTTTTGTATATCGTGAAGATATGCCAATTTCACAAAATGGAAAAGTTGACATTAAGGCTGTAATTAAGGAGGTAAACGCTTGATAAATTTACAACCATACAGTAATCCTCAGTATTTTGTGTTATTGTTAGGATTGCTGTTACCGTTAATTATTGGTTTGTATTTTGGCCGGCGTTTTAAAGTCTATGAAGCGATTTTTTCAATTGCTTTCTTAGTATTAACTTTTGGAGGAGATAAGTGGCAACAAGGGGTAACCTTGTTAGGCTATATCATTTATCAATTCTTAGTAACTTTTGGCTTCCAAAAGTATGTAAAAAATGGTGGCAAAAAAACAGGAATATTTAGTTTATTTGTTATTTTAGCCATAATTCCATTAACCATGGTTAAGGTAGCACCAGTAATTCCATCAAAGGAACCAATTACAATAGGTTTTTTGGGAATTTCTTACTTAACTTTTAAGACTGTTCAAGTAATTATGGAATTACGAGATGGAACGATAAAAGAAGTTGACCCGGTTATGTACGCTCGCTTCTTGCTATTTTTCCCAGTAATTTCTTCAGGTCCTATTGATCGTTATCGAAGATTTGTTAAAGATTACAACGAAGCACCAAGTAGAGAAGAATACCTTAATAACTTGGAACTAGCTGTTAAATATCTTTTCCAAGGCTTTTTGTATAAGTTCGTTTTAGGATGGTTATTTGGAAGTTTTTGGTTACCACAACTTACTCAGGCTGCCATTATTAATGGAAAAATTAATGGTGGATTGCACTTGTCATGGGCGCTTTTAGGATATATGTACTGCTACAGTATGTATTTGTTCTTTGATTTTGCAGGATATTCTTTATTTGCGGTTTCAATTTCATATTTCATGGGTATAAGAACCCCTATGAACTTTAATAAGCCATTTAGTTCACCAAATATTAAAGAGTTTTGGAATAGATGGCATATGACTTTATCATTTTGGTTTAGAGATTTTATCTTCATGCGTTTTACATTCTTTGCTATGAAGAAAAAACTGTTTAAAAACCGTATTCGCTTATCACAAGTAGCCTATTTAATTAACTTTTTGATTATGGGCTTTTGGCATGGAGTAACTTGGTATTATATTGTATATGGTATTTTCCATGCTTGCGCTATTATTATTAATGATTATTGGCTAAGATTTAAGCGTAAGCATAAAAAGCAATTGCCAAGTAACAAATATACTAAAGCTTTGGCGATATTTATTACTTTTAATGTTGTATGTTTTAGTTTTTTGATTTTCTCAGGATTTTTAGACACCTTATGGTTCCATCCAATGCACCATTAGGAGTTACCTAGAAAGGAATGGATTTAATTATGGATGCAAAAGAAGTTGTTTTAAATATTTTAGAAGATTTAACTGGTGAAGATTTAAGTGACCAAATGGATGAAAACATTTTTGACAATGGTTTATTAGATTCACTTGCTACTGTTCAAATGTTATTAAACTTACAAGAAGAAACTGGAATTCAAGTTCCTGTTTCAGAATTTAACCGTGAAGAATGGGACACTCCTAACAAGATTGTGGCAAAGGTAGAAAGTTTAGAAAATGACTAATAAAAGAAGACTGTGGCAAATCTTTGGCCCTGTCATCTGTGCGGTATTATTATTAATTGCAGTATTTCTTTTCCCTTGGGATAGAACTTATAGTGCAAATAGTATTTTTGAAGCAGCTACTTCGCAATCTGACCGTATTTTTAAAGGGCAAAGAATGAAGCAAGAAGCCTTATCAGGTAAGTATGTTCCATTTTTTGGCTCCAGTGAATTATCACGAATGGACTCACTCCACCCTAGTGTATTGGCATATAAGTATAATAGAAGCTATACTCCATTTTTACTTGGTGGTGCAGAGAGCCAGTCTTTAGCTCATTTTTATGGAATGCAAGGAATCAAATCACAATTAACTAATAAAAAGGCTGTTGTGATTATTTCACCACAATGGTTCACAAAAAAAGGGCAAGATAAAAATGCGTTTAGTTTATACTATTCGAATTTACAAGCAATTGATTTTCTATTAGATGCTAAAGATTCGGTGGCTACAAGATATGCAGCTCGTCGTCTTTTGCAAATGCCAAGTGGTAAGTCTAGTGAAACAGTTAAATATGCTTTGATGACTGTCGCATCGGGACAACCATTATCAGAAACTCAAAGATTAATATTGCAGATGCGAAGAAGAATCTTAGTTAACGAAGATACCTTCTTTAGTACATTCCAATTACCTGATCGAGTAAATAAGATTAAAATGCAGGCTAAATATTTACCAGATAAATATACAATTAAAGGTTTGACTGAAGTTGCAAATGCAGAAGGTAGCTTGCATACAACTAATAATAAGTTTGCAATTGACAATACTTTCTTCAAAACGCGTCTTAATAAAAAAGAATTGAAGAAATTAAAGGGAAGTCAAAAGCACTTTGATTATACTAAGTCTGTTGAGTATTCTGATTTTGAATTAATGCTCAAACAATTTGCGCATGAACATACAGATGTATTGTTCATTATTCCACCAATTAATGCCAAGTGGGCCAAGTATACTCACTTATCTGATAAGATGTATCAAAAGTCAGTTAAGAAAATTAAGTATCAACTTGTTAAGCAAGGATTCAATAATATAACTGATTTATCTAAAGATGGTGGAAAGAAATACTTTATGCAAGACACTATTCACTTAGGTTGGAATGGGTGGATTGCTGTTGATAAATCTGTTAAGCCATTTATGCAAAAGTCATATTCAAATGTAAATTATAAAATTGATAATTATTTCTTTACTAAGAGTTGGCAAAACAGAACTAAAGTAGAAAATATTAAAGTTAATAAGGCATCTAACACAAATGTAGTACCTACAACGGGGTCAAAAAGCAAATAGTGCGCCAGTCTCTTTCCAATATTGGATTTGAGGGTTCAGTTTTAGTCATTAAAAATGGTAAAACGTATTTAAATTATGCAACCGCAAATAAGACTGACACTAGTTATTTAATTAACTCTGTTCAAAAATTTATTACAGGGGCAGCTATAATGAAAGCTGTTCAAGAAGGAAAGCTAAGTCTTAATGATACTTTAGCCAAATTTTATCCTACTGTACCGGGAGCTAATAAAGTAACTATTTTAAACTTGTTACAAATGACATCAGGGTTATCTATAGATAAAGCTTTAGGAACTAAACCTTTTGTCAGTGATAAGAAAAATTTAGAATATGCTATAAAAAATACTAAATTTGATGAAAATATGTTGGGAAAAGTTTCATATTCAACTTTGAATTATGTGTTTTTGAGCAATATTTTAAGTAATATATACAATACGTCCTATGAAAAGCTAATTACTAAAAGTTTTATTAATAAGCTTAAATTGAAACATACAGCATTTTCTTGGGCAAATAATAAGACTTTGAAAAAAATTAATTTTGTTTTGGGACATCAACTTAGTTCAAATGGAAAATATATCACTCAAAAACTTGATTTGGATGAAATACATGGTGAATTAGGTGCAGGGTCGTTACTAATGGATAATTATGATTTATCAAAATGCGTTAAATATATTCTAACTTGTAATTATTTATCAAAGTCTAGTATAAAAGCTCTATATGGTATGAATAATCTGGCTAATACTAGTTATAGTGGTGGTTTTTATATCCATAATACTTATTTAGCAAGTAATGGTGGAGATAATGGTTACTATACTTTTCTAAGAACAAGTAATAACGCAAAAACTATCATAATAGTTCAAACGAATAGAGCTAGAGGTAATTTCTTTGAATTACGCAGTGTAATGGATCAATTAATAATTGCTCTACAAAAATAAGGTCTAGGAAAATTCCTAGACCTTTTTTATACGGGTATTATTTAATAGTTATTCTGAAAAGCCATTTGGGTGGATTTGAACCCACTTCCATGCGCTAGCAATAATATCATCAATATTATCATGTTGAGGTTGCCAGTTTAAAACTGTTCTAGCCTTTGTAGAGTCGGCTACAAGTGAATCAGGATCTCCGCCTCTACGTGGGCCGATTGTATAAGGAATATCTTCGCCAGTAACTTTAATTGCACTTTGTAAGATTTCTAAATTAGAGAAGCCATTTGCACTACCTAAATTAAAGATATCACTCTTTTGGTTCTTAACAACGTAATGTAGAGCAAGAACGTGAGCTTGAGCTAAATCTACAACATGGACATAATCACGTACATTTGTGCCATCAGGTGTATTATAATCATTACCGAAAATAGTAAAATTACCAGTGCCATTCTTAGCAGCTAAAAGAATATTAGGAACTAAGTGAGTTTCAGGAGCATGATCTTCACCAATTGAAGCATCTAAACTAGCTCCAGCTACATTGAAGTAACGCAATGCAATAGACTTAATTCCATCAGCTTGATCTGTCCAACGCATAATCTTTTCCATCATTAATTTTGTTTCACCATATGGATTAATTGGATTAGTTGGAGCAGTTTCTTTGATAGGTAAGTCTTTAGGAACACCGTACGTTGCGGCACTTGAAGAAAATACTAAATTTTTGACACCTGCAGTTTTCATAGCTTTTAGTAAGCTAATCATACCAGATACATTGTTGTGGTAATATTTAAGCGGTTCTTGAACAGATTCGCCTACCAATAAATATGCTGCAAAATGGATGACTGCATCGATTTTTTCATTCATTAAGATATTAGTTACAAGGTTAGTATCTAATACATCACCATGATAAAATTTAGCTTTTTTATTAACGGCTTGTCTGTGTCCAGTATATAAATTATCTAAGACGACAACATCATTTCCATCTTCAAGTAAAGCATTGACAGTATGAGAGCCGATATATCCAGCTCCTCCGGTTACTAAAACGCGCATAACTAAAAAACTTCCTTTCATGCGGATAATTATTTTTAGTATATCAAACAATCTATTATTGTTTAAAATTTAATTTGTATCTTAAGTAATTAATTATATTTCAAGCATTGAGAAAGACGACTAGCTATGCTAATATTTACATGTACTGCTAAATATTGTTCTCTATTTCTTCGGTAGCGAAATTGAGATTATGTGGTCAAATTAGCGGTATATATACACTGTGTGAGCCCGGTTCCGATGTTGGTGGAATTGGGCTTTTTTATATAGTTGAAAAAATAAAAGGACGTATTAAGCGTCCTTTTTTCTTAAACTATTAAACAAAATAAAGTTGATTAGAGCAATAATAATTAGACTTGCCAAAATAAATAATAAGACTGGCATAGTTACATAATTTAGTAAGATTGCTCCAAACAAAGCAGCTAAAGCTCGACCTGCAGATGTACCTGCCAAAACTAGTCCCTGATAGCGACCTGCTTGACTTTTAGGAGCATGTGCGTGAACATATGCACTTACAGCAGGGAAAGCTAAAGCTTCACCACAAGTAAGAATAAACATGGCTAGTAAATAATTCCAATAGTTATTTGCCCCGATTAATATAAGGAATGAACTTGCAAATAATACAAATCCAATATAAAGGCGAGCATTAATTTTTTTACTTAAATAACCATCAAAATATGTCAAAATTGGCTGAGAAATAGTGATTAAAGCTGAGTTTAATGTCCAACAAAAACTATATTCAGCCGTGGAAATACCATGATTTAACATATGCACTGATAAATTAGAATCCCATTGTTCATATGCTAACCAACAAAAGAACATGCAGGCAACAAGACTGATAATAATCCAAAAGTTCTTTTTTGTAGAAATATTTTGATGAGTTGGTGTAGGGGCAGCTTGCACTAAGTTAGCATGATCAAGCTTCCGAAAGAAAATTAATAAAAGGATAGTGAATACTACAAAAAAAGTAAAGGCTGATGCCAACCATGCTTTAGGACCTAAAAACGTAATTATTCCAACTAATAGTGAACCAATTACTAATCCTAAATTTCGAGTCATATATAACAAATTAAAGAAAAAGGAAGAAGCATGGGTTTTCATCGTGGTAGCAATAGAGTTAATTGCAGTTGTAACAATTCCATCACCTATTCCATAAATAACTAAAAAAATAGGATAAAAGGGCCATGCGGGAATTAAAAACATTGCTAAAGCACATAAACTAGTTATTATTGCACCGAACAAGATTGTTTTAAATGGTGTGATTTTATCAAAGATAGCCCCACCAATAGCATTTCCTAATAAGGTAGTACCATAATATAAAAGAAGTACAATAGCTGCTATAGTTAGAGTTTGATGGAGATATTGGTGCATATAGATTGTTGTTAGCGGCCAAATAAAACTGATACCAATATTATAAATAAGGGATCCTAAAAGTAAAAATTTGATTTTTACAGGATCTTGATTTGTTTTTTCCATCTGAAACCTCATTTCTCTTTTAATTATGTGCTTTTAATTGATTACTTAAAATAAATAAGATGATAGATATTATAACGATTAATGTACAAAAGATAAATAAAATTAAGTAGCTTGAATTGTCAATAATTAAAGCTCCAATTAGTGGTCCAAATGCTCTACCAGCAGATGTAACAGATTGAACAATGCCTTGATAATATCCCTTTTCGGAATCATCGGCACGGTCATTAACATATGTTGAAACAGCAGGTAGGCATAAAACTTCTCCAGTAGTTAATAGCGCCATTGATATAGCAAAAATAGCCCATGAATGTGCAAATAATAGTAATAAAAAGGCCCCGGCAAATAATGTAAAACCTAAGTATAATCGACCTTTAAGATGAGCTGTTAAAAAATCATCAAAGTGAGTTAAAAACGGCTGAAATAGTACAATTAAAACGGCATTTAAAGTCCATAGTAAAGAATATGATTGAACTGATAAATTAATGCTTAACATATAAGTTGAAATATTAGAATTCCATTGTTCATAAGCAATCCAAACACATAATACACAATTTAGTATTGCTAAAATTTGATAAAATTTTGCTTTATTCATATGTTCTTTAGCAACTTTATTAAACTTAGCTCGGTTATTGTGACCATGTACTAAGTTAAGCCCATAATATTTGGTTAATACAATTGCTTCAAAAACTGCAAACATTAAAAAAGCTAGGATAAACAAGTAAGTTATACCAAATGGTAAAACAAAGCCAACAATTAAAGAGCCAAAAACTAATCCTAAATTTTGAGTGAAATATAGGCAATTAAAAATATAGCTCGGATTATGACTTTTCATAAATGTAGCAATAGAGTTGAGGGAAGTAACAATAATTCCATTACCAATTCCTAGCGTTAGTAAGAAAATGGCATAAAATGGCCATCCATGCCAAAAGATTAGTGCGAGTGAAGAAATAGCTGCAATAAATACGCCACTGGCTATTGTTTGGTATGGATGCCACCGATCAAATAAATAACCGCCCAATAAATTCCCAAGTAAAGTAAAAGCAGAATTTAAAAAAAGGACAATTCCGGCCATCGTTAAACTTTCATGGAGATAAGTTGTTAAATATATTGTTGTCAATGGCCAAATAAAACTAATTCCGGTATTAGCTACTAAACTTCCCAATAAAAGATAAGATAGTTTTACAGGGTCTATTCTTTCTTTCAAGTTGTCACCTCATTGCATAAAAAAAGCTGTCTCAGGGGCAGCTATTGTTCATTAATCCAATTACCAAAACCATTTTTTAAAATGTCATCAATGGGATATGTATCTGAATCTTTCCTTTTAAGCGTCTTTTTAACATCTTTAGAACTAAGTTTATTAACAATGTAACATTTTAAGGCTTTATTAGTTAAGTCGTCAAAACTAATCCCAGTTCTTCTGATATATTCATCTACGAGGCGATTAACATTTTCATTAAGAACTACTTTTTTTGTCATAACTTCCACCCCTTTATTTGAGCTTATTATATCATTTATGTAAGTAAGGGATAAAGGTTAAATATTATCTCCTAAGGAAAAGTCTGCTAAAATGATGATAGTTATCTTAGAGTGAGGGATTTAACAATGGAAGAACGTTTAGTTAAAGTGCTTTTAAAGCTTAGAGAAAAAAGTTTTTTTAGAGCAGTTCAAAGGACATTTGCTATGTTAGCCCCTTTTGTTTTAATAGCGGCTATTTTTCAAGGAATTTACAATTCTTTTTTATTACCTAATAGTATATTTTTTAATATTTTAGGTTTTGATAATGTGCTTTCACACGCAGCTTTTAGAAGCTTGAGATTTGTGTTTAGCGGTGTGTCTTGGGCTATTTTTGGAACTTTTGGTGTATTTGCAGCTTATTATATGGCCTTATACACAGCTAGAATTTACGATAAAGATTCTAAATTAGCTGGAATTTCTGCTATTTTCGTTCTTTTTTTCATTAGAGAGCCAAGACAAAATTTTGATCTAACTTCTCTTAATTTGAAAATGTTATCTATTAAAACGATGCTGTGGGCTTTGATTATTGGTTATATTGTAGGTCAAATTTTCCATTTGTTAGGTGCAAAATATCAGGATCATAAATATGAACATGTAGCTGGAATCAAAGAGCGAGCTTTAGCTTCATTTAAGCCTATCGTTGCTAGTGTTGGATTAGCCATTGTTACTGGGACGCTTATCAATTTTCTACAAATTAATGTTGCACAATCATCCTATATAACTGGGGTGGCTAGTTCGGTTATTACAAGTAATAATTTATTAATATCTATTCCGCTAGTAACTTTTAGTATTTTTTTGCATTGGCTAGGAATTGGTACTCCTATTATGGCAATATTTGAATCAACTAATAGTGGAGCTGCTACTGCGAATTTCAATTACGCTTTAACACACGGTTCTAGTTGGAATGTACCATATAAATATTTAGGGTCGAGTTTGGTTCAATCTTATGGAACTTTGTCAGGCACGGCATTTGTTTTCAGTTTAATTGTTGTTATTTTACTGATTGATAAAAATAAATATAATAAAGTGGTTGCTAAAGCTTCATTATTCCCAGTTATGTTTAATTCAATTTATGGTTTTTGGGTAGCTTTTCCTATTTATTTAAACCCTCTAATTTTAATTCCATTGCTTCTCGTTCCATTAGCTAATATGGTGGCTTCATCATTTGCAATTTTCTTACATTTAGTCCCAGTGAGTGTTTATCCTGTTTTAAGTGGAACGCCAGGTGTTTTAATACCATATATCGGTACTAATGGTTCATGGCAAGCATTGTTATTAACAGCCTTACTATTAGTGATGGATGTTTTCATTGTTATGCCTTTTTATAAGATTCATATGAATGTAGAAGCCAAACTTGAGGAACTTGATAAACAGCGGGATGCAGGGTTATTACCACTTAAAAAGCAAAATAAATTTGTAAAAAGTAAGGAGAAAAATAATGAAAAGATTACGGCTGAACAAAGATAATATTTGGTTAGTAGCAGCCTTAATTGTTATCATTATGACTGCGATTCCTACTATTATCTGGATGCAAAGATCCAATAAAGATAGAGCGCAACGTCACAATTCTCAAGTATCTCCAGTTATTATGGTGCCTGGATCTAGTGCAACTACTGAACGTTTTAATGAACTGGTTAACTTATTAAATAAAAATACTCAGAAAAAACATAGTTTATTAAAGGTTAAGGTAAGTACAAGCGGAAAGCTAACATACTCTGGTTCAATAAAAAATGGTGATACTGAACCTATTATCGTTATCGGCTTTCAAAATAATCATGATGGCTATTCAAATATAAAAAAACAAGCAGGTTGGTTGAATGTAGCTTTTAAGAGTTTGTCAGAACAATATAAGTTCAATAATTTTAAGGCCTTTGGACATTCAAATGGGGGGCTTATTTGGACTTATTGGCTGGAACATTATTATTCTGATTATTCAAGTCAAATTAAGATAAAAACATTAATGACTTTAGGTAGTCCGTATAATTTTACAGAAAAGAATATTAACAACAAAACGCAAATGTTGAGTGATTTTATTAAATATAAGAGTCGACTTCCTAAAACGCTGACGGTTTATTCAATTTCTGGTGGTGAAAATTATGAGTCTGATGGTCTGGTTCCTGAAAATAGTGTGGAAGCAGCTAAGTATGTTTTCCAAGAACAAGTGGCTCACTTTACTGCAATGACAGTTACTGGTTCAGATGCTCAGCATTCAAGTTTGCCTCAGAATAAGCAGGTGGTGCAGGTAATTCAGGAATATCTGTTGGATAAAGAAAGAAACAATAATCCACAAAATAGGACGAATAGAAGACGAACGCTATTAAATAGAGATAATAATAGATAATTTTTAGATATTGTGAAAAAGCAGCTAGTTTAACGCTTGTTATAACTAGCTGCTTTTTTATTTTTCACAAAAATAAAAACCTGTGGAAAAAATAAAGCATCAAAGTTGTAAATTGTGGAAAAGATGCTATACTAAAGATGATTAAAGATTAGCACTCAACAAGTAGGAGTGCTAATTGATAATCTAACATATTGATACACAAGGGGTTGAAACTTTATGACATATTTTGACAACGATTTTGATAACTTATTTAATGAACTAAACAAGTCATTTTTTAATGATGATAATGGTAATACACGTTATTACTTTTCAACTAATTCAACTAACCCTCAAGCTGTGCAACAAATTGAAAAACCAAAACAAAACGATAATAAAATTGGTCGTGATTTAGTAAAAGAAGCTAAGAACAAAAAGTTCGATCCTGTAATCGGACGTGATGACCAAATTAATGCTGTTATTGAGATTTTGAGTCGTAGAAAAAAGAATAATCCTGTTTTAATTGGACCTGCTGGAGTTGGTAAAACTTCAATAGTTGAAGGTTTAGCACAAAGAATTGCCAGTGGTGATGTTCCTGATAAATTGTGTAAGATGCACATTTATGAACTTAATATCAATGACATGGTAGCAGGATCTAGTTTACGCGGTTCTTTTGAAGAAAAAATCAAAAAAGTAATTGATATAGCTCAAAAAGAGCCAAACACAATTCTTTTCATTGATGAATTGCACAATATTGTTGGAGCAGGTTCTACTGATTCAGAAAATAATTCCGGAGATGCTGCAAATATTTTGAAGCCGGCATTGGCCAGTGGAGATTTGAAGTTGATAGGTGCAACTACAACAAGTGAGTATCGGCAAATTGAAAAAGACCCTGCTTTAGCAAGAAGATTTCAAGCTGTTGATGTTCCAGAGCCAAGTAGCGAAGTAACTATTAAAATTTTGCAAGGCTTGAAAAAGAAATATGAAGAATTTCACCATGTAAAATATAGTGATGATAGCTTGAAGTTAGCTGTTGAACTATCACAACGTTATATTCAAGGGCGCTACTTACCAGATAAAGCAATAGATTTAATGGACGAAGCTGGAGCCAAAAAGAGTTTGGGAGTAGATTCAACTGATGAAGATAGCTTAAAACAAAGAATTCATGATTATCAGTTAATCAAAGATGAAGCTGCTAAAGCTGAAGATTATAATAAGGCAAGTGAATATAAAGACAAAATTAGCAAACTTGAAGAGCAACTTAAGCACACAGATAAAGCAAATGAACCTGAAGTAACTGCCAAGGATATTTATGCCTTAATTGAACAAAAGACTAAAATTCCTATGAGTGAATTACACGCTGATGAAGCAAAGAAAAACTTAGATTTAGCTAAGAAGCTGAAGAGTGTAGTGATTGATCAAGATAAAGCAATTGATATTATTACGGATGCAATTGCTAGAAAACAGGTCTTTAAAGATACCAACCGGCCAACTGGTTCATTCTTGTTAACAGGACCTACTGGGGTTGGTAAAACAGAACTTGCTAAACAATTAGCCAAAGAATTATTTGGTGGTAGTGACCATTTGATTAGACTTGATATGAGTGAATATCAAGATCAGATGGCTGTTAATAAGTTAATCGGTTCTGCTCCCGGTTATGTTGGCTATGGAGAAGGTGGTCAATTAACTGAAAAAGTTCGTCATGAACCATATAGTTTAATTTTGTTAGATGAAATTGAAAAAGCTAATCCACAAGTATTCAATGCATTGCTTCAAATTTTAGATGATGGTCGTTTGACAGATGCTCAAGGTAGAACAGTTTCATTTAAAGATACTATTATCATAATGACTTCAAATGCCGGATTTTCAGATAAGGTATTGAAAGATGGGGAAGTTGATAAAGATGCACTAATGAAGGCACTTGAACTTTACTTTAGACCAGAATTCTTGAATAGATTAGACGCAATTGTACCATTTAATCACTTGAGTAGTAAGGATATGACAAAGATTTGTGGTTTGTACTTACAAAAGATGGAAAATACGTTATCTAAACGCAAGATTAAGATGACAATTAGTGATGAAGCTAAGAAAGTTTTAGCTAAGAGAGGCTATGATAAGAAGTTTGGTGCTCGTCCACTTAGAAGAGTTATGGAACAAGATTTACAAACTCCAGCAGCTAAGTTGATTATGACTGAACCAGATTTGCAAGCAGTTGATTTTACTGCAGATGAAAAGCATCTTTACTTAAATGGAAAACCAATTGTTGACTTAGTTGCTTAAAATAATTTTTGAGTCACTCCGAAAGGAGTGGCTTTTTCTTTTTAAAAAATTTAAAGAGGGGGTAGACTATTAACAAGGAGGAAAAAACATGCAGATTAAAAATATTCAAGCGTTTGCTCATAAATATTTGGATAATGATACGACAGGTCATGATTATTGGCATGGAGAAAGGGTAGCAAATCTAGCCAAAAAATTATTTTTGCAAGATTATCCTAAGGCGCAAGAAAAGCAATTAGATTTGCTTTTAATTATGGGATATTTGCATGATACGATTGATGAAAAGATATGTGCTAATCCTGACGAAGTCACTAGTGAGATGAAGAATTTGCTTAAAAATGAGAACTTAAAACAAGATGAAATATCTAGTATTTTATTTGTTTTAAACCATATGTCTTATTCCAAAAATATCGAACACCATTTTCAATTGCCGATGATTGGTCAATATGTTCAAGATGCAGATCGAATTGAAGCTCTTGGTGCTATTGGAATTGCTAGGGCATTTGCTTTTGGGGGTAGTCATAATCAAAAAATTTATGATCCAGCAATTAAACCACAGACTTTAAAAAGTCATAAACAGTATCGTAATCATGAAGCTACTACAATTAATCATTTTTATGAAAAATTATTTAATTTAGAGCAAACAATGAATACACCTGCAGGGAGAAAAATAGCTCAGGAGAGAACTATATATATGCATAAGTTTGTTGACCAATTTTTAAAAGAGTGGGAAGGAAAATAAGCTTTTTATTTGACAGAATTTAATTTTTTTCTATAATTAACAACATGCTATGAACAAAAAGTAAGTGAGGAGGAGGACCATGGACAAGCCAATTATAGGTATTTCAGGTTCAGAAATTATTGATGAAGGTGGAATGTTTCCCGGCTATCGGCGTAGTTATGTTAATGAAGATTATGTTGATTCTGTTGTGAAAAATGGAGGTATACCATTTATCATTCCTTTTACTGAAAACGATGAGGTAATTAAAGAACAATTAGATCACGTGCAGGGATTGATTTTATCAGGGGGCCATGATGTTGATCCACATTTATACAATGAAGAACCTTTGCAAAAATTAGGCACAACTTGGCCAGAACGTGATCATTTTGACATGCTACTGCTTAAATTAGCAGAGGAAAAAGGAATACCAGTATTAGGGATTTGTCGTGGTTTCCAAATCATAAATGTGTTTCATGGAGGCTCATTATATCAAGATTTGTCATATCGACAAGGTGTGACGTTAAAGCATAATCAGGGGTCAAGACCTGATTTACCTACGCATTCTGTTGATGTGATTTCTGGTACACATTTAGCTGAGATATTAGCAAAAGATAAAATTTTAGTAAATTCATTCCATCACTTATTAATAAAAGATTTAGCTTCTGATTTAGTTGCTTCAGCTAAAGCAAGCGACGGTGTAATTGAGGGGCTTGAAACTAAAAATGGACAAGTAATAGGTGTCCAATGGCATCCAGAAATGTTACATAATAATGAACACGTTTCATATCAAAATAATTTATTTAAAAACTTAATTATTAAGGCGAACAACTAAGGAGAAAATTTTGATGAATGACAAAAGAGAAAGCGATAAACTGGGCTTTTGGTCAATAGTTTTATTAGCAATTAATTCGATTATTGGTTCAGGTATATTTTTAACACCAGGTAGTGTTGTATCAAGAGTTGGAAGTAAAGCTTTGTTAGTTTACTTAATTGCAGCAAGCTTTGCAGCCATACTAGCAATTACTTTTGCGGCAGCAGCTAAATATGTAACCAAATCAGGAGCAGCATATGCATATAGTAAAGCAGCTTTTGGAGAAAATGTTGGTTTCTATATGGGGGTATTACGTTACTTTTCTGCAAGTGTAGCCTGGGGAGTAATGGCAGTTGCTGTTATAAAATCGACTATTTCAATTTTTGGTGGCGATCCAAATAGCTTTCAAAATGTGTCTATTGGTTTTGTTGTTTTGATGCTACTTATTTGGATCATCAACCTATTTGGTCAAAGTGTAGTTAAATACATTATGAATTTATCTACAATTGGTAAGTTATTAGCTTTAGGGTTAGTAATTTTCGTAGGGGCTTTTTTATTACTGTCTACTGGTGAAAATCATTTTAGCGAAATAGATACTTTGCAAATAGCTGGTAAAAATGTTATTCCTGCTGTAACGACAAGTAGCTTTGTAATGGCAATTGTATCAGCCTTTTATGCTTTTACTGGTTTTGAATCAATTGCTTCTGGATCAGAAGATATGAAGAATCCAGCTAAAAATTTACCTCGAGCTATTCCATTGGCCATTTTAATTATTGCTTTAGTTTATATCGGTGTTGTAGCAGTAGCAATGGTACTTAATCCACGTGAATTACTTGAAACTAAACAAGTAGTTGCGGTTGCAGCTATTTTTTCAAGTCCTGTTTTACGAGCAATTATTCTGGTTGGTGCCTTAGTATCTATGTTTGGAATTAATATTGCATCGAGTTTCCATGCGCCTAGAATTTTAGAAGCAATGGCTCGTGAAAATCAATTTCCTAAGTGGCTTGCTAAGAGAACTAAGAGGAACTTCCCAGCAAGAACCTTTTTAATTACTTTGATTTTAGCAGTACTTGTTCCGATGGCTTTTCATTATTCAACTGATAATTTAATTATTTTAAGTGCCACTGTGAGATTTTTAGGCTTTATTGTTGTTCCACTTGGTGTAATTAGATTCTATCTTGGAAAAAATGTTGAACCCATCCTAACTGCAAACAAAAATAAAATAACTGACTTAATTTTCCCAATCTTTTCAATTTTAATTACACTATTTTTACTTTATAAGTATGATTGGGCAGCTGAATTTAGTGTCACCGTAAATGGTGTTACTAGTTTAAATTGGTTTGCTATTGGTGCGTTAGCTTTTGGGGCAGTTATTTTACCAGCGATTTTATTTATATTAACTAAAAATGAACGTAAAAAAGCAGAAGCAATGTTAGAAAAATAAAACAGTTAAAATCTATCTAATTGCGTAAAAAGCATAATCATAGTGAGAGGGGTATTTTTTAATGAACCAAAAAGTAAAATGGTCTATTTTAGCAGCTATAGCTTGTGTATTTTGGGGTATTTCAGGCCTATTTGGTAAGAATCTATTTAATTCTAATCCTTTAATAACACCTATCTTTTTAACTAAAATCAGAATGGTTATTAGTGGAATAATTATTTTACTTTTTGCGAAAATTACAAACCAAAAACCTTTCACTATTTGGAAAAATAAAAAAGATGCAGTAACTGTATCTGCTTATGGTTTATTTGGTCTAGTACCAGTGCAACTTTTTTACTTTATGGTGGTTAAGGAAGCTAATGCTTCGATTGCAACTGTTTTACAATTTATAGGGCCGTTTTTTGTGATTTTTTGGATGTTAATAACCAAACAACAGGTTTATCGGAACTTAGATTTGATTTCGGCAACACTAGCCTTTTTAGGAGTATTTTTACTAGCTACCCATGGAAATTTACAAACTTTAACTTTAAGTCCAGGAGCTTTATTTTTTGGAATGTTATCTGCTGTTGGTGTAGCAACTAATACTTTAATTCCAAGAAGAATTATCACTTCATATCCAACTGTAGTAATAACAGGTTGGGGGCTATTGATAGCTGGAATTGCTTTATTTATATTTGATCCAAGTGTACCTAAAATTTCGATTACTTGGGGGATGATAATTGATTTGGCCGGCGTAATAGTAATTGGAACGCTTATACCATTTCAGTGGATGGCAGGAGCTTTAAGATATATAAGCCCAAGTACTGCAAGCTTATTAGATGCTTTTGAGCCTATTAGTGCGATGATTGGAAGTGTCATATTATTTAACTTAATATTATCGCCAATGGATATTATTGGCTCTGTTATGATTATTGGGGCAGTTTTATTAGTAAGCTTAAATCCGCCAAGACTAACAAAAAAAGCGCATCGTTAATGCGCTTTTTTTATTTTGCTTAAATATCACCATTCATAATACTACTTTTAACGATAACATAGTCGACTAAGCGAATAGATTGTAAGTTTTTTCCACCAGCATAAGAAATGGCAGATTGTAAGTCTTCTTGCATTTCTTTTAAAGTATCTTTAATTGAGCCACGATAAGGAACAAGTAGCTGCTTACCTTCAACATTATGATGTCCACCTTTTTGTACTTCAGAAGCCGAACCCCAATATTGTTTGTAAACTTTTCCGTTGATTTTAATTACATTACCTGGAGATTCTTCATGTCCAGCAAGCATTGAGCCTATCATTACCATACTTGCACCAAAACGAACAGATTTCGCTATATCACCGTTATGACGAATACCACCATCGGCAATAATTGGTTTGCTAGCAGCTTTAGAACACATTCTTAAAGCTGCTAATTGCCATCCACCAGTGCCAAAACCAGTCTTTAATTTGGTGATGCAAGCTCTACCAGGTCCTACTCCAACTTTAGTTGCATCAGCACCAGCATTTTCAAGTTCACGAACAGCTTCAGGAGTTGCGACGTTACCTGCCGTTAAAAAACTACTTGGCATCTTAGTTTTAATATACTTGATCATTTTGATAACGTAGTCTGAATGACCATGAGCGACATCAATAGTAATATATTCAGGAATAAGATTCTCTTTAACTAAGTTATCAATAAAGTCATATTCGTCATCTTTAATTCCAACTGAAATTGAAGCAAAAAGTTTTTTATCATGCATCATTTTGATAAAACTGGCTCTCTTTTGAGGTTCAAAACGGTGCATTACATAATAATAATCGTTCTTAGCTAGCCAAATAGCTAGTTCTTCATTGATAACGCTTTGCATGTTAGCAGGAACAACTGGTATTTTGAATGTTCGGTTTCCAAAATTAATGGACGTATCAGCTTCTTTACGACTTTTGATGATACATTTGTTTGGTACTAACTGAATATCGTTATAATCAAAGGCTTCCATACTGAAATAATTACTCATAAAAATGCTCCTTCATTTTTAATCCGCTAGTAACTATACGGATAAAATTCATCTTTGTCAACTGATAAACTGAACAACTTAATAGATAGTAAAAATATAGTTCGTGAATAGTTTGACATATCAATTAAAGACTGGTAGAGTATGCTAGTAATTTGCTTTTTTAAATTTATGAGGTGAAATGTTATGACAGTTATTGCAGTTGTAGGTAGTCAATGGGGTGATGAAGGAAAGGGAAAGATTACTGATTATTTGGGCCAAGAAGCGGAATTGACTGTTCGCTCAAATGGCGGTAACAATGCCGGTCATACTATTGTCTTTAATGGTCATACTTTTAAAATGCGTTTGATTCCATCAGGTATTTTTACTGCTCGCAAAGGAGCTGTAATTGGTAATGGTGTAGTTATTAATCCAGAAGTTTTACTTGGTGAAATTAAGTATTTGCAAGAACATGGTGTAGATACAAGTAGCTTAAAGATTTCAAATCGGGCCCACATCATTATGCCTTACAATATTTTGCAAGATGTTTATCAAGAAGAAGCAAAAGGAGCTAATAAAGTAGGTACAACCAAAAATGGAATTGGTCCAACCTATATGGATAAGGCTTCAAGAGTAGGTATTAGAATGTGTGACTTACTAGAAAAAGATACTTTTGAAGAAAAATTGCGTTTTAATTTGACAGAAAAAAATGCTCTTTTTGAAAAAGTATACGGTAAGGAAGGCTTAAAGTTTGAAGAAATTTTTGATAAATACTACCAATATGGACAAGAACTAAAGAAATATGTGACTGATACCTCAGTATATGTAAATGAAGCTGTTGAAGCTGGTGATAAGGTTTTATTTGAGGGAGCACAAGGGGTCATGTTAGATATTGATGAAGGGACATATCCTTATGTAACCTCATCTAATTCAATTGCTGGTGGAATTGCAACAGGAATTGGAATGGGACCTAATAAGATTGATACTGTTTTGGGAATTTGCAAAGCTTATACTACTCGGGTAGGTGAAGGACCGTTTCCAACAGAATTAACAGATGAAATAGGTAATTATATTCGTGAAACAGGTCATGAATATGGTACCGTTACAGGTCGACCAAGAAGAGTTGGATGGTTTGATTCAGTTGCGCTTCGTCATGCAAAGCGTGTTTCAGGAATTGATTGTCTATCATTGAATTTATTGGATGTTTTTACAGGTTTGAAAACTATCAAAATAGCAACTCATTATGAACTTGATGGAAATAAGATAGATTATTATCCAGCTAGTTTAAAAGAATTGGAACGTTGTAAGCCAGTATATGAAGAATTACCAGGATGGGACAATGATATTACTAAGGCTAAAAGTTTAACTGATTTACCTGAAAATGCTCGTAATTTCTTACGAAAAGTTGAAGAACTTGTTGGTGTTCCTTTAGTAACTGTTTCTGTAGGACCAGACCGCGAACAGACAATTGTAATAAAAGATCTTTGGGATGTGGATTAGATGATAGAGCGTTATACTCGTCCTGAAATGGGAAAAATTTGGACTGATAAAAATAAGTACCAAGCATGGCTTGAAGTTGAAATTGCGGCAAATAATGCTTGGAGTGAAATAGGAGAAGTGCCAGCAGACGATGCTGAAAAAATTTGTAAGAATGCCAAATTTACAGCTGAACGTGTGGCAGAACTTGAAAACATAACTCATCATGATGTAGTTGCCTTTACTAGAACAGTATCTGAAAGTTTAGGACCAGAAAAGAAATGGGTTCATTTTGGATTAACTTCGACTGATGTTGTTGATACAGCCCAAGGATACTTATTAAAACAAGCTAACGAGATTTTACGCAAAGACTTAGTAATGGTAAAAGAGACGATTGCTAAAAGAGCTGTAGAGCATAAAGATACTGTGATGATGGGACGGACCCATGGAGTTCAAGCAGAGCCAACTACTTTTGGCTTGAAACTTGCTCGTTGGTACGCAGAAATTAAGCGTGATATTGAGCGTTTTGAACATGCGGCTCGTGGAGTTGAATCTGGCAAAATTTCTGGGGCTGTTGGTAATTTTGCTAATGTTCCACCAGAAGTTGAAACTAGTGTGTTAAAGCAATTAGGACTTAATCAACAAGAAATTACTAGTCAGGTCTTGCCAAGAGATTTACATGCTGAATATATTGCTACCTTAGCCTTGTTGGCAACCAGTATTGAGAATTGGGCAACTGAGATTAGATCTTTGCAACGCTCAGAAATTCATGAAGTAGAGGAACACTTTAGAGCTGGACAAAAAGGATCAAGTGCAATGCCTCATAAGCGTAATCCGATTGGCTCAGAAAACTTATGTGGTTTGGCTCGAGTAGTGCGTGGACATATGATTACTGCTTATGAAAATGTTAGTTTATGGCATGAACGAGACATTTCTCATTCATCAGCTGAACGGGTAATTTTACCTGATACGACAATTTTACTTGATTATATGCTTAATCGTTTTAATCGGATTTTAGCTAATTTGGATGTTTTTCCAGAAACAATGCTCAAAAATATGAATCGGACTTATGGACTGGTGTATTCACAAAGATTGCTTTTGAAGTTGATTGATGAAACTAGTTTATCAAGAGAAGCTGCTTATGATATGGTACAAAAGTTAACTGCTGAGTCTTGGGATAAACAGAAACAATTTAAGGATTTGGTCTTAAATAGCTCAATCATAGACTATCTATCAAGAGCAGATATCGAAGATGCATTTGATTATCATTATTATTTAAAACATGTTGATGATATCTTTAAAAAAGTTGGTTTAGAATAAAAAAATGGTAATTCACCTAATGTGAATTACCATTTTTTTATTCAGTTATACTTTCTTTATTTGTTACACGTTCTTTATGCCAATTTAAAATCATTTCAACAATTGCATTAGCAACGTTGACATTTTTTAATAAAGGACCATGGGAGTATGAACCAATAAAGTTACGATAGCGTAAACCTTCAGCCTTATCTTGAGGATTGTTACCATAACCTTCAATCATTCTCCCTAGAGGATGTAACTTGTCGGTATTATCAAAGTAAGTTTGCCCTGAATGGTTTTCAAAGGCAACTACTTCGCCCCATTCAGTCATATACTTGGTGTCACCAATCATGCGCTTATCTGATTTAAAGACAGTATGAAGTGGGAAAATACCTAATCCTTTAATAGTTACGCCTGAATTGGTTTTGTAATAGTCTCCCATAAATTGGTATCCGCCACAAATGCAAAGCATTGGATGACCAGCATTAATATACTTTTCTAAAGTTTCTTTATGGCGTGGGATGTCTTTCGCAACAACTGTTTGTTCGAAGTCCTGACCTCCACCAAAAAAGACAAAGTCATAGTCAAAAGCATTAAATTCATCGCCTAAGGAAATATTGTCAACTTGTGTATCGTATCCACGACGCTTTAATAGAAAACTCAAAATTTTAACATCGCCGCTGTCGCCATAAGTATTCATCAAATCTTCGTATAAATATGCAATTTTGATTAGTTTATCAGTCATTGTTACACTCTTTTCACCAAAATTCTTCAATATAGTAAGTATAACCTAAAATACTAATTTAGGTTATCTTCTGCTACCCAATGATTGATTGGACCCCATTTTGAACCGACGATTATTGGATGAGAAATAGCCTCGTAAGTAAAATCTTTTGCGATTTTAACGGCCTCAATTAAGTTGGTTCCTTTAGCTAATTCAGCAGCAATAACGGCAGAAAGTGTGTCACCAGTACCATTAACTCGTTCTGTTTTATAGTATGGCTTGCTGAATTTGTGAACCTGTCCATCTTCTGTTAATAAAATATCTACGACATCACTACTGTCGCCAGTATGTTTTCCTTTCATTAAAACATTTTTAGCGCCCAAAGCTTGTAACTTCTTAGCACCGGCTAAGATTTCAGCTTCAGAGTCTAGAGAGAGTTCGGTTAATTTTTTTTGTTCATAATAATTAGGTGTAATAATATCAGCTAATGGTAATAAGCGATTTAAAAAGGTTTGATAAGCATCATTATCTAATAAACTGTTGCCATGTTTGGTAATAATAACAGGGTCAATAACAACTTTACCCATATTATATTTTTCTATATTATCAGCTACACAATTAATAATGTCTTTATTAGCAAGCATGCCGGTTTTTAGAGCTTTAATTGAAAAATCGTCATTTAAAACCTCAAATTGTTTTTGAATAAAGTCAACAGGCATAATTTGAGCAGCATAAATACCAGTTGTGTTACCAGCTACAGCTGCAGTCATTAAGCCCATTCCGTATACTTTTCTAGCATAAAAAGCATGTAAATCCGCTGGCATACCAGCACTTCCATCACTGTCATTGCCTGCGATGGTTAAGGCGATAATTTCTTCTTTTGACATAATAACATCCTTTCATTTAGTTAGAGTATAACTTAAAATAAAGCCAACTTCTATTAGATTAACTTGTAAATTTGCTAAAAAACTTTAAAATTCTAAATAAGAGAAAACGCTTAAATTTTAGGAGTGAAAATATGGCTGAATCATATATTATGGCTATTGATGAAGGTACTACTTCTACTAGGGCTATTATTTTTAATCATGCGGGAGAAAAAGTTTATACTGCACAGAAGGAATTTCCGCAATTATTTCCTGAACCTGGGTGGGTAGAACATGATCCTGAACAAATTTGGAATGCTGTACAAACTACAGTAGCTTCCGCCTTTATTAATTCCCAAATTAGACCGAACCAAATCTCTGCAATTGGAATTACTAATCAAAGAGAAACGACTGTGATTTGGGATAGGGAAACTGGCCGGCCTGTTTACAATGCTATTGTTTGGCAATCCCGACAAACGACTGCTTTAGCTGAAGAATTAAAAAATAAAGGTTATAGTAATTTGATTAAGTCTAAAACTGGATTAATTATTGACCCATATTTTTCAGCTACTAAAATACGTTGGATTTTAGATCATGTTAAAAATGGTCAAAAAAGAGCGGAGAATGGAGAATTACTATTTGGCACAATTGATACATGGTTAGTATGGAAACTGACCAATGGGGCAGTGCATGTTACAGATTATACCAATGCTTCAAGAACTATGCTTTTTAATATTCATGATTTAGCTTGGGATGAAGAGATTTTAAAAATATTAGATATTCCGAAGCAGATGTTACCAGAGGTTAAGAGTAATTCAGAGATTTATGGTCAAACGACTCCTTTTGAATTTTTTGGTGGAAAAGTACCTATTGCCGGAATGGCAGGTGACCAACAAGCTGCCTTATTTGGGCAATTAGCGCTCAGCCCAGGAATGGTAAAAAATACTTATGGTACAGGGTCATTTATTGTAATGAATACTGGAACTAAACCAACCAGTTCTAATAATAACTTATTAACAACAATCGCTTATAAAGTTAATGGAAAAGTAGTTTATGCCCTAGAAGGTTCAGTTTTTGTAGCTGGTAGTGCAATTCAGTGGTTACGTGATTCGGTTAAATTGATAAAAAGTTCTCCTGAATCTGAACAAGCAGCTCGTGAGTCTACTTCAGAAAATGAAGTCTATGTTGTACCAGCTTTTACTGGCTTAGGAGCTCCATATTGGGATGCCGAAGCTCGTGGGGCAATTTTTGGAATAACTCGTGGTACAACAGATAAGGACTTAATCAAAGCAACTTTGCAATCATTGGCCTATCAGACTAGGGATGTTGTAGATACTATGCAACATGATAGTGGAATTGAAATCCCAGCTTTGAGAGTTGATGGTGGGGCTTCTAATAATGATTATTTGATGCAATTCCAAGCTGATATTTTAGGAACAAAAATTGAACGGGCCGCTACATTAGAAACAACTGGCTTAGGAGCAGCTTTTTTAGCTGGTTTAAGTGTAGGGTATTGGCAGGATATTAATGAATTAAAACAAATCGCAAAAATTGGCCAAACATTTAATAGTGAAATGACAAATATTGAACGAGAAAAGTTATATACTGGCTGGCAAAAAGCAGTTAAGGCTACTCAGTTTTTTGCGCATTAGGAGATGAAGCGTATGAGATTAATTAAATTAGATGGAGCAACTAATTTTCGTGACTTAGGTGGATATGTTGGAGTAGATAATAAAAAAGTACGCTTTGGTAAAATTTATAGAGCTGATTCATTAAGTGCTTTGTCGCGTGATGACATAAAAAAATTAAATGAGTTAAATATCGTTTATGATTGTGACTTGAGATCATATTATGAACAAGAAATGGCTCCAGATAAGGCTTGGAAAGCAGAATTTATTGATTGTCATTTATATGCAGAAGGAGCAGACGAGCAAGATGATAGGGCAAGTTCAACAAAATTAACAAAAAAAATCAAGCCAATGGATAATTACTTAGGTCAAATTTACCAAAAAGTTTTATTGAGTACACATGGGCAAAAAATTTTTAGAGCTATTTTTGAAAAACTTCTTGCTTTAAAAGAAAATCAAGCCCTAGTTTTTCATTGCTCTGCTGGAAAAGACCGTACAGGAATGACCGCGGCTTTGATCTTAATGGGATTAGGAGTTAGTGATGATGATATAGCTCGTGATTATTTGATTACTAACCAGCTTTATCATTTTTCATATCAAAAAAATCAGCCTAGCGATGATGAGATGGCTAATCTAGTGGCTAAAATGAACTTAACTAAGGCTGATAGTGCGGGTATTGAAGGAATTACTGAAACAATTCGGATGGGCTGGGGAAGTTTTGATAACTTCTTTATTCAGGTTCTTGGTTTTAGTCAAAACGACTTGCTTGAATTAAGAAATAAGTTCTTGGAGGAAAAATAATGGTAACTCTTTCTGATGTAGCTAAGGAAGCAAATGTTTCAAAGATGACTGTTTCACGTGCAATTAACCACCCTGAGCAAGTTACACCAGAATTACTGGCTCTTGTTGAAAAGGCTATGACCAAGTTAGATTATCATCCGAATTCAATTGCTCGTGCCCTTGTTAATAATCGGACCAATGTTATTAAATTTGTTACCTTGGAAGATATTGATACGACAGAACCATATTATATGAACTTACTTTTTGGTGTAGCTCGTGGGCTAAAAGCAGACAGTTATGCCATTCAATTAGTAACTGATATTGATCAAATTCAAAAAGGCAATGCTGATGGCTATATTATTACTGGAGCACGTGAGTGTAATTATCCCATTTTTGATGAATTAAAAAAGCCATTTATCTTTTTTGGTGAAACTTCAAGTAGCTTTGATTTTGTTGATACTGATAATCGTTATGGTACAGCAGTTGCTACCAAATATGCCTTAGCTCGTGGCTATAAAAATGCAGTTTTTATTGGAATTGATGTTAAAGAAGGCTTTGAGTATGCACGTGAATACGGATATTTGGCAAGTATGCAAGAGTGTAATTTAGAGCCACAAATTTTTAGAACGGGTAATCATTCACATTTAGCTGAGAAATTAATTGATGAGCAGATTGAAAGGATTAAGCCAAATACTTGTTTTATTTGTGCAAGTGATCGTTTAGCAATTGGTGTTTGTCGAGCTTTAGCTCGTTTAAATAAAAAAATGCCAGAAGATTATGGGGTGATTGGCTTTGATGGGGTCTTTTTAGATCAAGTTGCTAATCCCCAATTAACCACAGTTAAGCAACAAATCTTTAAAATAGGTGATATGTTAGCCCAATTGATACTGGAAAAGATTAAGCAATCTGGTTCTGCGCAAGGACAGACCTATGTGAAGCCGGAATTGATTGTGCGGGGAACGACGAGGTAGAATACTATAATTATTAATATGAAAAATATAGAATAGGTTAACAAGGTGTCTAGTAAAAAACTAGGCACCTTTTATTTTTGATACCGATAACAACTGTAAGCGGTTACTTTGATTTGCTAAACTAGCAACAGGAGGACAAGCTTATGAAAAAATGGTATGACGAAGCAATTATTTATCAAATCTATCCCAAGTCCTTTCAAGACAGTAATAACGATGGAATTGGGGATTTACAAGGAATTAAACAGCGAATTCCATACTTAAAAAGACTAGGGATTAACACTATTTGGCTGAATCCTGTCTTTGTTTCGCCTCAAGTTGATAATGGCTATGATGTAGCTAATTATTTTGCAATTGATGAAAAGATGGGCACCATGGCGGATATGGAAGACTTAATTTCAACTCTTCACCAAAATGGTATCCGCATCATCATGGACTTTGTTTTAAATCATACATCAGACCAACATCCTTGGTTTAAAGATGCAATTGCTAATCCTAAAAGTATTTATCGCGACTATTACCTCTTTGCTGGAGAAAATGGACGTCGGCCAAATAATTGGGGTAGCTTTTTCGGTGGCAGTGTTTGGGAGCCAGATCCAAAAACGGGCCAATTTTATTTCCACTTGTTTGATAAACACATGCCTGATTTAAATTGGAAAAATCCAGGTGTGCGCAAGGCGATGCTTGATATCGCAGAATTTTGGTTAAAAAAGGGAATTGATGGCTTACGCTTAGACGCTTTTATTCACATTGCTAAAGCTGATTTTCGGCAAAACTATCCCGCTCCTGAGGGTCAAACTCCAGTAGCTGAACCATTTTTTGCCAACTTGCCAGAAGTAGTTCATTACTTGCGCCCATTTTGTAAGCAAATTAAACAGGATTATCCAGATTGTCTATTATTAGGCGAAGCTGCAAGTGCCAATGTTAATTTAGCTGCTACTTATACAGATCCGGAAAATAATTTACTAGACGCTGCAATTACTTTCCGCTGCTTTACTGAAGATGACAGTCAGCTTGATTCAGCTATTCCAGCCAATTATCAAGTTAAGCCCTTTGACTTTGAAGCTTTTAAATTAACCCAAATGGTCTGGCAGCAGACTTTAGCAGGAATTTCAAAGCCAGTTCTTTACTGGAGCAATCATGATATGAGTCGTTTGCGGACGCGGATTGCTAAAAATGACCTGCAAGCTAAAAGTTTAGCCATGCTTTTATATTTAGAGCGAGGGCTTCCAATTATTTATTATGGTGAAGAGTTAGGACTTAAGAATTTAGCCTTCCAGCAATTAGTTGATTTTAAAGATCAGACGGTTTTTGACTTTGCCAAAAAGGCAGAAAAGCAAGGATATAGTGAAGCTGAAATTTTAACGATGGTTTCGCGAACTCATAAAATGCCAGCTCGTGGAGTTATGCCTTGGAAAAAGACAGAAAATTATGGCTTTAGTAAACGCAAGCCTTGGCTAACTGGTAAAAAACAAGATGAGCATTTTGCAGAAGCTGAAATAGCCGATGCAGATAGCTTTTTCAACTTCTATCGTCAGCTGATTGCGTTAAAGAAGACGCCATTATTTATGGAAGGTAGTTATTACCTTCACCCAACTAGCAATAAGAGCTTTATTTATCAGCGTGATTTAGGCGATGAAAGTGCCTTAGTGGTAGTTAACTTAACTAATAAACCACTAAAAGTAATGACCAAATATCAAAAAGTCATTTTGAGCAATGGCCAATATAGTTTAAATGCCAACGAATTACAGCTAGCACCATTTGCTGGCTTAGTTTTAAGGAGAGATTAAGATGCAAGAAGCAAGTTTACGACACAGACCAGAAAGTGAAGATTGTTTTGTAATTGATAAAACTCATCTTCGCTTACGTTTTCACACTGCCAAAGATGATGTGAAAAAAGTAATTGTTCATTATTTAGATAGTTACTATGATTTAAAAACTGCCCAAACAAAAGAAATGGAAAAAATCGGTAGTGGCCAAGTAGCTGAATACTACATGACAACATTAGAATTACCTTTGCATCGTTGCCAATATACTTTTGAAGTAGTGGGGGAAGATGGCAGTCACCTTATTTATGGTGATCGCGGAATTCGCGAATTTAATGATAGTAACTTATACGATTATGGTCAATTCTTTAAAGTTCCATATTTCCATGAAATTGATATGGCCAAAACTCCAGCTTGGGTTAAAGAAACTGTTTGGTATCAAATTTTCCCCGAGCGTTTTAATAATGGCGATAAAAGCAATGATCCAGTTGGCACTAAGCCATGGAATCCTAGTGATCACCCAGGCAGAGAAGACTACTATGGCGGTGACTTACAAGGAGTCTTAGATAAGCTTGATTATCTACAAAGTTTAGGTATTAACGGTTTGTATTTCTGTCCAATTTTTAAGGCTAGCTCTAATCATAAATACGATACTATCGACTATTTAGAAATTGATCCTGACTTTGGTGATAAGACGCTATTTAAAAAGTTAGTTGATGAAGCACACAAGCGTGGTATGCATGTCATGCTTGATGCTGTTTTTAATCACTTAGGAGATCAATCAAGACAATGGCAAGATGTGGTCCAAAATGGACGTAATTCTAAATACTTTAATTGGTTTCATATTAATAGATTGCCTGTTATGCCATTTACAGATCCCACTAAGGGTGAACAACTTCCACCGTATGATACTTTTGCGTTTGAAAAGCATATGCCAAAACTTAATACTGCAAATGAAGACGTTCAAAAGTATTTATTGAATATTGCAACTTATTGGGTAAAAGAATTCCATATTGATGCTTGGAGATTAGATGTTGCTAATGAAGTTGATCATCATTTTTGGAAAAAGTTTCACGTGGAACTTATGAATATAAATCCAGAATTTTATATCGTGGGGGAAGTTTGGCATTCAAGTCAACCGTGGCTTAATGGAGATGAATTTACAGGGGTAATGAATTATCCATATACCCAGCAAATCGAAGATCATTTTTTAACCAAGAAAATTAGTGCCAAGATGCTAACTGAGGTGCTCTTTGATCAGTTGATGTTATACCGCGATTGTGTCAACAGTGGCATGCTCAATATGCTTGATTCACATGATACGGCCCGTTTATTAACTTTAGCTGGTGACAATAAGGATAGAGCTTTATGTGCTTTAGCCTTTGAATTAGTGCAACCAGGTAGTCCATCTATTTATTATGGAACTGAAATGGCGATGACAGGTGGTAATGATCCAGATTGCCGCAAACCAATGGATTGGACAAAAGAAGGAGATTCATATTGGCAAAAAGTTCATGACTTAATTAAGTTTAGACGCAAGCATTCTACAGTTTTAAGTCGAAGTGATATTAAATTTGCAATCAAAGATGAATTAATCGTAATTAAACATGGTGAGATTACAGCTTACTTTAATACTTCTAATCATGAAGTAGAAATTACTAAAAAATGTAGTGTAAGTAATGGTTATCAAAATGGTGTTTTGAGTCCTAATGGTTATATTTTGTGCGAATGATATCGGTAACAGGAACCTGATACCGGTAACAATAGGAGACACTGTTGTAAAGCGCTTACAAATGACATACAATATAGTTAGTTAGAATAAATCACCAGAAAGTGGTGGGAGAAAATTATGAAAAGAATTTTTGAAATTAACCCTTGGAATATTACAACTCATAATTTTCCAAAGGAGGATATGCGCTTAGCAGAGAGCATAACTTCAATTGGAAATGATTATATGGGAATGCGTGGAAATTTTGAAGAAGGCTACAGTGGTGATAGTTTATCTGGTACCTATTTAGCTGGAGTTTGGTTTCCTGATAAGACTAGAGTTGGTTGGTGGAAAAATGGGTACCCTGAATATTTCGGTAAAAGTATTAATGCCCCTAGTTTTATTGGAATACAAATTTTAGTTGATGGTGAAAAAGTTGATTTGGCAAAGTGTGACTTTTCTGATTATTATCAGAATTTAGACATGCATCAAGGTTTGCTTACTAGAAGTTATATTTACCATGGTAAGAGTGATATCAAGTTTACTTTTGAACGCTTTTTGAGTAATAAGATTCAAGAAGCAGCTTTGATTAAGCTTAAAGCACAAGTGTTAAAAGGTAGCGCAAAGCTTGCATTCATTAGTACTTTAGATGGCAATGTTGTTAATGAAGATAGCAACTATGAAGAACACTTCTGGAAGCCCATTCTTGAAGACGAAAATGAAAAGTGCATTCAATTAATTACTAAAGAAAATCCTTTCCAAGTTCCTCAATTTACAGTTTTATTGAAACAAAACTTGCAGGTAAATGGTGAGAGGGTTCATGGTGAAGTTCAAACTGAAGCAGGCTATTTAGCAGAAAAAGTTACAACGAAGCTAAACTCTGGTGAAGAATATGAACTTGAAAAAGATGTAATTGTTATTACCAGTCGCGATGTTGCACCAGATGAACAACTAGAGCGAGCAGATATATTAATGCATGAGCTTTGTGAGCACAGTTTTGCAGAAAACTTAGCTGAGCATGAAGCAATCTGGAAAAAGCGCTGGAATAAGAGTGATGTTCAAATTAAGGGTTCAGATGAAGCTCAACAAGGTATTCGCTTTAATATCTTCCAATTATTCATGACATATTATGGTCAAGATGCTCGTTTGAATATTGGTCCTAAAGGTTTTACTGGAGAAAAATATGGTGGTGCTACTTATTGGGATACTGAAGCTTATATCATTCCAATGTACTTGGCAATAACACCTGAAGCAGTAACGCGTGCTTTGCTTGAATATCGCCACCGGCAATTGCCAGGAGCATATCACAATGCTAAAGAGCAAGGATTAAAAGGCGCCTTATTCCCAATGGTAACTTTCAATGGTATTGAATGTCACAATGAATGGGAAATTACCTTTGAAGAAATTCACCGGAATGCCGATATACCTTTTGCAATTTATCAATATACTGAATACACCGGCGATGAAAGTTATGTTCAAGATGAAGGTATGGATGTCTTAGTTGGTACTGCAAGATTTTGGGCTGATCGGGTTCATTATTCTAAGCGCAAGCACAAGTACATGATTCACGGAGTCACTGGTCCAAATGAATACGAAAACAATGTCAACAATAACTGGTTTACTAACAAAATGGCAAGCTGGCTTTTAGCTTACACACTTGAAAGGTTGCCTAAGGCAAAACCAGAAGCATTGAAGCGCTTAGCTGTTAGTGAAGAAGAAAAGGCTCACTGGCAAGATATCGTTGATAATATGTACTTCCCTGAAGATAAGAAACTAGGCATTTTTGTTCAACATGATACTTTCCTTGATAAAGATATTCGCCCAGTTAGCACAATCCCAACTGGTGAGCGTCCAATTAATCAACATTGGTCTTGGGATAAGATTTTACGTTCACCATTTATTAAACAAGCAGATGTTTTACAAGGAATCTATTTCTTGAATAATCACTTTACTAAAGAACAAAAAGAAAAGAACTTCGATTTCTATGAGCCATTAACAGTACATGAAAGTTCATTAAGTGCATGTATTCATGCAATTTTAGCAGCAGAACTTGGTAAGCAAGAAAAAGCAGTTGAGCTTTATCAAAGAACTGCTCGTCTTGATTTAGATAACTACAATAATGACACTAGTGACGGTTTACATATCACTTCAATGTCAGGTAGCTGGCTAGCAATTGTGCAAGGCTTTGCTGGTATGCGCTACTACAATGATGAGTTAAGCTTTAAGCCATTTGTTCCAAGGCAGTGGCAAGGATATAGCTTCAAGATGAATTATCGTGGTCGTTTGTTAGAGGTAGCTGTAAATGATGAAGTTAAATTAAGATTGCTTTCTGGTCCAAGCTTAAAGGTGAAGGTTTATGACCAAGAAGTTTTGCTGGAAGAGGGGCAAGAAAAATGCTTAAAGGCTTAATTTTTGACCTTGATGGTGTCATCACCGACTCAGCTCGCTATCACTTAGCAGCTTGGAGAGCGCTAGCCGAAGAATTGGGGATTAACTTACCTGATAAGGCGAGCGATGAATTGCGTGGACTAGCGAGAATGGATTCACTTGAACTAATTCTCCGCTATGGCCATCAAGAAAATAAGTATTCATTAACGCAAAAAGAGGCCTTAGCAGCTAAGAAGAATGCGGCTTATCAACAGGCAATTAAGCAAATGACTCAAGCAGACATCTTGCCAGGGATTTCTAAATTGCTTGAACAAGCACATACTCAAGGCTTGAAAATGGCAATTGCATCGGCTTCAATGAATGCCCCAACGATTTTGAAGCAGTTAGGCTTGCTAGAACAGTTTGATGCAATTGTTGATCCAAAAACTTTAACTCATGGCAAACCGAATCCAGAAATTTATCAAAAAGCTCAGGCCTTACTAGGGCTTAAAGCTGATGAAGTTATTAGTTTTGAAGATGCAGCAAGTGGTATTGCTGCGATTAAAGCTGCTAATCAATTTGCAGTTGGAATTGGCAATCATCAAGTTTTAAAACAAGCGGATTTAGTGGTTATTGATACTAGCGAGTTAGACCTAGCAAAAATCATTGCAATATTTAATAGTAAGAAAGTAGGTTAATGCAAATGGTTGAAATTAACTTAAACCATATTTATAAAAAATATCCTGATGCAGAAAATTATTCAGTAACAGACTTTGACTTACATATCAAAAATCAAGAATTTATTGTTTTTGTTGGGCCTTCTGGTTGTGGGAAGTCTACTACTTTAAGAATGATTGCTGGACTAGAGGATATTAGTAAAGGAACTTTAGAAATTGGTGGCAAGGTCATGAATGATGTTGCTCCAAAAGATCGCAATATTGCGATGGTTTTCCAAAACTATGCCTTGTACCCTCATATGAGTGTTTATGACAATATGGCGTTTGGCTTGAAACTGCGTCACTATTCAAAAGAAGAAATTGATAAAAAGGTCAAAAGTGCAGCAGAAGTTTTAGGATTAGCACATTTACTTGATAGAAAACCTGCAGCACTTTCAGGTGGTCAACGTCAGCGTGTAGCACTGGGACGTGCAATTGTGCGAGATGCTCCAATCTTTTTGATGGATGAACCATTAAGTAACTTGGATGCCAAACTTAGAGTGTCAATGAGAGCAGAAATTGCCAAATTGCACCAAAACTTGAAGACTACAACTATTTATGTCACTCACGACCAGACTGAAGCGATGACTTTGGCTGACCGAATTGTCATTATGTGTGACGGTAAAATCCAGCAAATTGGTACTCCTCAAGAAGTTTACAACCATCCAATTAATCAATTTGTTGCTGGCTTTATTGGTTCACCTCAAATGAATTTCTTCGATGTTATCTACAAAGATGGCAAGTTTAGCGATGGCAAGGGCTTAGTCTTAGAAGTGCCAGAAGGACGCGCTAAGCAACTTGAACAAGCTGGCTATAATGGCAAGAAAGTTATCTTTGGTATTCGTCCTGAAGATATTCACTCAGAAGGAGCCTTCCTTGAAACTTGGCCTAAGAGTGCAGTTAAGGCTAAAGTTGTCGTATCTGAACTTTTAGGCGCTACTAGTCAACTTTATTTGAATGTTGATGGTACTGAATTTGTTGGGATTGTGAATGCCAGAGACTTTCATTCACCTGGTCAAGAAGTAACTGTTGGTTTTGATGTAAACAAGGGTCACTTCTTTGATAGTGATACTAAAAAGGCAATTTTTACTAAATAAAGTAAGCGCTTAAAGGAGGTGCTGCCAAAATGACACCATGGTGGAAAAATGCGTTTGTTTATCAAATTTATCCCAAATCATTTCAAGATAGTAATGGGGATGGCATTGGGGATTTACGAGGGATTATTAACCGTTTAGATTATTTAGAAGAATTGGGTATCGATGCAATTTGGTTATGTCCAATTTATAAATCACCTGGCGCCGATAATGGATATGATATTGCAGACTATGAAGCAATTGATGGACAGTTTGGCACAATGGTTGACTTGGACGAATTAATCCAAAAAGCTCGTCATCATCATATTCGGATTGTGATGGATTTAGTTGTGAATCATACGTCTGATGAACACCAATGGTTTGTTGAGTCACGTAAAAGTCGTGAAAACCCGTACCGCGATTTTTATGTCTGGCGTGATAAGCCAAATAATTTAACATCAGCATTCTCAGGTAGTGCATGGCAATATGATGAAAAAACTAAGCAGTACTACTTACACTTATTTGCAAAAAAACAACCAGATTTAAATTGGAAAAATCCTAAGCTTCGTCAAAAAGTATATGACATGATGAATTTTTGGATTGATAAAGGTATAGCTGGTTTTCGAATGGATGTGATTGAGTGCATTGGCAAAGAGCCAGATCAAGAAATTACTGCAAATGGTCCCCATCTTCATGAATATTTGCAAGAAATGAATCGTGAAACTTTTGGCAAAAAAGATTTCCTAACTGTGGGTGAAACTTGGAGTGCCAGTTTGGCAGATGCTAAAAAATACATTGATCCAAAACGCCATGAATTATCAATGGTTTTTCAATTTGAGGCTAATAGCTTAGATCAAGTTGGCGCTAGCAAGTGGAATCTGAAAAAGCCAGACCTGGCAGAATTAAAAGCAGTTTTGATTAAATGGCAGAAAAATTTGGCTTGGAATAGCTTATTTTGGGAAAATCACGACATTCCAAGAGTAATTTCACGTTTCGGTGATGATGGAAAATATCGTGTGGAATCTGCCAAGATGTTTGCAATTATGCTTCATTTGTTAAAGGGAACGCCATACATTTTCAATGGCGAAGAAATTGGAATGACCAATTGCCCGGTCGAATCAATTGATGACGTTAATGATATTGAAAGTCGCAATATGTATTTTGCAGGCTTGAAAGCAGGTAAGAGTAAGGCAGAATTGTTGCGTGCAATTAATGCTAAGGGACGCGATAATGCTAGAACACCAATGCAGTGGGATGACACGGCTAATGCCGGCTTTACTGCTGGTAAACCTTGGCTACATGTAAATTCCAACTATCGGAAAATTAATGTAAAAAAGTGTCTAGCTGATAAAAATTCAATCTTTTACACTTACCAAAAATTAATTCAATTGCGTCATCAAGATCGAATCGTAGTTGATGGCGACTTTAAAGTCGTTGAAACTAGCGACAAAATCTTCGCGTATGAAAGAGTTTTAGGTGATGAAAAATGGTTAGTAGTATGTAATTTAACTGAGGAAAAAGCCGTTTTTTCATCTGAACAAAAAATACAAAAAAATTTAATTAGTAATTATCCAGCAAGAAACTCATTACAAGAAATAACTTTGAAGCCGTTTGAGGCCTTTGCTTGTAAAGTAACTTGTTAATTGAGTAAGGAGGAAATGAATATGAAAATTTGGAAGAAATTAGCTCTTGCTACAGCAGCTTTAGCAATGGTTGGTACATTGTCAGCTTGCTCAAGTAATAAATCTACCTCATCGACTAGTAATAAAAATCAATTAACCTTGTGGGTTGATACTGAACAAGTACCTTACTATAAGACAATTGCTAAAGATTTTGAAAAGAGCCATAAAGGAATAAAAGTTCGCGTTACTCAAAGTCCAAATGGATCAGCTAATGCTAAGACTGATGTGGGTAAAGACCCAAGTAAAGCTGCAGATGTTTTTGAAGTGCCAAATGACCAATTAGGCCAAATGGCAGAAGCAGGTTACATTAACCCACTTTCACCATCTGATACTAAGAATATTAAGAACAACTACATTGAAACTGCATATAAAGGCGTGGAATGGAAGAACAAGGTTTATGCATATCCATATGCTCAACAAGCTCAAACCATTTACTACAACAAGAGTAAGTTATCAGAAAACGATGTTAAGGATTGGGACACTTTAACTAGCAAGGGTGTTGTTGCAACTGACTTCACTAATGCTTATGTAATGTGGCCAGTATTCTTCAGCGCTGGTACTAAGTTATTTGGTGATAATGGTGAAACATTAAAAGGTTCAACGTTTAACTCACAAGAAGGTGTTAATGCCTTAACTTGGTTTGCAGAACAAAAGAAAAACAAGAACGTTATGCAAACTTCTAACGCTTTAAACCAATTGAAGAAAGGTAAGGCTGCTGCTATTTTAGATGGTCCTTGGAACGCTGCTAACATTAAGAAGATTTTGGGTAAGAACTTTGCAGTTGCCAAATACCCAACTATCACTGTTGGTGGTAAGAAAGTTCAAATGGAAGCATTCTTAGGAATTGAAGGCTTTGCTATTAACTCACATACTGCTAACGCTAAGGCTAGTGCCCAACTTGCAGCATATATCACTAACAAGAAGGCTCAATTAATTGCTCATGATAAAGCTGGCCAAATCCCTGTATTAAAGGCAGCTATTAATTCAAGCGATGTTAAGAGTGATAGTGTTGCAGAAGCTGTAATCGAAATGGCTAAGCCTGGTAACAGTGTTTTGATGCCTAAGATGGCACAAATGGCTACTTTCTGGGACGGTGCAGCTCCATTAATTAGTGGTGCTTACGATGGCAAGATTAAGCCAGCACAATACAAGGCACAACTTGATAAGTTAGCTAAAAAGATTGAAAAGAAATAGTAATTGCTAAGTGAGAAGATGGATTAATAGCCATCTTTTTACTTAAAAAGGAGAAAGCTATGTTTAAGAGAAAAAATCATCTACCTCCAACAGCCACCTTTAAAGAAGTGTGGTCTAAAGGAGATGCTATAACTAAATGTTCATTTTTCATTATGGGTCTAAATGCCTTAAAACATGGTCAATGGGCTAAAGGACTTTCATTACTACTTAGTGAAATCGTCTTCTTTGCTTGGATTGGTTTAACTGGTTTTAGCTCAATCAAAGCTTTGTCAAACTTAGGGCTAATTAAGAAAAAGCAAGTTATTTACGATGCAAGTCAAGGTGTTTATGTCACTAAACAACCTGATAGTTCAGTTTTAATTTTGTTATTTGGTTTATTAGCTTTAATGGTAGTGATGGGCTTCATTTGGCTTTATATCATTAATCTTCGTTCTGTTAGAAAAAATTATGTTTTAAAGCGTGATCATCAACATATTTTGACCAACAAAGAAGAGATTGCCAACTTATTCGATGAACGTTTGCACGCTACCTTGATGACAATTCCAGTTTTAGGGATTTTTCTCTTTACGATTTTGCCAACGGTCTTTATGATTTCGATGGCTTTTACCAACTATGATCGCCAGCATCCAATTGGTTTTTCATGGACCGGCTTTAAAGCATTTGGCAATGTCTTAAGTGGTGACTTATCTGGAACATTCTTCCCAGTCCTTGGTTGGACCTTGATTTGGGCCGTAGCTGCCACTGCTACAACATTTTTCTTTGGTGTTTTATTAGCTTTACTAATTGAATCTAAAGGCATTAAACATAAAGGCTTCTGGAGAACTATTTTTGTCCTTGTTTGGGCGGTACCACAATTTGTTTCACTCTTGATGATGGCACAATTTTTAGATTATCAAGGTGCGTTTAATGCAATTTTGATGAACTTACATTTAATTTCAAGTCCCTTACACTTTATTGATAACCAAGCAGCTCCATGGGTTGCAAGAATTACTGTTATCTTTGTAAATATGTGGATTGGGATTCCAGTATCAATGCTAGTTTCAACAGCGATTATTCAGAATTTGCCACAAGACCAAGTTGAAGCAGCTAAAATTGATGGTGCTAATGCGATTCAAATTTTTAAATCAATTACATTCCCTCAAATTCTTTTCGTAATGGCTCCATCACTAATTCAACAATTCATTGGTAACATTAACAACTTTAACGTAATTTACTTGTTAACTGGTGGTGCACCAATGAACAATAACTACAATGGTGCTGGTTCAACTGACCTTTTGGTAACTTGGTTATATAACTTAACCTTTGGACAAGAACAAAGATACAATGCTTCAGCGGTTTTAGGTATCTTGATCTTTATTTTAAGTGCGACTGTATCATTAATAGCATATCGTCGTACGAATGCATTTAAGGAGGGTTAAACATGAAATCATATACAGCACAGAGAAGACTTTCATTAATCTTCCGTTATGCATTACTGATAATCTTATCTATATTATGGATTTTGCCAATTGTGTGGATTGTCTTAGCTAGTTTTTCTTATAATGATACCGGCTTTGTTTCAACTTTTTGGCCAGAAAAATTTACTTTGCAAAACTACATTGGAATTTTTACCAATCCACAATATCCATTTGGTAACTGGATAATTAATACCTTAATTATTTCAATTACTTCGGCGATTATCTCAACATTTATTACAATTTCAGTTGCTTATGTTTTATCACGTTTACGTTTTAAATTAAGAAAGCCTTTTTTACAAATTGCCTTAGTTTTAGGGATGTTCCCTGGCTTTATGGCTATGATTGCCTTGTATTACATCTTAAAAGGTCTTAATATGTTAAATCTTGGTGGTTTGCTCTTAGTTTATGTTGGTGGAGCTGGTCTTGGATTCTATGTTGCCAAGGGATTCTTTGATACAATTCCTCGTGCAATTGATGAAGCGGCTGAAATTGACGGTGCTACTAAATGGCAAGTATTTTGGAACATCGGATTACCTTTATCTAGACCGATGATTGTTTATACAGCTTTAACTGCTTTTATTGGCCCATGGGTTGACTTCATTTTCTCAGGTATTATTCTTTCAACTTCAGGAAATGCCAAGACTTATACCATTGCTTATGGTTTATACAACATGGTTCACAACAGTAAAGGTGCATCAACTACTTACTTTGCTCAATTCATCGCTGGTTGTGTTATCATAGCAATTCCTATTACTATTTTGTTTATCTTTATGCAAAAATTCTATGTTAACGGAATTACTGCAGGTGCAGATAAGGGATAAGCTAGAATTTATTCAAATAAAAATGCTCTATCTAGTCGATAGGGCATTTTTTGCTTTATTTAATTTGGTTAAAAATAGTCAAAAAATAATGGGCTAAATGATTAGCACCAATTTCTTTTAGGAAGCTAATAGTTTTGATGATTTTTTGCTCGTTAGTTTGATTATGATATTCAGCTAGTTGATTTAAGAAGTGGCGACCAATAATGAGCTGCATATCGCGTTCTTTGAAAGTTAGAGTGTTTAACTTATCTAAGATTTTTTGAGCGTATTTAAAATTATTAGCCTTAAAAAGAGCAATAACAGCTTCAAATAAAGTAGTAATTGCAAAATAAAAAGTGTCATTTCCTGCAGTTTGAATAAAATCTAAATGCTCAATTACTTGATAACTTACTTGGTAAATAATGCGAGGGCTAAGAACGTTGATAATTGTTCGAAAAAGTGAAAGATTCTCTTGTCCCCAAACTGACAAATGTGAGAGCTCTTTGTTTAACAGGTTCTGATTAGAAATCGACAAGAGATTTTTACGGCTTAAGTTGTAGTATAAGCTAGCGCAAATAGCAGCATAGTTTAAGTCAATGAGCTTTTGGCTAGTTTGAAACTTTGCTAGGGCGGTGGTAGTTAATTGTTGCAGTTTGGCTTGATCTTTTGTCAGCCAGGCTCTTTCTAGATCTTGAGAAAGGTCATCTGGTTGATTTAACCCTGATAATGCTAAGAATTCGGCTGGTGTTAGATTAATTCTCTCAAGTAATTCAATTACCTTTTCAAAATCCATCTTGCCTTGGCCATTTTCCCAGCGTGAGAGCATTGAGACTGAGCAGATGCCATTGGCCACTTGACTTAAAGTGATATTCTGCATCTTTCGTAATTTTTTAAAAGTAAAATTCATTTTTATTCTCCTTGTTTTTATCATATATGCAAAAAGTAGAAAAAGCTAAGAATTGATTTTGCTTTAATGCAAATAAAGATATAAGGAGGAAACAAAATGGTAAGACAATCTCAAAAACAACTCCTATTAGCTGTCTCAAGCTTAGGAATTGGCAATTTAGCTAGTTCAATTTTTTCTTTTTGCCTGAGTCTTTATACGTTGCAAAAAACAGGGTCAAGCTTAGTTTTTTCAACAATTTTGTTAATAAACCCCGCAATTAAGCTTTTATTTACACCATTAGTTGGTTATACAGTAGATAAATATCATCACAAGAAAATTGCCATTGGAGCGCAACTAATAAGTATTGTTTTAGATGTGATTTTTCTAAGCTTAATCGAATTACTAAGTTTGAATGGTCAAATTTTATTAATTGCTTTAACAGTAATTGGTTTATCTTTAGCTGATTGTTTTCAAGAAACAAGCTATAAGGCTTCAACTAAATCATTTGTTGCTGAAAAATATCGTCAAAAATTAATTGGCTATGAACAAGTTGTCATAGCAGGGACGGCAATTTTAGCTCCGATTTTAGGTGGGGTAGTTTTTAGCTGGCTAGAGCTTAATTGGGTGACTATTATTGAATTAATTGGAGAAGTAGTTTCGCTGCTACTAATTAGTATGATTGATTTTTATTTGGTTGAGCAGCGCCAAGGTAGTCACTTATCTTCTATAAAAGAATCATTTAAAGCTGGTATCAATTATATTAGACAAGATAAGAACTTGTTAGGCCTATTACTTTTTGCGGTCTTTGCTAATTTCTCTTTAGGAGCAATTGAAGTGGGGCTACCAGTAATTATGGTGAAACAGCTAAAATTAGGATCTGAATTATACGGGATGACTACAAGTTGTTTAGCAATTGGGATGCTAGTAGCTAGTTTATTTCTTGGTAAGCTTAGCTTAAATGGAGCTTATTTAGGATTTACTGGAAGAAATGGCGTAGTATTAGCTGTAATTTTTGCTATTTTTGCTTTTATTGGGCTAGTTAGGAATCCTTATTTAGTAGTTTTTACTTTTGGTTTAGGGATGTTTTTAATTGGTAGTATTTTAACGATGTCGAATTTTCCTTTTGCGATGTATTTAAGAACTCAAATAGCAGAAGAGTATCAAGGACGAGTGGGTTCAACTATGAGTAGTTTAGTTAGTTTGTTATCACCAATTTCTTTTGCTACTTTTGGTTTATTATTTAACACTTTAGCTAGTTTATGGATTTTTAGCTTTTGCGGGGTAATTTTACTAATTGATAGTCTTTTCTTACTAAAAAATAAACACACCTCTTAGCGGGGTGTGTTTTTCTTATTAGCAAAAATTAGAATTATTAAGAAGTTAAGTAGTAAGGTAAAGCCTGTTACCCAAAAGACTGCTTCATAATTTGCAAAGCCAGAAATTCCAGAACCTAGAAGAGATCCTAAGACAGCGCCGATAGCTTGGAAAGATTGGTTATAACTGAAAATTCTACCAAAACTTTCACTTGGCGTGTTTAAAGTTAAGACGGTTTGTGCAGCGGGCATCATAGCAGCACTAGCAATGCCGAGTAAAAATCTTAATCCAGCTAAGATCCAAGGAGAGTTTGTAAGTGCCATAGGTGCAAATAAGATAGCGCCGATGATTAATCCTAGGCGCAAGACTTTTAGTGGGCCTATTTCATCCATTTTATGGCCGATTTTTGATGCAGCTACCATTGTTCCGAGCCCTGGAGTTGCAGCCACAATTCCGGCAATTAGGGCGACGCTCTTGCTCCCTGGCATCATGGACTTAACATATAATGAAACAATTGGATCAATCGACATTGTTGCTGACTGAACCAGCATGGTTGTAATAAACATCGCAACAATTAACTGGATACTAGGTAAAGAAGCCATAATTTCTTGCATAGGTTTCATTTTTTCGCGTGAAACCGGGGTAAAGTGTTCTTTTACAAAGAAAGTTGTACTTAAAAATACCATAAACATTAGAAAACCTGTAATGAAAAATGGAATGCGATAGCCCCAAGCACCACCTAGTAAATTCCCGAAAAAGCTTGAAAGAGCACCACCAAGTAGAGGTCCAACTAAGTTGCCAGCAGTACCAGCAGTCATCATTTGACTCATGACCCAGCCACTTTTTTCATGGGGCGTTTCACCAGCCATCAGTGCAGTCGCGTTATTAATATAACCTGAAAAAGATCCTTGAATAAAGCGCATAATTACAATGTATATTGCATTGGGTGCTAGTCCAGTTAAAGTGATTGTTAATGCCATAACACCACTGGCTCTCATGCACATTAATCGACGACCTTTTTGGTCAGCTAGGCTTCCCCAAAATGGTGAAACAATTGCTTGAGCGATAAAGGTCATAGCAAAAGCTAAGCCAGAATAAAGATTGATTTCTAATTTGCTATAGTTACCTAAATCTGAAATAAATAATGAAATAAAAGGCATGGTCATTGAATATCCCATACCGGTAATAAATGAACCTAGCCATAGGGTATAGAATGAACGATGCCAATTTTTAGATAAATCTGAAATACGCGTGGTGCTAGTTAAATCGTTTTAGTTAATAAAAAAGTCCAATCTTGTTAGACTCGACTTGTAAATAGTAATAATAGAAAAGAGTCTGATCTGATTGAACTGTCTTAAGCTTAAGCGTTTTAGCCACCATTTACAAGTTAGTTTTAAAGATTTAGTGATAATTTGTCGGCACTGGTATCGTTTGTATGCACCGGCTGAGTTTACTCATCGGCGAAATATTGATCAAATTAAAACTACGGACAGTCTGATTTTGGCTTTACTTATCTGGCAAGCTAAGACAGGAATTGAATCACAAAGAAGATTCTGTGAATGTTTCAATTGTTTATCACACTCACGTTTTAATCGGCGTTCACGTCAGCTATTGCAATTGATTTATCAGATACGGCAAGAAATGAATAAAAAGGTTGACCTGAATGGACATTT
>NZ_SDGL01000020.1 GCF_007095465.1 Lactobacillus mulieris
AAAGCCGGTTGGAAATTGCAATTTTAGCTTATAATTTGGCTTATTGTCTAGAAAGATTTAACTAGCACCACGCGTATGATTATACAAGTTTCTTGCAAGTTAGACTTAGCCATCTTTTAAGTATTAATACTGTGAAACTTTGTGTAACTATAATTTTGTTAAAAGTTGATAAATTGGTATAATTTATTTAGCTGTAATATAAAAGTGATGAAAGCGATACCTGATTTTTTTGGGAAGCATAAAAATAAAATTTATTCACAGCTATTATCAATAAAAACTAGTTTAATTTGGAATAAAAGGTGAAAAGCATGGAAGCAATTTTTTTAGAACCATATTTTAGAACAAAACTTTGGGGTGGTAGAAAATTAGAAACCCTCTTTAATTATCAAATTCCAGATGGAAAAGTAGGAGAAGCTTGGATTATTTCAGGGTATCGTGATGATGCGTCACATGTTATTAATGGAAAATTTAAAGGGATGAGCTTGCGGGATTTGTATCAAAAACATCCTGAATTATTTGCTAATCCAGAAGAAAAGGAATTTCCACTATTAGTTAAGTACTTGGATGCTAATGATAACTTATCTGTTCAAGTACACCCTGATGATGAATATGCTGCAATTCATGAAAATGATTCAGGAAAAACTGAATCTTGGTATGTTTTACAAGCAGATCCAGGTTCTTACTTGATTTATGGGCATCATGCCAAGTCACGCCAGGAATTAGCAGATATGATTCATGAAGGACATTGGGATGACTTGCTTCGCAAAGTTCCAGTTAAAAAAGGTGACTTTTTCTACGTACCAGCTGGTACAATTCATGCTTTAACTAAGGGGATTGTTGTAATTGAAACTCAACAATCAAGTGATGTGACATATCGCTTATATGATTATGATCGAGTAGATCAAAAGACGGGACAAAAGCGGGAACTTCACACTCAAAAGTCAATTGATGTAACAACAGTTCCTCACAAGGATCCAAAACTAGATATCAAAAAAGAAAAAAGTGGGGATGCAATAATCACAACACTTTTGAATAAGCCTGTTTCTCCGCATTTTTATCTTGCTAAAATTGACCTTGATGGAAAAGTAAAATTCACAATGAATTGGCCATACCAACTATTTTCTGTCATTTCTGGTTCAGGAAAATTATGTTTGCCTGATAAAGAGTATGAGTTAAAACTTGGCGATAACTTTATCTTGCCAACTGGTAGTTATGATTTCACATTTTCTGGAAAGCTTAGTATGATTACTTCAGCACCTATAAAAAAATAAAGGATGAAGTAGTATGATCTATGTTGCTTGTGGTTTAATTATGATGATTGTCGGTTTGCTTTGGTTTTTAGTTCCGGCCAAGCGCCCAGATCGCTTATATGGCTATCTTTCATATTTAGCCCAAACTAATAAAGATAGCTTCCAATTTGCGCAAAAAATGGGAGCTAGGTATAATTTTCTTGTTGGTTTAGTGCAGTTTTTACTTGGACTAGCAATACATTTCTTAGGCGGAGATAAATATTTTTTAGTTTGGCTGTTAACTTTTGTGATTTTTATTATCATTCCTTTTGCACTAACTGAAAAAAGTCTACAAAAATTTTTGCAAAAGAGACATGAATTACCACATGATTATGTAAAGCCAGATGAAGTTAAACGCCAAAAAGTTAAAGGATTTAGGGATTTATAATGGAATTAAATATTTTAATGGTGGAAGATGATTCATCGGTTGCCGAAATGATGGAATTGTTCTTTAAAAAGGAACAATGGAACGTTGATATTGCCCGTGATGGTCTTGAAGCAGTGGATAAGTTTAAGGAGCGTCCAGATTATTATGATATGATTACGCTTGACTTAAATTTACCCAAAAAAGACGGTATTCAGGTTGCTAAGGAAGTTAGAGCTATTTCTGAAAGCGTTCCTATTATTATGCTTACAGCTCGCGATAGTGAGTCAGATCAAGTGTTAGGATTAGAAATCGGGGCTGATAATTACGTTACCAAGCCTTTTAGTCCTATTGCCTTAATTGCTAGAATTAAGGCATTACATCGGAGAGCTGCTTTAGAAAATAATGATGAGGATAGAAAAGCTAAGGGCGATTTCGATATTGTAACTAATACTTTGAAAATTTCTAAGATTCGTCGTGAAGTTTATTTCTTAGATAAACAAATCGATGGATTAACACCAAAGGAATTTGACTTACTTTATACAATGGCTCAAAAGCCTAAGCAAGTTTTTTCAAGAGATAAACTGCTTGAGCTAGTATGGGGCTATGAATATTATGGAGAAGAAAGAACTGTTGATGCACATATCAAAAAGTTGCGTCAAAAGTTAGAAGAAGTTGGGCCACAGATTATTCAAACCGTTTGGGGAGTCGGTTATAAATTTGATGACTCACAGGTGAACAAATGAAGTTAATTTATCAACACATGCTTGCTTTTTTGGCCATTATTTTGACCTCAACAGCAATTGTTGGTTTTTCCGTAATAAATTTTGCCTCTAATCAGGCGTATCAAAATACTTATCAGCGTCTTGAAGGTTATGCTAGTTCTTTAGGAGAATTGGCGACAGAACAAGGTCCTGATGGTTTAAATAATTCAAGTAGTAATGACTTAATAGATAGTCATTTTTTAACTAAATTACAAATAGTAATGCAGTCTGATGATTTACAGATTCGTGTATTTAATGGTAAAAATAAACAACTTTATCCTAAAATGGGACCGAAGGTTAAATTACCAAAAAATATTTGGAACACTTTAAAATCAGGCAATGAAGTTCGAATAAAGAATGATCATGATCAGAAGGAAACTTACTTTTCAAGTAAAGATGCCTATACTAGTGTGATTATCCCTTGGTTTAATGGCAGTAAGATGGTTGGTGCTGTATGGATTGGGGCACGTGTAAAAAATGTCGAACAACCAGTAAACTTGGCTAAGCGAAATTTAATTAGTGCATTTGTTGTTACACTAATTGTTAGTCTGATTTTGAGTTATTTGATTTCTTACTATAGCTTAGTTAAGATAAAGCGCTTATCCAAAGCAACTAAGAAGGTTGCTGCAGGAGATTTAAATGTACAAATTAATCATCAAGACCATGATGAAATAGATGATTTGGCTAGTGATTTTAACTCAATGGTTAAGGCTTTAAAGAAATCAGCTGAAGCAGTCAAGGCGCAAGAACGCAGACGTGATCAATTTATGGCTGATGCTGCTCATGAAATGAGAACGCCATTAACGACTATTAATGGTATTTTGGAAGGGTTAGAGTATGATGCAATTCCTGAAGATTCGAAACCGAAGTCTTATCAATTAATGCATCGTGAAACTAACCGCTTGATTAGACTAGTAAATGAAAATTTAGACTACGAAAAGAGTAGAAATAATCAGATTAGTTTGATTAAGACAAACTTTGATGCAGCAGTACCATTGAATGATTTAAAGACTCAACTTAAAACTAATGCTGAAAAAGAAAATGATGTTATTAAGCTTGAGATTCCAGAAAAGTTACCAGTCTATGCAGATCATGATCGGTTTACCCACATTATGGTTAACCTAGTTCAAAATGCCATTCAATTTACCCAAAATGGTGTAATTACAGTTAGTGCTAAGCGATTAAAGCATGGGACAGAAATTTTTGTTAATGATACTGGTATTGGGATGAGTGAAGACCAAACTAAGTATATTTTTGAACGATTCTATAAAGCAGATCCCTCTAGAGCCAAACTAGGTGGAAAAGGTGAATCTGGTTTAGGATTAGCAATTGTTCTATCTTTAATTAAACAACATGGTGGTAAAATTTCAGTAGATTCTACACCAGGCGTTGGTTCGACTTTTTCAGTTACTTTCTTTGATAAAGGTTTTGAAGAATTTAGTAAAGAAGACTGATAAGAGAAGCTATAGTTACTTAAAGTGTTAATTTATAACCATTTATAATAGCACTTAAATAAAACAGGAGTTTTGATAAATAACTCCTGTTTTTATTTTGGGTAAATACCTTTACCAATTCTTAATAATTTTCACAAAGTATAAAATAAAACATTAAACTATTGTTTATAATAAACGAAAATCTCTTATTATTTTACTTTGTTGCATAAATAACACATTCTTATAAATTTTATGAAATTGATAAATTGCTTTAATAACTAATAGCTAAATAACAAGCTTTTCCATAGTAAATTAAATAACGATTTTTATTACAAATCGGGGGGGTAACACCCCTGCTAAATTATTTTAACGTTTATCCTTTGACTAATGATACCGATTTCTTATACACTTTAGGCAAATTAGGATAAATAACTGATTTAAACCGATGTGCCAAGATGCATAACCGGTTTTATTTGAGTTATGTATATTTTAGTTGGAGATTTGTAACGGGGGAAATTGTTATGCTTTCTAAAAAAATAGAAAACAATATGATTTAAAACATGCTAATGGTAGGCAGCACTTTTCTTTGCGTAAAACCACGCTAGGATTAGCATCTGTACTACTTTCTACAACTTTATATTTGGGGACCAATACAGCAATAACTCACGCAGCGGAAACTAATGGTCAAAGCTCAACAGAGAGTTCAACTTCAAGTTCGGCAACTAGTTCTCAAGCTGATTCAACAGCAAGTAGTTCAACTAGTTCTCAAGAAAGTTCTTCGAGTTCAACTTCTAATCAGACTTTAGTGTCACCTGCGAAAACTCAAGTAGCTGATGCTAACAACTTAACTGATAGTGAAAAAGCAGCTGTAATTTCAGCAATTAAAGCTGTTAATTCCGATGTAAAATCAGTGATTGTAGATAATGACGGTACTGCACATGTAACGTTAAGTGATGGTCAAACTGTTAAAACCTTGAATAGTAGTGAAACTATTGAAGTTGTGTCTAGTTCATCTACTAGTCAAAATGCCACAAGTTCAGCAAACAATGAAAGTAGCAACTCATCAACTACAAATAAGAGTACTAATGAGTTGACTAGCGAAAATGTGGCTCAAGAAGATCGAGCAAGTAATGATGCAGTTCCAGCAACTAATTCAAATACAACTAATCAAACAAACATTGATATCAACAATGTAGATGCTAAGAAATTTAATTGGTATACCACAACTGATAAGACAGGTATTGTTATTACCAAATATATGGGTAATGACTCAACTGTTGTCATTCCGAATGCCTATGACTTTAAAGTGGCAGGTAAGTTAAATGCGGCAACTCGTGTATCAATTACATGGGATGCAATTCGTCAAATTGCTAACAACCATAATACTCATACTATTGTCTTTTCAAGAAATACTGATGGTTCAAGTTTAGGCAAGATTGCTTTAACAATCGGTGATTATAAAAAATTAAGTGCTGATACAGTTGCTAAGGAATTGACTTACGATACATCCAAGGGAATATGGGTTGGAGCATTTTCACCATATAGTGTTGTTAAAAAGTCAAATGGTCAGATTGCTATTCAGATGGATACTAGCAAAACTAATACGTGGGTAACAGCAATTGATGCATCAAGTCTTGACACGACTGGCTTAACTGATACGACATTTATGTTTTCTGGCTTAACCAATCTAAAAACTTTAAATGTTAGTACCTGGAATACTTCGCAAGTCAAAGATATGACTGCCATGTTTTATGGTAATGAAAGCCTTACTAATCTTGATGTTTCCAGTTGGAATACTGGTAATGTAACCAAAATGGCAGGGATGTTCCAAAATGATTTTGCTCTTAAATCACTTGATGTATCAGGATGGAATACTAGTAATGTAACGAGTATTCAAAATATGTTTAGAGGAACCTTATCTTTAAGCGGTCTTGATGTATCCAAATGGAATACTTCAAATGTTACGGATATGTCTGGCACTTTCTGGGATGCTCCTGGAATTTATCACTTAGTAGATACTGGTAGAACCGGCTCTCAGACTAGTAAAAATCTGATGTATACAACTGGTGATAATTTTAAAAATTGGAATGTTTCAAAAGTAACTAATTTCCAATATATGTTTGGTTTGTCTAACTCATCACCATTTGTTCAACAAAATACCGGTAATAAGCAAGTATTAACCTACATGGACTTGACTAATTGGCAATTAGCAAATGGTGTAGATCGAAGCTATATGTTCCAATATGATGGTAATACGGGCTATAATTCTACTTTAGGATTGGTTTTGAAAACATCAGCTAATAGTTTATTAGGTATGGACTATGCTTCAATGAATCGTTCCAATAGAATTTATTATTCTGTTGTTAAAGATTCTAAGTCATATGATAATGAAGCAAGTTTTACCAAATATGTTGATTACACACCAAATGTTGCTTATGGTGGTGGAGGTAATTTAGTCAACAATATTACTAAGATGTTGCAAACTGTAACTGGTTATTCTAATGCAATTGTTAATAATGAGCTTGATCCTAAAGATGGGACAACTTCAAACAGCTTAGTTAAGGCGGGATTGACTCAAGATAGTAATTACACTTCTGATGAAGACTATATTCAACAAATGTTAATGGCTGATAAGGAAGTTATTACTAATGTAGACTTCTCTAAGTTAAAAGCTGCAGTTGATGATCAGGAAGCTACTCATGAATCAGATGCATACAAGAAAGCTAGCGCTGAAAAGCAAAAAGCATACGATGATGCTGTAGAGGCCGGTAAATCAGTTTTAAGTAATGATTTGGCATATCAAACGGATGTAGATGATGCAACTGCAAAAATTATTAACACTAAAGCATTACTGTCTCAAAATGTAGATAAATCAGCTTTACAAAAAGCTGTTGATACATACCCAGGCTTAACAAAAACTGCATATGACTCTTCAAGCAAAGATGTTCAAGCAGTATTTGATAAAGCATTACAAAATGGTAAGGATATTTTAGCTGATCCTAATGCAACTCAACAACAAGTCGATGATGCTAAAGGTGCTTTAGATAATGCAGCTCTAAACATGCCATCTGACGCACTTATCACTAACAAAGATGCAGGAAGTGCTGAAGGAGTGTACGGATCCAAGCAATCTAATTTAAGTGATAACGATTACTATGTTGTTTCTATCCCTGTAAACATTGTTACTGCAGATGGTAAGCCATATACATTCTCATCAAGTGATACTACTGGATTTGCTGTCAGAGGTACAACGAAATTGGGTAGTGGTACGGTCATTGCTGGTAAATCCTTAAGTGGAGTAACAATTCCAAGTAGTGGATTGAAGTTTAACTTCTTTGCATATACTGCTAAGGGAACAAATGACCAAGCATATGCATTACAAAACGATAATGTAACTGTAAATAATGACTCAACTGGAACGAGTGGCTTTTTAGCTGTAACTTCATTTAGTACCCAATATGGTAATACTAAATATGTCACTATTACAGTTTACAAACGTCCTAATGCAGTATCTACTGATATTCAAAAAGATACCAATATTTCTGACGCTGCAGCTTTTGCTAAGAAATATGTAAGTAACTATGATGAAGTAAGTAGTTCAGTAACTAAGTGGTCTTGGTATAATTCAGCACCATCAACCGGTACTGTTGGTAAGCAACAAGGTAATTTAGTAGCAACTGTAAATGGTAGTGCAAATTCTTGGACAACAGGCACTTCTGACATTTCTGTACCAGTAACTTTAAATGTAATTACTATTTCAAAAGATGCTTTGCAAAAGGCCGTTGATGCTCAACCTACAACTCAAGGTACCGCAGCCTACTACAATGCTGACAGTACTAAGCAAAATGCGTATGATGAAGCAATTACTGCAGGTAAGGCAGTTTTGGCAGATCCTAATGCAACTCAACAGCAAGTTGATGATGCAACTAAGGCTATTGAAACTGCTAAGGGCAATTTAGATGGCAAAGAAACTAATAAAGCTGATTTACAAACTTCAATTGCTAATGCTAATACAGCAAAAAGTAATGGCACTTATGACCAATCAAGTTCTGATAAGAAGTCAGCATTAGATCAAGCTTTAGCAGATGCTGAAACAGTTAATAACAAGCAAAATGCTACTCAATCTGAAGTGGATCAAGCAAAGGCAGCGTTAGACCAAGCTATTGCAAATCTCGATGGCTTGACTAATGCTAAAACTAATGCCAACACTGCAATTGACAACATGCAAAACTTGAATGATGCACAAAAGACAGCTGCTAAAAATGCAGTTTCTGTTGCTCAAACTGTTGCCGACGTTACTACTGCACAAAATAATGCTCAAACAACTGACAATAACATGAAGTCATTGAGTGACGACGACAATTTAAACGTTGACACTACCAAGGATCCATACTTAAATGCTGATTCAGATTTGAAGACTGCATATGATAATGCCAAGAAGGCTGCAGATGCAATTTTAGTTAAATCAACTGGTCAAAGCGTTGGTGCAAGTGAAGATCCTAAGCATGTTCAAGATATTAAGGATGCATTAGATAATGCGGCTAGTGCACTAAACGGTGCTAAGAAACTTAGTGATGCTAAAAACAATGCAGCAACTGATTTGTCAGGTTTGACTAAGCTTAATGATGCTCAAAGAAAGACTGCTCAAGATGCAGTTGATAATGCTAAAACAGTTGCTGATGTAACTGCTGCTGTTAACGCTGCTAAGAATACCAACACTAACATGGGTGACTTAGCAGATGATAAAAACTATGCTAATGCCGATAGCATCAAGCAAAGCAGCAACTACAAGAATGCTGATTCTGATAAGCAAAAAGCATACAATGATGCAGTACAAGCAGCTCAAGATTTACTTGATAAGTCAAAAGGTACTTCAACGGGGAATGTAACTACTGACCCAGATGCAGTTAAAACAGCTAAGCAAAAAGTTGATGATGCATATGCAGCACTCAATGGCGACAATAACTTAACAGCTGCTAAAAATAATGCCAAAGCAGCAATTGGCGACTTACAAAATATTAACAATGCACAAAAAGCTTCAGCAATTAGTGCAGTAGAAAATGCTCAGTCTATTGATGATGTAACAATTGCAGAGACTAATGCCAAATCAACTGATGACAATATGAAGTCATTGCATGACGATACTAACCTAAACTTAGATACTACAGCAGATCCATACTTAAATGCTGATCAAACATTGAAGGATGCTTATGATGCAGCTAAGAAAGCAGCTGATGATGTATTAGCTAAGTCAACTGGTGAAAGTGTTGGTGCAAGTGCTGATTCTGCTCACGTTGCAACTCTTAAGAAGAACCTTGATGATGCAGCTAGTGCTTTAAACGGCACTACTAAGCTTAGTGAAGCAAAGACTAATGCAGCTACTGATTTATCAGGCTTGACTAATTTAAACAACGCTCAAATGCAAACTGCTAAGAAAGCTGTCGCAAATGCTAAAACAGTTGCTGATGTAACAGCTGCTGTTAATGCTGCTAAGAATACCAACACTAATATGGGGACTTGGGCAGCTGATGAAAATTACACTAAGGCTGACCAAATCAAGGCTTCACTTAAGTACACTAATGCAGATGAAGATAAGCAAAAAGCATACACTGATGCTCTTGATAAAGTGAAGACATTGCTTGATAAAGAAAATGGCTCAAGCACAGGTGTTGTAACTACTGATGCCCAAGCAGTTCAAGAAGCTCAAACAGAACTTGATAATGCGGCTAAAGCTTTGAATGGTCAAACTAAGTTTGATGCTGATAAGCAAAAAGCATTAGATGACTTTGATGCAAACTATCCAAACTTGAACAATGCTCAAAAAGCTACTGCTCAAAAGCGGATTAGTGACGCAACTAGTCCAGCTGAATTGACTACCGCTCAAAGCACTAATAGTGATTTGAACGATAAGATGGGGCAATTAAAGACTGTTGCTGCTACAGTTTCTGATACTAAGGCAACTGATAATTACAACTACGCTGACCCAGCATTGAAGAGTGTATATGACACTACTAGTGATAAGGTAAGTGCAACTGTTGCTCCAACTGGGGATGATTTAAATAGTGATCAAGTTACTGCTTTAATTAATCAAGAAGCCACTGATAAAGCTGCCTTGAATGGTGAAGAAAGATTGAAGGCTAAAGCAGCTCTTCAAACTGCTCATGACACTGGTCTAGCAGGCAAGACTACTGACCCCAAGTACTACAATGCTACCCAAACTCCAAAAGCTAACTACGATAAGGCTTTAACTGATGCAGAAAGTACTTTAGCAAGTGAAAATGCTACTTTAGCCGATTACCAAGCAGCTAAAAAGGCAATTGATGATGCGTATGGCAAGCTTGATGGACAAGCAACTAACAAGCAAGAGCTTCAAAGTCGCGTAAGCGATGCAGATAATGTTCGTCAAAGTGATGACTACAAGAACGCAAGTGATGATGCACGTAAGACTTACGAAGATGCAATCAAGGCTGGCCAAGATGTTTTGAATAATGCCAATGCTACTCAAGTAGAAGTTAATACTGCAAGAGATAACATTGACAAGGCAAAGCAAGCTTTAACTACTTCTGCCAATGCCGCTCAAAGCAAAGTTAATAGTAATGTCAAGGCTACTCCAGTAGGTGATAAGACTAACTTAACTAGCGAAGAACAAGATTCTATTAAGAAAGCTGTAGAAGATGCCAACAAGGATAATGATGTTAAGAGTGTAACTGTTGATCCTAAGAGTGGAGAAGTAACTGTCGAATTTAACGATGGTTCAAAGGCGACAATTCCAGCTTCAAAGACCACAACAGATACTAATAAGACTCGTTTGAAGAATGACTTAGATGATTCTAAGACAGATGCAACTAAGGCAATTCACGATAAGGCATCAACTGCTACTAAAGAAGCTTACGATAAAGCAGTTAGTGCTGGACAAACAGTCTTTGATAATGATAAGGCTAGTCAAAAGGCGATTGATGATGCAGCTGACGCAATTGAAAATGCCAAGAAGGCAATGGAAGATTCCGCAAATGCTGCCCAAAGTAAGGTAAATACCAATATTGATAAGACTGCTGTTGGTAATAAGGATGCTTTAACAAGTGATGAACAAGCAGCTGTCAAGAAGGCAGTTGAAAAGGGTAACCCTGACACTACAGTTTCTGTAGACGATAAGGGAACTGCTACTGTAACCTTTAACGACGGTTCCAATGCTACAATTGCACCTGAATATACATTGAAGGGTACTGACAAGAGTAGCTTGGTTAAGGAATTGAACAATGAAAGTGCAGTTAAGAATACCCCAACTGTCACATTGCAAGATTCTGAAGACAAGACTCCAATTCAAATTTACCAACGTGCTAGTGATGAAGCTAGAAAAGTATATGATGATGCAATTGCCAAGGGTAAAGAAGTTAACCAAAATACTACAGCTACTCAAGAACAAATTGATGCTGCAACTAAGGCAATTCAAGATGCAGTTAAAGGATTAGTTTTAAGTTCAACTAATGCAAGACTTAACTTTGACTTCAGCTTTGACAAGACGCCAGTTGTTGATCCAAGCAATGTAAGTGAAGCAGAAAAGCAAGCTATCTTAGATAAGATTGCAGCTAAGAACGATAACATTGACAAGTCTAAGAGCACAGTTAACGCAGATGGAAGTGCAACTATTGTCTTGATAGATGGATCAAGTGTTACTTTGACTCCTGATCAAACAATCAAGGACGTTAACAAGGATGAATTACGTCAAGATATCGCTACTGCTGATAAGTTGCAGGCTGATACTACTAACTACCAAAAGGCTAGTGATGAAGCTCGTTCTAACTTTGAAAAAGCATTAGCTGACGCAAAAGAAAAAGAAGCAGGTAAGTTCTCACAAGCTGATGTTGATACTTCAGATGCCAACTTGAAGAAGGCAATTAGCGCTCTTCAAACAAGCATTAATTCAGCATCTGCTAATAACCCTAGTGTTAAGACCCCTGTTGGCCGCGGCCGTGATATAAATGATGATGAAAAGAATGAAATTGAAAAGGCGGTTAACGACGCTAACCCTGGCAATAAGGGAGTTGAAGTAAACAGCGATGGTAGTGCCACAGTAACTTTGGCTAATGGTGGAAAAGTAACTATTCCAGCAAGTGCAACTACGCAAGACACTAACAAGACTGTTTTGAAGACAGCACTCGATAACGGTAATGCGGCAATTAAGGGTAGTGACTTTACTAACGCTTCAACAACTGCACAAGAAGAATTGAAGAAGGCAGTACAAGATGGTCAAAGTGTCTTTGATAATGCGGGTTCAAGCCAAAAGCAAATTGATGATGCAGCAAGTGCAATCAACACAGCTCTTGATAAAGTAACTAAGTCAATTAATGCTGCCAAAGGTAAGGTAATTACTGACATTACTAAGACTCCTGTTGGTGATAAGACGAACTTGACTGACGATGAAAAGAGTCAAGTCCAAAGTAATGTTAAGAGTGCAATTGATGCTAAGAACCCTGGCGAAAATGTAACAGTTGATGTAAACAATGATGGTAGCGCAACAGTTACATTTAAGGATGGTTCAAAGGCTACTGTTTCGGCATCAGAAACAGTTACTGATACTGATAAGAGCAAACTTAAATCAGCAATTGATGAAGCTCCAACGGTTGAAGGTGGAAGTGACTTTACTAACGCTTCAACTGAAACTCAAAACAACTACAAGCAAGCGGTAGAAGCAGGTCGAAAAGTATTTGACAACCCAACTTCAACTCAAAAGGCAATTGATGATGCAACAGAAGCAATTAACAATGCCAAAGCAGCTTTAGCAGATTCTGCCAAGAGTGCGGCTGACAAGCTTGATGTTACTGTTGAAAAGACTCAAGTTGGTAATAAGTCTGCTTTAACTAATACTGAAAAGCAATCAGTTAAGGACAATGTTACTGACGCAATCAAGGCCAAGACTCCTGATGCAGAATTTACTGTTTCAGTCGATGACACTGGTAACGCAACTGTAACTTTCAAGGATGGATCAAAGGGTGTAATTGGCTCAGACAAGACAGTGACTGACGTTGACAAGAGCGGCTTGCAAAACGATGTCAACGAAAAGCCTTCTGTTGAAAAGACATCAGCATACTACAACGCAAGTGACGATGCTCAAAAGGCATATAATGACGCAATTGCTGATGGTCAAGCAGTTCTTGATAATCCAACAGCAACCAAGGATGAAGTTGATGCTGCAAGAGCAAATATTGCCAATGCTAAGCAAGCCTTAACTGGTCAAAAGACTGATAAGACAGACCTTGAAAGTTCAATTGATTTAGCTAATGGATTCAAGGATGCTGGTGACACTTACAATAATGCAAGTGATGAAAGGCATTTGATAAGGCATTAACTGAAGCTAACAAGCAAGATCAAGATCCAAATGCTACTCAAGCTGATGTTAATAAAGCTCAACAAGCCCTTAATGCTGCTTTAAGCGCAATTAGTGGAGATAACGATGCAAGTAAAGCTCATAATCCAGCTAAGACTCCAGTTCCAGCAGCTCATAAGAATGCTTTAACTTCTGAAGAAGAAGCTGCAATTGAACAAGCAATTAGGGAGGCAAATGATGGCCAAGTTAAGTCTGTTACTGTTGATCCTTTAACAGCTGAAGCAAATGTCATCTTCAACGATGGTTCTAAGAAGACTTACACTGCTAATGAAACTATCAAGGATGTCGACAAGTCTGAATTGCAAACTCAAAAAGATTTAGCTGATAGTGCAAAAGACACTTCATCATACTTCAATGCAAGCGATGATAAGAAGACTGCTTTTGATAAGGCATTAGCAGATGCCGAAGCAATCTTAACTGGCAATAAGAAGGACACCGCTAGTCAAACTGACGTTGATAATGCTAAGTCTGCTCTTGAACAAGCGATTTCTAATCTTGATGGTAAAGCAACTAATAAGAAACCACTTGAAGAATCGATTGCTCTTGCAAAGGATTTGCAAAACACAGATGTTTACAATAATGCAAGTGATGCACAACGTGAAGCTTTGAGTGAAGCATTATCTGAAGCTGAAGGACAAGATGCTGATCCAAGTGCAACTCAAACTAATGTTGATGCAGCTAAAGCTAAGCTTGATCAAGCTTTTGAGGCCTTTAGTGGTAAAACAGATGCTTCTAATGTTAAGATGCCAGCTAAGACTCCAGTTCCAGCAGCTCACAAGACAGCTTTGATTGATGATGAAATTAGTGCTGTTAAGAGTGCAATTACTTCTGCTAACTCAAATGTTAAGATTGTTGATGTTGATACAGAGGGTAATGCTACAATTCTCTTCAATGATGGTTCAAAGGCGAGCCTTGACGCTTCTGACACTGTTACTGATGTTGATAAGACTGCTTTACAAACCTCTGATGAAGCAGCACAAGGACTTAAGAATTCTTCAAGTTACTTCAATGCTAGTGCTGACAAGAAGCAAGCCTTTAATGATGCCTTAGCTAAGGCTGATTCAATCTTAAATGGCCAAGAAAAAGACACCGCAACTCAAGCTGAAATTGACGATGCAACTCAAAAACTTAATGATGCTGCTCGTGCATTAGATGGCAAGGCTACTGATAAGTCTGAGCTTGAAGGTTCAATTACTGTAGCTGATGCAATTAAGGACTTAGATACTTACCAAATGGCAAGTGATAAGCAAAAATCAGACTTAGAGACTGCATTAAAGAATGCTAAGGATATTGATGCAGATGAAAATGCTAGTCAAGAGTCAGTTGATAATGCTAAAAAGGCTTTAGATGCTGCACTTGATGCAATTAACAATAGTCAGGCTCGTGATACTAAGGCTCCTGAAACTAAGACTGAAATTCATAATCCAGACAGCTTTAGCAAAGATGAACAACAAGCAATTAAAGCTCAAGTCCAAAAAGATAATCCATCTGCAACTGATATTAATGTAGATGATCAAGGAAATGCCACAGTAACATACGGAGATGGGTCACATACTGTTATCAAAGGTGAAGAAAATGTTAAAGACACTGCAATGGTTGATCCACTAACTAATACTGGGGATGCAGACGCAGAACTTAATAGCTTTAGCAAGACTCCGGTCCAAGATCCAGATAAATTAACAGACAATGAAAAGCAACAAGTGGTTTCAAACATCAAGAATGCAAATAGTGATAAACACATTGCAAGTGTTGATGTTAAGGATAATGGTAGAACAATCATTACCTTTGAAGATGGAACTCAAAAAGAATTGGATAGAAGTGAAACCATCACTTATCCAGACCATACATCAGGTGAAGCTTTAACCTTTGATGATGCTCAAGCAGACCAAAGTTTGAACAACTTCGATAAAGTTCCAGTTAATGACCCAGATAACTTAACAGACAGCGAAAAGACTCAAGTAGCTGAAAACATCAAGAAATCAAATAGCGATAAGCACATTGCAAACGTAGAAGTTAAGGATAACGGTCGGACAATTGTGACATTTGAAGATGGCACACAAAAGGAATTGGATAGAAGTGAAACCATCACTTATTCAGACCACACTTCAGGTGAAGCTTTGACATTTAATGATGCTCAAGCAGACCAAAGTTTGAACAACTTCGATAAAGTTCCAGTTAATGACCCAGATAACTTAACAGACAGCGAAAAGACTCAAGTAGCTGAAAACATCAAGAATGCAAATAGCGATAAGCACATTTCTGATGTAGAAGTTAAGGATAACGGTCGGACAATTGTGACATTTGAAGATGGAACACAAAAGGAATTGGATAGAAGTGAAACCATCACTTATCCAGACCACACTTCAGGTGAAGCTTTGACATTTAATGATGCTCAAGCAGACCAAAGTTTGAACAACTTCGATAAAGTT
>NZ_SDGL01000021.1 GCF_007095465.1 Lactobacillus mulieris
TTACTATTTACAAGTCGAGTCTAACAAGATTGGACTTTTTTATTAACTAAAACGATTTAACTAGCACCACGCGTAATCTCTTTAATGCCTGTTCTAAAACAGCAGGTGATTTAATTGAAGTAGAATTCTTATAAGCAGCTGAATTTACAGCTTCATTATTTACAGGAATACATCCAGTTGCATTTGCCCATTTAAGTTGACTTGATTTAGAAGTTAAAAATTTAATGTACTTGAATGCTGCTGCTTTTTGCATAGAACTTGCATGTTTAAACATATAAATGTCACTACCACGAGCCATATTATATTTAGATGGTCTATTAGCTACTCCATATTCAAATTTTCCATTTAGACCCTTTTTCCCGTAGGCTTCACCGGCACTAGCACTGACATACATCGCAACTTGTTCATTAGCAAATGGACCAGATAAATACTTTTGTGATCCTGCTATCATGAAATAGCCATCCTTTATTCCATTTGCATAATACTTGATAACATTTTTGGATGCAGAACCTGCAAAATTAATTTTACTATTGAAATTATACCCTTCTTCTTTCATCCCATCAGTATAATAAGCACTCAGATTATCAAAACCTGCACCGACAACTTTATGATTTGTTTTTTCATAAATCTTTTTTGCAGCTGTCTTTAATTCAGCCATTGTCTTAGGTACAGAAATATCGTATTTATCTAACAAAGTTTTATTATAGTAAAGCACTTCTACAGATTTATTAAAAGGAATGCCATATTGAGTCCCATTAATTTGAGCCCCTTCAAGTAAGGTTTTATTAATATCAGATTTATTCACACTTCCCCAACCAACATTAGTATTATTAATGTAAGGAGTCATATCTTGTAAATAGCCTCCCTGCGCAGCCGTATAAAGATACCCTGCATAAGACTGTGCAATAGTAGGTAAATTATTTGGAGATTGTAATGTGTTCTGCACTTTAGATTTTATATCTTCATATGAACCCTGATATTCCAATTTAACTTTGATATTAGGATTTTGTTTTTCAAATTCTTTAGTTAACTCTTGCAAATTATTTTGCAAGGGACCAACCATCGCATTCCAAAAAGTAATCGTAGTTTTTTTACTAATTTTTTTAGGAATATTAACTGAAGATGTCGTATTCTTCTTATTATTAGAACATGCTACAACTGTCAGCATAGTTATAACCAATGTTACTAATGTAGCAATTTTCTTTAATACTTTCATAAGCCCTCCCTAAAATAACTCTAACCTCATCGAGTTACATTTTAGCATCTCCATCTGCAAATAAAAGCCTTATTTTATAAAGTTTTTCATGCTACAATTGGTAATGAGTTCTTAATTTATACGCTTAATGACATAAAAAAGAGTGTTAGTTTTTCACTAACACTCTTTTTTATCAAATCACTTGGTATCCAGCAGATTCTAATCGTTCTTTAACAGCAGGCAAGCTAACTTTCATTGCTTGCGAGGCTTGTTTCAGGGTCATCACTCTGCCAACGGTTTCCACCATATTGGGTATTTTAAAATGATCAAAACCTAATTCCAACAGTAAATCTAAAAAGTCATCATATTTATCAATATATTTTTTTACTGGAGTAGAAAAATCTATCTTTTTATTCGAACTATCATAACTAGATAAGTCCTTAGACCATACATTTAGCTGAGTTTTTGCAGCATCTGACATTCTTTCTACACTCCAAGCAGGAGACCATACAAGTTTAATTTCACAAGATTTAATTTCAGGTATCGACAAAACGGCTTCTTTAATTGCATTATCTAAAACGCCACTTAAAGGACAACCCATAACAGTTAAAGTCATCGTAACTGTACAATCATTATTATCATTTAAATCTATTCCATAAATTAATCCTAAATTTACAATATCAACATATAACTCTGGATCAATTACAGTTTGAAGTTTTTGGATTATTTCGTCCACTAATTTCAATTGCTTTTCTTCCATACTCCCACCTAGTGAACCAAGTTTTTCCAAATAACAACTTTTCCTGCCTTAAAAGAAGCTGGCACATCAATAATTCTTTGGTTAGACGAACCTCTAAATTGTAAAGTTAAGTCCTTTAAATCTTCTTCAAATCGGCCATCAACTAAAATGTCTATTTTAGACAATAGTTCTAGCTTATCTTCTGACTCTTGCATCAATTCATCCCAAGTATATCCTGACCAAGACCAAATATCCTTTTTGTGTCCAAATTCTTTACGAATACGATTAACTATCTTTAAACATACTTGTGTGTTTAAAAATGGCTCTCCTCCAAGTAAAGTAAGACCTTGTACATAATCTTCAGACATATCTTTAATAATTTGATCTTCTAATTCTTGCGTATAAGGGCGACCGTAATTAAAGTTTTGGGCAACCAAGTTATAACAGCCTGGGCAGTCAAACAAGCACCCTGACACATATAAACTGCACCGTACACCTTCACCATCAACAAAATTAAAAGGTTTATAGTCAGCTATTTTTTGAAGTGAATGTTCACTAGCTAACCATTCTTTTGGTTTAGGATCTTTAGGTTTATGCTTACGCAATTTTCTCGCTGCACGATCTTTTTTTATATTAGGCAAATATTGGTTACTATCAACAAAAATAGTATCTCCACCAACATTTACTTTAATGTAATTATGACGAATATCTGGTCCTTCTTGAGCATTCTGGTCTCTACTTGGCATCTTGAATTTTTTCCTCTTCTTGTGCTTGATCTCTTACCATACCTAAACTCATATGCTTAGCTCTGTGAGCAATTTCTTCATGACGACCATGAACCATTGGACGTTTAAGTGGGTTACCTAAATAACCACATGTCCGCTTTACACAGTCACAAGTTTCAGGATCATGGTTTCCACATACTGGACATTCAAAACCTTTAGCAGTGGCTTTAAATTCTCCTGCAAAGCCACACTTGAAGCATCGATCAATTGGAGTATTGGTACCGAGGTAACCAACTTTATCATAACCAAAGTCCCATACAGCTTCCAAGGCTTTAGGGTTTTGCTTTAAGTTAGGATATTCACAGTAGTGAATGAAACCACCAGCAGCATATGGAGGGTAATCTTTTTCGAATTCCAATTTTTCAAATGGGGTTGGATGTTTACGCACATCATAGTGGAAACTATTAGTATAGTATTCTTTATCAGTAATATCTTTTACTTTACCAAATTTTTCAGTATCAAGCACACAGAATCTATCAGTTAAACTTTCAGATGGTGTTGAATAAACAGAATAGTGGTAGTGATACTTTTCAGTCTTTTCCCAATATGCACACCAATCATGCATCCGTTTAACAATTTCAACTGTAAAGTCATGAGCTTCCTTGTTGTGTTCCCAATTAGGGCCATAAAAGACAGTACCTACTTCATACAAACCAATGTAACCAAATGAGACAGTACAACGACCATTTTCAAATAATTGGTTAACATCTTCATCTGGCTTCAATCGCTTACCAAATGCCCCGTTTTCATATAATACTGGTGCATTTTCTGGCTTAGCTTCACGACATCTTGCAGCCTTAATATTCATTGCATCATGAACTAATTGAACCTTATCTTCAAAAATTTTCCAGAATAAATCCTTGTCACCACGAGATTCCATTGCAATTCTTGGCAAGTTTAAGGTAATAACACCTAAATTCATTCGTCCAGAATTTACTTCTTTGCCATTCTTGTCTTTCCAACCTTGCAAGAATGAACGACAACCCATAGGTGCTTTAAATGATCCAGTTAGACGCTTAATAGTGTCGTAACTTACAACGTCTGGATACATACGATAAGTAGCACATTCCAAAGCAATTTCCTTAACATCATAATTAGGATCACCTGGATTTAAGTTTAAGCCCTTCTTTAAAGTGAAGACTAACTTAGGGAAAATAGCTGTCCGCTTATCTTTACCTAAACCAGCTAAACGAATCTTCAAGATATCTTTTTGAATTTCTTTTTCAATCCAATTTGTACCTAAACCAAAACCTAAAGTAGTAAATGGTGTTTGACCTTGACTAGAAAACATAGTGTTGATTTCATATTCAAGACTTTGCATTGCATCATAGATATCTTTTTGAGTACGCTTTTTAGCAAAAGCCTTAGCCTTTTCTTCATCGTCAATGAATTCTTTGGCTTCTTCCAAGTGGTGATCGTAATTCTTTTGAGCAAATGGTGCTAAAACTTCATCAGCTCTATCAAATGAACAGCCACCATATTGACTTGAAGCTACTTGAGTAATAATTTGTGCAACTTGGCTTGTAGCAACACCAATTGAATTAGGGCTAGTCATAAAGGCATTTCCAACCTTAAATCCATTAGTAAGCATTTCTTTAAAGTCAATTAAACAGCAGTTAGTCATTGGTGAAAGTGGAGTGTAATCCAAATCATGCCAGTGAATATCACCACGTAAGTGAGCTTTAGCAATATGTTCGGGCATCATTGTTAGACCTACAGTTTTACCAACAGTACCAGCAGTCAAATCACGTTGAGTTGAAAAGATTTCACTATCTTTATTGGCATTTTCGTTAACAATTGAAGGATCACCTTCAATCATTCTCTTTAAACGTGCTTTAGTATCAATTTGTTTCTTCCAGTCAGCATCGTCTTTTTTACGATATTCAATATATGCTTTAGCTTCATCTACAAAACCTAATTTAGTTAAATTATCAACAAAGCTTTCTGCAACTTCTGCAGCTGAAACCGTATCTTTCATTGCTAAATCAGAAAAAATCGCCTTTAAAATTTCAACTTCATGATCTTCAAGCTTTAAATTATGAATTACTAAATCTAATTTATAAGTTTCAAAATTAGTTTTGGTTGAATCTCTTTTTACAAGATATTGTGGCTTCTTCATAGCTTCAACAATCATCTTTTTACTAGGCGTCTCTTTAAGCATGTGTCCGGTTCCTCTCATAAGTTATAATCATTATAGATACATAATAGCACGAAAGCACAAGATATTGTATTACAAATTTTTGGCGCTAATATATATTGTAGTTAGCAAAAACCACTACTCTCATACTTTTTGCACCTAGCAAAACAAATTCTAAATTTTTTTGTATAGAAAAAACCACACTATTTAGTGTGGTTTTCTACTAGATATAGACATTTATATTATACTAACTTACCTTGTTCAATTAATGCCGCAACTTCAGGTTGTACATGTTGATATTTTTTAACTGTTTCTTCGTAATTAATAAAGTATAGCTTATACCAAACAAGAAAGGTATAAATTGCCCAAATTTGACGACGATGAGAACCATCACCTTTAAAGTTTTCATCTAACAAATCAATAATCTTTTCTTGTTCAAAAATGTCATTAACGAAATCTTCACAGAAAAGTTTACGAACTTGTTTATAAAATCTTTCTTCTTTGAGCCATTGTTTAATTGGTGTTGGGAAACCTAACTTAGGTCTTTTAGCCCATTCTTCAGGTAAAACTCGTTCACTCGCTTTTCTCAAAGCATACTTAGTATCATGCTTATTTACTAAATACTTAGTAGGAATAGAGTTAGCTAATTCTGCAATCTTTCTATCAAGATATGGTACACGCAACTCAAGAGAGTGGGCCATTGAAATTTTATCAGCTTTTTGCAAAATATCATTTAACATAAAGTGATGTAAATCAATATATTGCATTTGCTTAACATTATCTAAGTCTTTAACTTTCTTAAAGTCTTCCTGATAAAGGCCATTAGTAGTTAATTCATTGCGATAAGTTGGTTGAAGCATACTATTAGCATCATCACTTGAAAAGATTGTTGGGTGATCCATATCATAAATTACTGATTGACCAACATAAAATTCACTTGGTTTAGCCAAATTAGTGTACATATGTACCTTACCTGGAAAATTAGGCATTTTCTTAATACCCTTAGCTAAACTAACTTTTACTCCTTTAGGTAACTTTTTAAGGCCTGAAGTAAAGACCTTAATCACATTGTTATGTGTATGCATGCCATAATTTACATAACCTGCAAATAATTCATCTGCACCTTCTCCAGATAATGCAACAGTAACATGCTTACGAGCTAATTTTGAGAGATACCATAAAGGAATAATAGATGGGTTAGCATCTGGTTCATCCATATGATATTGCATTTCAGGAAAATCTCTCATTGCTTCATCAGCATCTACTTTATCTGCAAAGAAATGCCACCCTTTAATATCAGCTAAAGCTTTAGCTTTTGAAGCCTCATCATAAGTAGAATCATCAAAACTGATTGAGAAAACATCATCAGGATTAAGCAAACTAGTTACAAAGCTTGAATCTACACCTTCAGACAAAAAGGCACCTACTGGAACATCTGCATTATGATATAGTTCTACAGTTTCTTTGAGATCTTCGTTAATTTTATCTAGAGTTTCTTCAAAGCTTAAATTGTTTTCTTTATATTCTGCATCCCAATACTGCTTAATGTCCATCTGGCCATCTTTAAATTTGAAATAATGACCTGCTGGGAAACGGTAGACCCCTTTAAAGAAAGTTTCTTTCAAATCATTATATTGATTCATCAAGTATGGCTTTACAGCTTCTACATTAAGCTCTTTTTGAAAATCAGGATAAGCCAAAAAGCTCTTTAATTCACTACCTACTAATAATTTTCCGTCTTTATTTTGGTAGTACATTGGCTTAATTCCAAAGAAGTCACGCGCACCATACATTGACTTTTCTTCATCATCCCAAATGATAAAGGCAAACATTCCTCTTACCTTTTTTAATAAGCCAGCCATTCCCCATTCTTCATATCCATGAAGTAAAACTTCAGTATCTGCCTTAGTAGTAAAGGTATGGCCTGCTTTTATCAAGTCTTCTCTAATTGGCTTATAGTTGTAAATTTCGCCATTAAAAATAATTGCTTTAGACTTATCTTCATTAAAAATTGGCTGGGTTCCCCCACGAAGATCAATAATTGATAGTCTTCTAAATCCCAAGGCCATTACATCGTTAGTATACATCCCATCGGAACTAGGGCCACGGTGCTTAATTGCTTCCATCATTTTACCAATGGCAGCTTGTTTATCATTAATTTCTGGGTTATAAAACGCAGCAATCCCGCACATATTACCTGTCCTTCTCTTTTTTTTATAAATTTTACAAAATTGTTACAAGATAACTATATCATTATATGCTAAAAACTGAATTTTGTAGCATATCTTTAGAAAAATTAAATACTAAAAACTCTCTTAAAACTGGCTGCTCCATAGCCAAAGACTTGTATTTGACTTTTTACTAAATCAACGTTTACTACATAGCCTGCAAATTCAGTAATATCGTCAATTTGACGGTTCCAATTCTTATTATATTTAGTAGTTAATGCATGACCTGGCCCCATTAAAGCTGAACAGTTAAATAAAATATATTGAATACCATTAATTCTGAATTGATCTTCAACGTGACGATGACCGCAGAAATATGCAATCACTTTAGCATTTTCTACATTGGTAAAGTCAAAATCATTGCTTAATGTAAATTCAGGTGGGACATTATGTGAATGCATTCTCCCTTTTTCACGTTGATTGAAGGCAACCAATAATTCATGTAGCGAACGCCCATTATATTTAAGTGCATTGCCACCCTTTCGATTTATCGGATTTCCATGACTAAGTAAAATAATTTTTTTACCACTAGAACTGCTTAGAATTTCAATTAATTCTTCAACCTGATCTTCTCGAATTGCTAGAGTTAACTTTGTATCATATTTTTTCTTTCCTTGCTCATCTAATATATAAGGAACATCTGAAGTATTAACAAAAATCACTCTTAAATCATCTTTATCAAAATAGGCCACTCCATGATATCGTGAAACATATTTTAATTCTTTTTGCGCATACATGATAGGCCACATAATTTTCTCAAATTCATTTTCAGGGAAACTAGCCTTTAAATCATGATGCTCATCAAATTTATCATTTTCATCATGATTTCCTTTAATAATGGCAAAGGGAGTTCGGGTACTCTTAAAACTATTACGTAGTTTGATTAATTCGCTTTCGCCAATTAAACCAGCATCTGACCCGTCAATCCAGTCACCTAAATGAGCCTTTAGATGAAGTAGCCCAGACTTTTCAAGATGGTTAAACTCTCTAACATGAATTAAGCCATTATTACCATAAAAATCAACTGAATCAGTAGCTTTATAGTGAGTATCGGTCAAAACCCCAATATTTATTGAATTATTCCCACTTCTTATCTGTGGCTTAATTTGGTCTAAAAAGGTATCTAAATAATCTGTAACGCTATATCTAACACCCGTTTTTCTATTTTGAAATGCTCGAAATCTTCCAAGCCGACTATCAAAACGTCTAACATAGGTCGCAGCTAACTTATCAGACTCTTCTGGACTTAACGCTTGATGTAAAATTCCATGATCATCTTTATAAACTGTTAAAGTATAATCACCACCATCTGGTGTATTCTCTTGCGCTCCAACTGAATATTCGCCAACTTTAAGAAATTTTTGCATTGGGTCAGTATCATTATTATTTTCTTGTTTATGATTATTTAATACCTGAGCAATTTTTTTTGCGAAAAAACCAAGCACACTAAACCCTCCTAAAAGAAAAAGACCTGCAAATGCAGATCTTAGTCACTATTTATGCATTATGCTTTAAAGCATATACTGCAAGTCCTAATGAAAGAACAGCATCTTTAGAAATAATTTCAGTTAACTTTTGTGGCGCTACTGCCATAACAGCACTAATAACCTTCAAGCTGTAAGCTAAAACGTGAAAATCATTTTCTTTATCATACATGCCATCTTCGTATGGATTTTCATGATTATAAGTCAAATTAATTTCATCTTTATCAACATAACCATCTACGTGGTTAGTTAAAATACGGTCATGAAGATCAACAAGTTTATTATTCATGTCTAAAAGTGTAAGTTGATGATCACTTTCAATAGAATAATACTCATCTTGACTCATTTCAAAGTATTCTTGAATTGGGTGCTTCAAAACTTTTAATTCATCAATTAGTTGATAAATAGCTTCAGCATTTAACTTAGTAGTATCAGCTAAAATATCATCTTGCTTAGTAGTTAGTTCATCAGCTAATTTTATAGTATTTAAACTTTCCATGCAGAACCTCCTAAAAATACATTTCATATTATAACAAAAAAAGAGAGGATCGACCCTCTCTTTGCTTGAAGTTAATAGTTTTTATACTAATTTCTTTCGAATGGCACCAGAAATCCAGTCAATTAAAACAACCATAACAATAATACCAATTAAGATAATACCTACACGATTCCATTGACGATAATTTAAAGCAATAGTTAAAGGATAACCAATACCACCGGCACCAACAATACCTAAAATAGAAGCTGAACGGACAGAAACGTCAAAACGATACAAAGTATTAGAAATTAAAGCAGGCATTAAATTAGGAAGGGTAGCAAACATCGCTACATTCCATTTAGAACCACCTGAAGCAATAACTGCTTCATTTGGACCATCTTCCAAACTTTCTATTGCTTCAGAAAATAGCATAGCTAACATCCCTACAGAGTGGAAACCTAATGCTAGTACCCCAGCAGCAGAACCAGGGCCAACAGCTTTAATAAACATTAAAGCCAAAACAATTTCAGGGAAACATCTGATAAAAGTTAAAACAAATTTTCCTGAACGAGAAGCATACCACTTTTTGTTTTTAGTCGTAGCTGCCCAAAACGCAAAGGGAATTGAAATAATTGCAGAGATAAAAGTACCTAAAAAAGCAATACATAAAGTTTCCCATAATTGAGAAACCAAATCTTCCCCTGTACCATTATAAATATATGACCAATCAGGATGAATAAGTCCATTAAAAATTGCCCCGGTAATTTGCCCAGCAGTAGCTTTAATTCCTGAGAAATTAATACCAGTTGTTGACCAAATGATGAGTGCAATGGTGAAAATTGTAAGTGCCCAGTGAGCAAAGCGTGCTTTAGCAGATACTGGCTTTGCAGGCAATTGCTTAAATGTTGTATCCATTATTTCATCAATGCCTCCCTTGCCTTAGATGATACATAGTCGATAATTAATACCACAATAAAGACTGCGATAATAATTGTCCCTGTTTTTGCATAGTCGAAAATATCGAGTGTTTGCTTAAGGTAAAGACCAATACCACCAGCACCAATATAACCTAAAACTGTAGAAGCACGAACATTAAGTTCGAAAGCATAGAGTGTATAACTGATAAAGTATGGCAAAATTTGTGGCATAACAGCAAATGAAATCATATTAAGCTTATTACCACCACAAGCAATCACTGCTTCACTTGGACCGGGGTCAATAGTTTCTATTGCTTCATAAAATAACTTAACAACCACACCAAAAGTAAATACAGATAATGCCAAAATACCTGCAACTGGTCCAATACCTACCACAGCAACAAAAATTGCACCAAGAAGTAAGTCAGGTAAAGTTCTTATAATATTCATAATGAAACGAAGCACACCTGTAACATACTTGTTTTTAATGATATTTCTGGCAATCAACAATGAATATACAAATGCAATTGCTGAACCAATAACTGTCCCTAAAACAGCCATCTTAATGGTTTCAATTAAATAAGGAATTGCAGTAGAAGTATATCCCCAATCTGGCTGTGCCATTTGTGTGAAAATTTCAGCAAATTGTCCGAAGTTGTTTAAAAAAGCAGATAAGCTAGTATTAGTTTCTATTGTAGAAACAACTAATCCACCAACGAAAACAACTAGCCAAACCAGATTCCAGAATTGAAACTTCTTTTTAGGCAGTTCCATCATTTCTTGATCAAGCTTAGCCATTGATTTCCTCCTTGGTTTTTCCGCTGTAAATAGCATCAAATACTTCTTGTGGAGTATTTTCTACTGCACCATCATATACTACTTCACCGGCCCGAATACCAATAATTCTTTTACCAAATTCACGTGCAAGCTCAATTGAGTGGAGATTGGCAACAACAGTCATACCAAATTCTTCATTCAACATTTTAAGGTCATGCATAACCCTTCTACTTGTCTTAGGGTCAAGAGAAGCTGTTGGCTCATCAGCTAAAATAATTTTAGGATTTTGAGTCAATACACGTGCAATTGCAACACGTTGTTGTTGCCCACCTGACAATTCATCAGCTCTTGAATAAACTTTATCAGCCATATCAACTCTTTGAAGAGCTTCATAAGCTTTTTGTTTATCTTCTTTACTGAATAAATTAAAAGTAGATTTCCATGATGGATAATATGCCACTCTACCAGTTAAAACATTTCTTAAAACGCTTGAGCGTTTTACTAAATTAAAGCTTTGGAAAATCATACCAATATTACGACGGATAAGACGCAATTCTTTACCACGTGCATTAGTAATAGATTCACCATTAATTAAAATATCACCTTCAGTAATATCGTGAAGACGGTTGATAGAACGCATCAAAGTTGATTTACCAGCACCTGATAAACCGACAATTACAACAAATTCACCTTTTTTAATATCAAGATTAATTTTATTTAAACCGACTGTACCATTGTCATATACTTTGGTAACGTTCTTTAATTGAATCATTGGCTTGTCTGCCATCGACTATAACTCCTTATAAATAAATTTATGCTTATTCTCCAGCAATTTTATCGTACTTACGTACAATATTGAAGCCAGAATCTTTAGTGTAGTCATAACCTTCATGACTATAGATACTTTCGATTAACTTCTTACCTTCTTTAGATTTACCAATAGAAATAAATGCCTTAGCAAGTTTCTTTCTAAAGGCTTTGTTCATGTCTGAACGTACTGAAATAGTGTCGTTAGGAATTGCCTTAGTAAAGTAGATTGGCACTACTTGACTCATAATTTTTGGATTATCCTTTTTAACAGTATTACGTGCATCTTCAAAAACAAAAGCTGCATCAGTATCGCCATTTAAAACATTCAAAACTGCTTGATCATGACCTGTAACAGTAACTAACTTAGCATTACCCTTTTTAGTTACATCGAGGCCTTTTTCTTTAAGTTCTGCAACTGGGAAAATGTAACCAGCTGATGAAGTTGGATTCTGTACTGAAATACTCTTACCTTTAAGATCTTTCCAAGATTTAATCTTTGAACCCTTCTTAACTAAAATTTCAGCACGATAAAATTTAACTAAGTCCTTAGTTTGTACACCACCTGGTTGCTTAATACCATAACGTAAAGCTTGAAGTAAAACATCAGCGGCTTTTTGCTTATGAGCTAATACGTATCCATCTGGTGGTAAGAAACCAACATCAACTTTCTTTGATTTCATTGCTTCAACAACAGTATTGTAGTCAGTTGACATAGAGATCTTAACTGGAATACCTAATTTTTTAGAAAGCATCTTTTCAAGAGGCTTAGCACGAGCTTCTAGCTTGTCTGCAGCTTGACTAGGAACAAATTGAACTGTCAAACTCTTTGGGGTATAGCCATCTTTTGATGAACTGGATGACTTACTACCACAAGCAGTTGCTACTGTTGCCAACGCAAGAGCTAGCCCAGCAACTAACATTTTTTTGAACTTTTTCATATTATCCTCCTACTAATGATAATGAAAAACACATTTCCCCTAGACATTAAAAAAGACTCAATATTAATAGCATGCTATTAATACTAAGTCTGATAATATCTTAAATATAGACACGAACAAAAACCTCGCGAGAAAATACGAGGTTCTTGCTTACTTCTACTTCTTTATTAAAAGCTAGCATTAACATCATATTTCCTCCTTATCAAAAGTCAAAATGTTCGTTATTTGATATAATAACAGAAACTAGATACATTTCCAAGTGAAAAGTATCAATTTTGCCAAATATTTATTTACCGTTATTGGTAGGTATCAATTTTAAATAAAAAACCTCTTTCCTTAGAAAGAGGCTTTTTTTGTATCGTTCGGATTTAACTATTTTTTCTTATTTATTTTTTTGTTTTCAAGGTCAGTTCGTACTATTAATATGTCAGCCATTGCATGTTGATTAACATATTCAGTAACTGACCCCATCAGCATTCTTTCAACGGCATTTAAACCTGTTGCTCCCATGATAATCAAATCATTATGATTATCTTTGATAAAATCATATGAAATAATTCTCTTGGGGCTGCCATAACGAATGTGGTAATCAACTTTATCAAAATCGAAATTATCTTTCGCCCATTTCTTTAAACTTATTAAGTAATTTTCAGAGTCTTGAGTCATTTGATAAATAGTATCACCACTAATTAATGTATCTTGCATTTCACCAATGAATTGTCTGGTATCAATTACATTTAACACATCAATCTTTCCTCCATTTTCAATTGCAATTTTTACAGCTTTGTCAAAAGCTCTTTCCGCAGCTTCAGAACCATCAACTGGAACTAAAATAGTTTTATAATCGTTAGCCATAATTTCCATCTCCTAAGAAAGCGTTTTACTTTTAAATATATTTTAACATATTTTATTCAAACTTATTATCTTGTAGCACAACAATTTTGTTGGTAAAATTTAATACCAATAGATTAGAAAGAAGGGCATTTTTTGGAAACTAATTTTTCAAACAAGTTAATTAATATTACCAATGGTCGAAACTTCAGAGAATTGGGTGGATATGAAACGATATCTGGTAAGAAAATAAAATTTCATAAAATATTGAGATCTGGGCACTTAGCGGATTTATCAGAAGATGATCGTAGCTATTTAACAAATTACGGCGTTAAGTATGATATAGATTTTCGTTCAAAAGAAGAAGTAGAAAAGCAACCAGACCGAATTCCTGAAAACGTTCAATATGATTTTAATCCAGTATTCAGTGACGATTTGACAAATTCATCAAAAAGCATTGATGCCCTTGAAACAGAAGCAGAAAAGGATCCACAATTTGGATTTGATCACATGCTATTAGCTTATGAGGACATGATTCACTCTGCAACAGCTCGTCATGCTTATCAAAACTTTTTTAAATTTCTTTTGTCAAATACACACGAAAACGAAGCTGTCTTATTTCACTGCACTGCGGGAAAGGACCGGACTGGCTTTGGAGCGTTTTTATTGTTATCAAGTCTTGGAGTCCCACTTGAAACAATAAAGAAAGATTATTTATTAACCAATATCACCACAAAGTCTTTTGTTGAGAATTTACTCATTGATGAAAAGAAAAAAGGCGCCAGTGATAATTTATTACAATCTATTAAAGATATTCAAACAGTTCATCCAGAATATCTCAACCATGCAATCACAGTTATTAATAAAAACTACGGTTCAATAAATGATTATCTCCATAATGTGATTCAGCTTTCAAATAAAGATATTATTGATCTAAGAAGAATCTACTTACAATAGGGAAATAAAAGTACACATATGTTATGTGTACTTTTATTTTTTTAATATCAAGACTAGATTTAAAATTAATTCATGATAGAGTTAATTTAGAGAATATTGAAAGGAAAGAAAAATGACACGAACAAGAACACTTTATTTTGGTGCAGGTTGGTTTAATGAAAAGCAAACTAAGGCATATGATGCTGCAATGACTGCATTAAAAGAAAATCCAACTATTGATTTGGAACATAGTTATGTCCCACTCCAAAATCAATACAAAGGTATTCGCGTTGATGAACATCCAGAATATTTACATGACAAAGAATGGGCTAGTGCTACATACACCAATGACTTAATTGGAATTAAAACTAGTGACATAATGCTAGGTGTATATCTTCCTGAGGAAGAAGATGTAGGTTTAGGTATGGAATTAGGATATGCCATGAGCCAAGGTAAATATGTTTTATTGGTTATTCCAGATGAAGATTTGGGTAAGCCAATTAACTTAATGAGTTGGGGCGTTTGTGATAACGCTATTAAAATTAGCGAATTAAAAGATTTTGACTTTAATAAACCAAGATTTGGTTTTTATGAAGGTGCAGTATATTAAAAAGCGTGGTTTTATACCACGCTTTACTTTTTTCATTATAAAAAACGACAAAAAAAGACAGGCCTCAATGGTCTGTCTTTTGTTTGCTCCGGTTGCCAGATTCGAACTGACGACATCTTGATTAACAGTCAAGCGCTCTACCAACTGAGCTAAACCGGATTAT
>NZ_SDGL01000022.1 GCF_007095465.1 Lactobacillus mulieris
TTACTATTTACAAGTCGAGTCTAACAAGATTGGACTTTTTTATTAACTAAAACGATTTAACTAGCACCACGCGTATTGAAATAAATAATTAACCAACCAACAATTGTTAAAATTGCCAAACCAGAAAATTGTAAAATGGTCCAATGCTTAAAGAATTTGCTTTTACTTGCGCTGGCATGTTGATTGAATGTTTTTAAAACTAACATATTGGCCATAGAGCCAACAACTGATCCAAAGCCACCAATGTTTGATCCAAGCAATAGTGCCTTAGCAAAATTTGTAAACTTCCCAACTAAAATAGTTGATGGTACATTGCTGATAAATTGACTTGAAATGATTGATGTAAGGTAAGTTGATCCTTCTGAGTAAACAGTCATATGGATTAAACCAACAATTAGTGGAATTTGTTGGATATCACTAATAAAGATAAAGAATAAAGTGAATGTTAACAAAAGGGCATAATCAATTTTAAGATAAATCCGAGGATTAATTAAAAGAGCCAATAAAAGTGCAGCAATCATCGGATAGTAAATAGGAACAATTGAAAATACACCAAAAAAGAAAAAAATGAAGACAGCAGTTGTTAAAATGGTCATTCTCCAGTTAACATGAATATTTTCAGTTTGGTTAACTGGAATATGGTCTTTAGGTAAGAAAAAGCAAGTTGCAATTAAAATCACTAAAGAAACAATCAAATAAGGTGTTGACCATGCAAAAAAGACATCAGCAGGCACATTATAATTGCTAACAATGAAGATATTGTGTGGATTTCCCCATGGAGTAAAAGCTGCTCCAATATTTGCCCCCATACCGATTAAGGTAGCAGGATAAATTTGAGGTAGTTGATATTTTTTTGCAATATTTAAATAGAGGGGAATGAGAGTTAAGACCGTAATGTCGTTACCTAAAAACATACCCGAAAGAACTGATAATAATGTAAAAAGTAAGGTCAACTTACGTGTATTATCAGCTAAACTAGTTAATTTATATGCTAAAATATCTAAAACATGTAAATAAGCATAAATTTGAATTAAACAAAGCATCGCAGTAACAGAATAAAGCGTGTGAAAATTAATATCAGCTATTCTTGGACGCGCAAAAAATAAGCTGATGATTGTAATCACCAGAGAAATTTGAAATATGCGATCTTTAAAAATATTTTTCAAGACGGTCATCTGTGGTCCCCCTCATGCTAATCGCCTAAAAATCACCAAGTTTTATTGTGAGCCTTTTTTGCTAAGTGTGCAATATCTTTAAGCAATTTATTTCCTAATAGTAAGCAAAAAAATTGAATTGGGGGATAAAAAGGTACACTATAGATTATAAGAAGATATAGTTAATGAATATCAGGAGGTTTGTTTATGACTGATAAGACTATTCAAATTACCATTAAAGATGAAGCAAAAGAATTAATAAAAAAGCATGTGAAGCCTGGTCAAGTCGTTATTTTGACATTAGATGATGGTTCAAATAAGTATTCAACACTTGGTGGTACTTGTACAATCGGGGCGGATTTTCAATTAATTGTAACTGATCAAAAGGATCCAGAATATCCAGTAGTTATGGAAAATAATGCTGGGCTAGAAATGTATACTTCTAATAATGAATTAGGATTTTTAACAGATGGTCTGCTATTGAACGCTCGTAACGCCGTTATAAGCTTATATGATAATAGTGGCGTAATTGATGGAGCTGTTGCTGTACGTGAATACACACCACATGAATTAACTGCTGAAGAAGTAAAAAATGGTAAGACTTGTTAATTGGTCTAAATGAATATTACAAGTATTTTACTAAGTATGATTAATTGCTCCGATTTTGGTATAAGCGATATAATAAAGATATAGTTGTTTATCAGAATCGAGGGCAATTATGAATTTAGCAATCTTCCTTTTAGTTGGTATTATCATAATTTTGGGAGCTAATTTTTTGACTAGCACTAAGGTGAGAGAACAGGTTAAGGAATATTTCAGTAGGTTATTTTGAGTAAACTTGAAATCTTAATCTTATATATGTTAAAATTATATAGATTTTCGAAAATCTGAAAGGAAGAATAGACATGTCAAGAAACATTCATACTGGGATTAACCCACACCGTCGTCCTCGTAACGCTGCTAACTCAAAGAAGCGTGTTGCTCACGCAGCAGCAGTTGTAGCATACCTTAACAAGGCTGCTAAGGACGAAAACAAGTAAGAATTTTAATGAAGGCTACTAGAATATTGATTCTAGTGGTCTTTTTTTATAGATTTTTAGTTTCACATATTTGCATTTGATTTTTGATTTTGGTATGATAGTAAAAATTTTTAGTCAATTTTAAGAAAGGGAGGAATTATAAATAATGGGTTTACACGCATATTTACAAGGGTTATCAAGTTTGGAGTCAATTGACAGAGCGCCGGGTTATTTCAAATATCAACATCATTCAGTTGCTGCACACTGCTTTAGAACAGCTGAGTTTGCCCAAATGATGGGAGATATTGAAGAAGTTTATGGTGATCAAGAAGTCAATTGGAAGGCCCTTTATGAAAAGAGTTTAAACCATGACTATACTGAACGTTTTATTGGGGACATTAAGACTCCAGTTAAATACGCAACACCGCAAATGCGTAAATTAGTTGGCGATGTTGAAGAAGCAATGACTAATGAATTCATTAAACATGAAATTCCAGCAGAGTTTCAAGAAATCTACCGTAATCGTTTAAGTGAAGCAAAAGATGATACTTTAGAAGGTAAAATCCTCTCAGTTTGTGATAAGCTAGATTTAATGTATGAAGCATATGGCGAAATTGAATTAGGAAATCCTAATCCAGTTTATATGCAAATGTTCAAAGAAAGCTTAGAAACGATTAAAGAATTTGACGATTTAGCATGTGTTAAATACTTCATCAAAAAGATTTTGCCTGATTTATTTAAAGGCGATTTTGCTGGTGCAGTAAAGATGCAAAAAATCGCTTTTAACATTTTGGTGGAGGAAAACTAGTGAGGTTTCAGTGTGAAAGTTGTGGACTACGTTTAGCTTCTTTTCATTTTAAAGAAAAAGGGTTAATTAATCCCAAATTACGAAGTATTTGTGATATTTGTCTTGAGCGGGGTTTATCGGCTGAAGATTATGCAAATGATGTAATTGCAACTTTTGCACAGGCGCTTTTATATAGTTATGTTGGTCAAAGTGGTGAAGGCAGCCATAATTTTATTGTCAAAAGTCAAAAACAAAGAAAGGCTTATGAAGCTTTTGTGCAAGACTTTGATAGTAATGAAGTAGCTAGCGGGCAAATAGCGCGTAGTGAATTAAACAAAGCAATCATAAAAAGTGAAGATGGCCAACTTGATTTTGTTCCCCAAGCAGGGACTGAATTTAGTAAAAATCTTGTGGGGCTCGGCTTAAAGGTTAATTTTCAACTTAATGAAGTTGATTATATTAATCGTGAAAGAATTCGTGCAAAATATAAATATATTTGCCAATATTGTGGGCGACCTGGCCGCAGTGTGGATCATAAGGATCCCGTTTCCTTGTCGCATAATAATGAATTAGATAATTTAATTTTATCTTGTAGTGAATGCAATCGGATTAAATCAGATATGCCTTATGATTTATTCATGAAGTTGAATAAAGAAGTTGAAAATTTAAATAAAAAATTAGTTCGATATGATGCTAGTTTACGTTCTTTGAAAGAAGAATTTGAACAGCGTAGACGTTATTTAGCAGCTCAAGTACATTTGCGCGGGGTTGTGAATGATCCGGAATTAAATGATATTAGAAAAGCTAATAAGAGACTGCAAGATGCAATTGACAGCTTAGAAAGTGACTATGATGCCATTAGACGCTTGCGAGAAAATCATTTTACTACTGGGTGGAAGTTGGCCTTAGAAGCTAAGAAAGATGATATTGTATAAAAATAGCGAATCCCAAGGTTGGAACTCGCTATTTTTTGTTTTAGAAAATAACTACTAAAAAATTTAAATAAACTGCTTAAACCATTCCATTTCCAAGTGATTACAATTTTGGGCTACATTATCCTTAATATTGCAATGGAAGTCATGTGGTTTAGGATTATCTTCATCACCATATGTATGGAATTCATGTGCTATTTCCTTACCAGTTAAAAAGCCATCAAAGCGAACGGTACAGTCACGCAAAAAATCCTGATTTGATGTGACTAAATAAGTCTTTGGAAAATCTTGCGTAATAAAGTTTTCAGTATGCAAAATTTCATCGTATTTGTGCATAACTTCCTCTGTGAAATAACCTCTCATTGATCCATCTAAAACGTCAGGATAGTTAATAAAGTATGCTCCACAATTCAATGCTGCTGCTTTAATTTTGAAATTAACTTCATTATAGCCAAACTTTTGGCGATATGTGTCATTAGTCATGATAGTTAAATATTGAGCAGCCATTTGAGCTCCAGCACTATCACCAATCATAAAGGTGTTACTTAAGTCTAATTGATAATTACCAGCATTTTTTTCAAGCCAGTGCATTAATAAGTCAATATCATCTATGATACCAGGAAACGCAACTTCGGGACCTAAGCGATAGTTAAAATTAACTACCCCAAAACCTTCTTTTGCTAAAGACATACAGTAGAATTGATACGTTTCTTTAGTACCATAAACCCATCCTCCACCGTGAACTGAAATGATAGTGGGTACCTTGCCACTACGCTGACTAGGTAAATAAATATCTAATAAATTCCATTTAGAATCAGGACCATATGAAAGATTATCGATTCTTTCAACTTCAGGAATATGCGTAGGTAAATCTTTATCTCTTTCATCATCGCCTTTTTTAAAAAGCGCTCTTAAATCATCATAGTTATCTGGACGTGCGAAAGCTGTCATAATTTCCTCCTTGAAAACGCTAACATTTTTAAAGATAGCTTAGCACGTATGGCAAAATATGTCCAATATATATAAACATGTCTAATTATTATAAGCTGCGCTTCATAGATTAAGACTTAGCATAGAAAATATTGTAAAATGAACTTACCACAAAAAAGAAGGGCAAATAATGTATTCTCAAAAGCAACGAAATCTTGATTTAAAGCGAAAACTTCGTTATGTCAAAGTTTATGAAGATATCTATGAAAAAATCAAAACAGGAATATATCCATTAAATTCACAACTTCCAGGAGAAATGGAGCTTGCAAAAGAAATGAATGTTTCGCGAATGACTTTAAGGCAAGCTTTGGCATTTCTTCAAGATGATGGAATTATCAAAACAATTAAGGGAAAAGGCAACTTTGTAATCTTTAATCCAGCTGATTGGTCGAAGGGACTAGAAATCGTTTCTAATCCAGTTCAGAAATGTCTAATGAACAAAATTACTGGCATTGAATTAAATTATCGAATTGAACCTGCAACTAAGTATACTAACGAAATTTTAGGCCGTGATACTGGAATCGTAGTATTTGTTGACCGCTGGTATTTAAGCGAAAAGAAACCTGTTGCTTATTGTTTTTCAACTTTGCCTGGAGATAATATTGCCAAATTAGGGCTCGATTTAAATGATAACGAAGCTCTCAGTGACTTTTTAGAAAATAAAATATATGAACAAGCTAGTCATTCGGAAATTCAATTGGAATTTTCTAAAATGGGTAATGTTCATTCTGTTAGGTATAAGATTTCTGAGGCGGATGCGTTTTATCTTTTGCAGGAAAAATTTATATTGATGGAGAATATCCTGTAATCCACAATAAGTTTTATATGCCTATTAATAATGCGATTCTTAATATTAATGCAACAGAAAAAAGATAAATAAAAAACTGACGCTATTTTTATAACTATATATAAATAATTAAAAAGTATTTCTGCAAAAGAAATACTTTTTTTGTTGCTTTTTTCTTTTGTAAGCGTTTTAATTTAGATGTACAGATAAATTATACATGTACAACAAGAAAGGGATAACTTATGAATATTTGCGTTTTAGGAAGTCTAAATGTTGATTTAATGATTAGTACTGATAGACTTCCCGTCAAAGGTGAAACAGTCCATGGAAATGATGGAGACTACTTACTTGGTGGAAAAGGAGCAAATCAAGCAGTAGCGGCTTCTCGGATGGGTATTGAAACAAATATGATTGGATGTATTGGACAAGATACTTTTGGAGATAAAATTTTAAAATATTTACGCGTGGTGCTAGTTAAATCTTTCTAGACAATAAGCCAAATTATAAGCTAAAATTGCAATTTCCAACCGGCTTT
>NZ_SDGL01000023.1 GCF_007095465.1 Lactobacillus mulieris
AACTCCTTTTTCTAATGTTTTAAGAAATAAATTTAAGGAATTATTCATCCTTACACAAACTATTTTACAGTCTCATAATTTGAAATGTAAAAAGAATGACCTGTACTTTTTTATAATTTGACAAGCATTTCACAGACTTTTAGAAGAATACCTGCCAAGTATAAGTAAAGGGTGTAGATTATTTTTTGGGATTAATTTTAGGAAGTGAATGCATATGAAACAAGAAGTTAAAAATAAAGTGGGTCTTGGGGGCTTGACTGGTTTAATTGTTGGAGGAACTATTGGTTCAGGAATTTTTGCCTTGCCAGCCACATTGACTGCTGGAGCTAATCCAGAAGGAATTTTGATAGGTTGGACTATTGTGGCAATTGGGATGTTTTCTTTAGCTGGAGTATATCGTAATTTAACCCTACAACAACCCAAAATTGATGACGGAATACATGGTTGTTCAAAGAATCTGTTCGGTGATATGGGCGGGTTTATCGCCAATTATGGGCATGGAATTGGTGATGCAATTGGAAATGCATCGTATTTAACAGTTATTTTTTCAGCTCTGGGTGGTTTTAGTTTTTTGCAGATCTTTGGAAATGGTACTACATGGCCATCAATTATTGGTGCCTCTATTTTACTTTGGATAGTTACTGGATTAGTGTTGAAAGGAATCAAAACTTCAACAGTTATGAATAATATAACGACTATCGCCAAAGTTATTCCAATTGCAATGTTTATCATCTTAGCAATTCTCAACTTTTCGCCACATACTTTTCTAGCTCATTTTGCTTCAACTAATGTATTTGATGTGGCAACTAATCATTGGATGCATGTATCGATTTTTGACCAGTCCAAGTCTGTTTTATTGTCAGCTATGTGGACATTAATTGGGATTGAATCAGGAACTATTTTTGCTACAAGAGCTAAGAAATTGAGTGATGTTGCAAAAGCTACTAATCTCGGTGCGATGTTTGTAATAGTTCTTTTAGTTGGTACTTCTGTTTTGTCACTTGGTTTACTTGCGCCAAATCAAATTTCTAAACTTCACGATCCCTCTGTGGCTGGTTTAATGGAGAATATGGTAGGACCCTGGGGTGGCTGGTTGATTTATATTTGCTTGATTGTTTCTGTAGTTGGTGCCTTAATTGCATGGGTAAACCTATGTAGTGAGCAACTAAGAGTTGCTGGACGTGGCGGTTCAGGCTCTAAGTGGTTAGCAGAACTTAATGAAGCGGAGGCTCCAAAAAATGCGTTATTAGTAACTACTGGCCTAACTCAGGTATTAATGATTATCGCAGGGCTGTATTCAGCTGGATATGCGGTTTTACTCAAGTTCTCAACTTCGATGGCTATTGTGCCTTACTTTTTTGCCAGTCTATATGCCTTAAAGAGCGTTATTTGTGGAATCGGTTTTAAAGATTTGCCAACTTATAAACGAATTACATCAGCTATTTATGCAGTATTAGCAACAGCATTTACCTTGTTTATGATTTTTGGAGCTGGTTTGCGCTATCTTTTACTTGGAGCAATTATTTGGATGACTGGTTTTGGCTTTTTCTATCAAGGTAAAAAAGAAAAAGGACAAAGGCTAAGTAAAGTGGAATGGTTATGGTGGGGCGTTATAGCTGTTATGGCTCTAGCCGGTATTTTAGGACTTTTAACTGGAACATTGCAAATTAAATAAAGTACTTCGTAGTTGTAAAAAACTCTGCTAGACTATCTAGGAGAGTTTTTTTATTTCCTGGGAAATGGTAAAAGCAACTGAAAGTGGCGTGAATGTATACCATAATTGGTGGTGCGCAACTACCATGCGCAATATAATTTAGATATTAAATGACGGAGGAAAAATCATGGATCAAATTAATGAGCGTCTTAAAGAGATGCGACTTAATGCTGGTATGTCTCAAGAAGAACTTGCTAGCAAACTAAATGTATCACGTCAATCAGTATCTAAATGGGAAACTGGTGATTCATTACCAGATATTTTAAAGTTAAAGCAATTGAGTCAGCTTTATGATGTTTCAATTGATTATATTGTTGGTAATAAAAATTTTGATAAAAAAGAAGAAACACAGGAAACAAGTAAGCAAAATCTATTGAAAAAACAGAGAGCTAAGCGTGCTTTAAAGGGTATTTTATGGGGAACTGCATCTATGCTTGCAGCATTTGGAATGGAAGTTTTAAAGCAGGATAGTTGGGTAATAGCTATTTTTGCAGCTGTACCTCTACATTTCTTGATTAATTATTATATTGATAATAAAGGATAGAAGAACTCAAAATTGAGTTCTTTTTTTATTGAGTTTATAACTATAAGTATAAGTGAATTAGAAAGGAGAATATTATGACATCAAAGTCCAACCTAATAGAAGCAATTAATTTAAGACATACTGTGCGTAGATATAAGCCGACAGAAATTGATTTTGATAATCGAAAGTTTATTTTAGAAAGAGTTAATAAACTGAACAGTAGTTATAATTTGATGATGAGAGCAGTTTTTGACGATGATTCAGCTTTATCACTTCTTGGTAAATTTGTTTTAAGCAAAAATGCTCGAAATTTTATTGTCCTGGCTGGAAAAGATAATCAGCAAGAGCAATTAGGTTATTGTGCAGCAGATTTAATGTTATATATCCAAACTCTTGGCTTAAATAGCTGGTTTGTTGGTGGAACTTATAATCGCCAAAAATTAGAAAATAAGTATCATGAACCTGTCTGGGGAATAGTTGTCTTGGGGTATGGTCTAGATAGTGGCAAAAAACATGCCTGCAAAAGTTTGAATCAAGTTAGTGTAAGTGATAATGATGTGGAGTGGTACAAAAAAGGTGTGGTTGCCGCTTTAAAAGCACCAACTGCACTTAATAAACAGAACTTTAAATTTATTTTAGCTAATGGAGTAGTTGAGTTAGAAGTTAAGGAAAGTTCATATGCCAAGCTAGAACTAGGAATTTTACGTTACTTTTTTGAACTTGCAAGTGGGAAAAAGATAGAGAAAAAAATAATTGTCTAAGATGATAGTGTATATAGTAAAAAAAGAAAGACTCTTGAAGTTATATAATATAAATAGTTTTTTATAAAAAGAGTTGAAAATAATGAATGAGAATACAACTGTTGGACCGCAAGCTATTGAAGTGCGTGGTGCAAATATTAATAATTTGCAAAATATTGATATTGATATCCCATTACATAAATTTGTAGCAATTACTGGACCTTCTGGTGCCGGTAAAAGTTCACTAGCCATGGGTATTCTTTACGCTGAAGGCTCTCGTCGGTATCTTGAGGCGTTGTCGACCTACACTAGAAGGCGAATTACACAAGCTAAACAAGTAGGAGTTAAAGAAATTAAACATATTCCTTCTGCGATTGCGTTAAGACAACGGCCCTCAATTCCTAGTGAACGTTCAACAGTGGGCTCAATGACTGAAATTTATAATGTAATTCGTTTGATATTTTCTCGTCTTGGAAGTCCGGTTTGTCCCAATGGCCATAGAATTGCTCCAAGTTTGTCAATTTCCCAGGCAATGGATAATTCTGGTGAAAAAATGGGAAAAATCAATTGCCCGACTTGTGGAGTAGAATTTAGTGCTAAATCAGCAGAAGATTTCGCTTATAATTCTGCTGGTGCTTGTCCAAAATGTCATGGAACTGGACAAGTTCAAACTTTAGATCCTGAAAAAATTATTCCAGATGATAATAAGTCAATTAATGAAGGTGCAGTAGCTTCTTGGCGGTTGCCAGGACGCAATTTTATGAATACTGTTGCGGCTACTTTGGGTGTACGTTTAGATGTACCATTTAAGGATTTGACGCCAAAAGAAAAAAATATTGTTTTATACGGTAAAAAGAAAAAATATGCAGTTGATTTTCACACCTCAACAGGTCGTGTTTATAGTACTGATGGTACACTTTATGAAAATGCTTATGAAGCTGTTTATGCGTCACTTAAAACTGCTAAAACTGAACGAAGTTTAGTAAGGATTAATAAGTTCTTTAAGTTTTCAACTTGTCCGCTTTGTCATGGAAATCGATTAAATCCAGAGTTATTGAAACAAATAGTTGCTGGAAAAAATATTGCTCAAGTTGCTAATTTAACTTTGGGAGAATTGTCTAAATTTGAAAAAAAGACCTTAAATTGGCTTCCAGATAATGTGCAAGCTATGGCAAAAGTTATTTTTAAAGATTTAGATGATAATCTAGCTCCCTTGCTTGATTTAGGCTTAGATTATTTAACTTTAGCACGTAGTGGAAATACCCTCTCAACTGGCGAATTACAAAGAATCCAGTTAGCTCGGACTTTAAGAACTGAAACGACGGGGGTTTTATACGTTTTAGATGAACCAACTATTGGATTACATCCTGATAATGTTGCTGGTTTGATTAAAATTTTGCGTCGTTTAATTTCCCAAGGGAATTCATTAGTAGTTGTTGATCACGAGGTTAGTGTAATTGAAGCAGCAGATTGGGTAATTGAAATTGGCCCTCAAGCTGGAGAAAAAGGTGGGAAAGTTGTTGCCCAAGGCAAACCAGGTGAGTTAATAAATAATCCTAAGTCAATGATTGGAAAATATTTAGCTGGTAATGCCAAAATTACTAACTTAAAAAAGCAAAGTGTAAACTTGGCACACGCAACTCAACTAAGTGTAAGTAATTATTTTAATTTGCATGATATTACGATTGCAGTTCCTGATGAAAAATTAACTGCAATTACTGGTTTCTCAGGTGCTGGAAAGACAAGTCTGATTTTAGATAGTTTAGTACCAGCTATAAAAAATCCTCAACATTTACCTGCTCAGGTAACTAATATAACAACTTCTATTAAAACAGTAGTCAGTGTGGATGCTAAACCAGTTGGTAAAAATACTCGTTCTTGTGTTGCTACATATACTTCAATTATGGATAGCTTACGGCGTTTATTTGCCAGCTTGCCAGCCTCTAAAGCTGAAAATTTAAAAATGTCGGCTTTTTCGTACAATAATAAACAAGGGGCCTGTCCTACTTGCCAAGGATTAGGAAGTATTTCACTTGATTTGCAATATTTACCTGATATGGAGCAGGTATGTCCCACTTGTCATGGCCGACGTTTCGCTTCAAAAATTTTAAAAATTAAATGGCATAATTATTCAATTGCCGATATCCTCGAACTATCTGTAAATGATGCTATTAGTATTTTTGCACAAGAAAAAAAGATTTTACGAGAATTGGATTTGTTAAAACAAGTTGGATTGGGCTATTTACATTTAGGAGAAAGCACACCTGAATTATCCGGTGGTGAAGCACAACGATTGAAGTTAACTAAGCATTTACTAAAATCATGCAAGCAAACTTTATTTGTCTTTGATGAGCCTTCAATAGGCCTTCACCCTAGTGATGTTCAGATTTTATTAAAAGTGCTGCGTCATCTACAAGCTAAAGGTGCAACTATTATTATCATTACTCATGATTTAGATATTATGACTAATTGTGATTATTTGATTGATTTAGGACCGAAAGGTGGCATAAATGGTGGACAAGTAATGGCTACAGGTAATCCATTTGCCTTAGTTAATAGCCAGAAAAACAGCTTGACCTTACAGTATTTGCGACAACATTTCGTTAACTACCATCTAATCTGAGTGTCTAAACTGAAATATTAAGCTCTATTTGCTATAATTCAGGCAAGTAGAGCTTTTTTATATGGAGGAATAATGATGCAAAATAAACTGCCAAATGAAATAAAAAAAGTTTGGTTAGCTGAAAATATTTTAGAAGTTATTGGAACCATGATTGGATTTGGGATAGTTTACTTCGTTTTGATTACATTTGTTGCCAAAAACTTAGTTAACCTATTCCTTATGATTTGGGCAATTTTATTTGCATTGGTAATAGTTTTTGATATAGTTCAGATTTTGCTCATACCATATGTTTATAACTTTTGGACTTATCAAATTACTGGTGAATATGTGGTGCTACATAAAGGTTACGCGTGGTGCTAGTTAAATCTTTCTAGACAATAAGCCAAATTATAAGCTAAAATTGCAATTTCCAACCGGCTTT
>NZ_SDGL01000024.1 GCF_007095465.1 Lactobacillus mulieris
CAGACCACACTTCAGGTGAAGCTTTGACATTTAATGATGCTCAAGCAGACCAAAGTTTGAACAACTTCGATAAAGTTTCAGTCAGTGATCCAGATAACTTAACAGACAGTGAAAAGAACCAAGTAGCTGAAAACATCAGGAAGGCAAATAGCGACAAGCACATTTCTGATGTAGAAGTTAAGGACAATGGTCAAACAATTGTGACCTTCGAAGATGGAACACAAAAGGAATTGGATAGAAGTGAAACCATCACCTACCCAGACCACACTTCAGGTGAAGCCTTAACCTTTGATGATGCTCAAGCAGACCAAAGTTTAAATGCATTCGACAAAGTAAAAGTTCAAGACCCAGATAAGTTAACAGATAGCGAAAAGAACCAAGTAGCTGAAAATATCAAGAATGCTAATAGCGACAAGCATATTGCCGATGTAGAAGTTAAGGATAATGGTCGAACAATTGTGACATTCGAAGATGGAACTCAAAAGGAATTAGATAGAAGTGAAACAATCACGTATCCAGACCATACTTCAGGAGAAGCTTTAAGATTCGATGATACCCAAGCAGAACAAAGTTTAAATGTATTTGACAAGGTAGAAGTTTCGGACCCAGATAAGTTAACAGACTGCGAAAAGAATCAAGTAGCTGAAAATATCAAGAAATCAAATAGCGATAAGCACATTTCTGATGTCGAAGTTAAGGATAATGGTAGAACAATCATTACCTTTGAAGATGGAACACAAAAGGAACTCATACCTGCCCAAACTATTGTTGAAAAGCCTACTGAAACTCCAGTTACTTCTGCTTCAGTTAATAAAGATAATTTGAAGAAAGAAATGGCTAAGAAAGATCAAATTCACACTTCAGTAGCTTATACAAATGGTAGTGCTGTCAACAAGAAGGCATACGATGAAACATTAGCTAAAGCAGAAGCAGTTTTAGCTGATGAAAATGCAAGCCAAGAGGATGTAGATGCAGCATTAGCAGGATTAATATCTGCGAGTCAAAAGCTTGATGGAAAAGAATCTGTACCAACATCGACTGAAAAAGACGACACTTCTAATGAAACTAGCAAGTCTAATAACCTATCTAAGTTGTCTGTAACGACAACTTCTAAGGTAACTTCAAGTAAGAAGGCACTAGGCAAGAAGTTAGGGACTAATGTAGATAAGTTACCACAAACAGGTTCTCGTGAATCTGAAGTAAGTGTAATCGGATTAGGTCTTTTAACTTTAGCATTAGCTGTTTTAGGTTTCAAAAAGAAGAAGGATGAACAATAGTGAAGTTGACTAAGTAACTCTCCCCCCGGGTTAACTTAAGCAATTAACGAAGAACAAACAAGAGTATTTCTTGTTTGTTCTTTTTTGTAATGGTAAGAGATATGATTTGTGTAAGTAAGTTAAACTCTGGCATAATGCTAATAAAAAGGGATTCAACAATTGGAATATATTACTTGTATTTTAATTTCAACTTAAATTTAGAAAGATTTATAAGGGGTTATTATAAATTCATGAGTAAAGAAAAAGACTCATTTAATGGTTGCTGATCGCCAGCAGTATTTTTCATTGTGTAAAATTAGTGTGGCTTAGCTTCAGTGGTTTTAGGAACAAGTTTATATTTAGGTATGAGTGCCAGTTATTCTCATGTTTATGCGGCTAATATCAAATAAATAGTAATTTATATTATGATGAATTAGATGATGCATTGACAGTGGCTAACTATTTGAAAGAAACTTACAAGTTTTATAATGCAGAAGATGCAAAGCAGAAACTTTATTAAACCTACTTACAAAAGCTGAAGCAATTCTGACAGGTAGTGAAAAAGATACAACCAGCCAAGCCGGTATTGATGAAGTGACTAGTCAATTAGAACTTGCAACTCGGTCATTAGATAGAACAATAACAAATAAAAAGACTTTAGAAGATAATATTCTTATTGCAGAAGAAGCTCAAGATTTAGATAAATATTTAAATGCTAGTGAACAAATAAAAAATAACTTTGATAAAGCATTAAAGGATGCGGTAGTCCAAAGAGATAATTCAGATGCGAGTCAAGTGAATGTAGATCAAGTTAGTCAGGCTCTAAATCAAGCCATTGAAAGTCTTGATGGTCAAGCAACTGATAAATAATCTCTACAAGAGCTGGTAACTACTATCGAAGCTTTTGAAACATTGGGAGATGTATATGATGCTGCAAGTGAAAGTGAACGCAACCAACTTAATGAAGCTTTGCAGCACGCAACCCAAACATTAGATGAGAGCACATCTCAAGCGGAAGTAAATCAAAGTGAGAAGGAATTAGAAACGGCATTTTGGACATTTGGAGAGAATAATTATGGGTCAGCTTCAAATTCAGAACCAAAAATTACTGATTCGAAAGCAGAAACTGTAAAACAAGATGAAAAGAAAATAATACCTGAATCTGAACTAACTCAATCCATAAGTCAGTTGTCGAAAGTGAAAGAAATATCTAAACCAAAAGTTGAAAAAGAAGCTCTGAATGATAAAATGAAGATTCAGAAGAAGCAGGTGATTTCTGAAGGTAAAGTAAACAGTAAGCTTCATCTAACCTTTAAGTTTAGTAGGATTGCTGACTATGCTTATAGCAATGGTAGGCTCAAAGAAAACAATAAAACTAAAAGACAAGCATGTTATTGCTTGTCTTTTTACTTTGGAACATTATTGAATGGGAGGTTTATTAAAAAATAATAGATATTTTTATTCTTTACCATTTCTTAATATTTAGAAAATAGAATCGAATAAATCGTTGATATATAAATACTTTACCCATTTTTAAATCTGTATAAATAAAAAATATAAAATAACGTCTCTTTATTGATTTTTTGTAAATGATATAGATAATCAATGTAAATGATATAGATAATCAATGTAAATGTTTAGTAAATCAATGTTTTTTAAAGATCAAATCAAAAAAATAAAATAACTAAAATTGGGGGGGGATAGGAGCTACCTGTTTACAATAAAATCTTAATTTTTGACTATTTGACGGTACTCGGATAGACTATTGAAAGATTAAAATTAATAACTTGATGTAGAGCCGTATTTAGTTGAAATGTAGTACTAAGTGGGCTTTTTGTATGTTTATGTGTATTAATTAATATTTTTATATCGGGGGTTTGAAATGCTTTCTAAGAACAATAAAAAGCAATACGATTTAAAGCACGCTAATGGGCGTCAACACTTCTCATTAAGAAAGACTACATTGGGGTTAGCTTCAGTGTTACTTTCAACAACTTTGTATTTAGGTGGAAATAGTGGACAATTAGTACATGCTGCAGAAGATACTAATTCAACTACTGTAAGTTCAAATGCTGATGCAATTTCAACAGAAGAAGCAAAAACTACTTCTGTTGATAAGTCTGCTCTACAGAATGCTTATGACAATGCACTTAATGTTCAAAAATCAGATGTTAAATACACTAACGAAACTGACTCTACTAAAAAGAGTGCATATGATAGTGCAGTTGCTAATGCAAAATCTGTTTTAGACAATGCTTCAGCAACTAGTGAAGATGTAACTAATGCAGTTAATGAGTTGAATACTGCATACAATTCATTAACTGGCGTTGCGAATACAACTACCACAGCTAATGATACGACTAAAACTGGCGCTGGTTTGTATAGTGATGAAGATAAGGCAAAAGAACAAGCAAGTAATTTAACTACTGAATCTAGTACTATCTCTAGAAAGTTATTTACTGACTTTTTGAAGAAATATAATGTAACAAATGGTGATCGTTACCAAGTAGATCCTAAAGATAGTGGTGTATTTTCATCAGGTAATATTGACAAGTGGCATCATGCTGTAAATACAAATGATAGTACGTATTATAATGCATCAGCAACAGGTAATATTACAATTACTCAAGCAGATTATAATCAAAATGATAATACAATCACATGGACAGTTACTTTTAACCCTAATAATGGGGTTAGTTACAGTGGCTCTGGTTCACCTGCCGGAACTGGAGCTGGTGGGTCTGGTAGTGGGTCCTTTTCAACTGCGACTTCAGTTTATGCAATTTCTATTAGTAAAGATTTAGCTGTTCAATCAATTAAATATGGTTGGAATACTTTAACTGATGCAACTGAAAATTATAATAAGTCTCAAGCTAGTCAATCTGCAGTTGCTATTACAAGTTCAGAAACTAATAATGCTGCTAATGAAATGACTGTTACTAGTGGTGAAACTACAGCATATAATAGTTTTAAAAAAGCATTAGTATCTGGTCCACTTTTTAACTATATTAGTAATGGAGATATTGGAACTAACATTACATTTGATCCATATCAAAATGGAAAAACTGCTAATAGTAAAAAGAACTCAGTTGGTTTCACTGTTCAAATTACTACTAGTGTTGATACTAATAACTTGGGAGCTTTTACTGGTTTGGTAGCTGGCGAAAGTTATATCACTCCATATCTATATTCACAAATGGGGGATAATGCATTTAAGACCCCACGTGTATTAGGTGTTTACCGTGCAGCAAACATTACAGTTACTAACAAAGGTACTGAAGGAATCACTTCAGAAGCAATTCCAGTTAAAGTTACTTATAACGGTAGTGAAACTGTTCCTTCTGATGTAACTTCAATTACTTATACAATTAACAAAAATGCAGACAATTTAAAGAAGGTAAATGCTTCTAAATATGCAAATGCAACTAATGACTCAATCCAAGTTACAACAAATGATTGGAACAAAGGATACTACGATACAGAATCCGTAAGTTATCCATATTACTATGATACAAACACCTTAAAAGATGATTTGTTAAATAGTAATGCTTTAAGTCTTTCAAACATTTCTGTAAATGGTAGCTCAAGTAAGATTTACAACACAAGTACTTCAATTCAAAATGGTGCACTTGTAATCAATATTACTGCTTGGGATCAACCTGCCACTGGTAAAGAAATCACAGTTGAAAAGGGTACTACTTTAACTCCTGATTTAGTAGCAGAAAAATCAATTTCAAACTATAAGCAATTAAAGGCAGAAGGTTATACTTTTAGCTTTAATAATGATGTTGATACTTCAAAAGAAGGTACAGGAAATTATGGGTTATTAATTAAATACCCAGACTATACTGAAGCTAATAAACATAATTCAGTTCAAAGTATTACTGTTCATGTAACTGATTCTAACTTGGACAATGCTAAGAAGGCTGCCAATGACGCAATTGATAAGTTAAACAACTTAAACGATGCGCAAAAAGCAATAGCTAAAGCAGCAGTAAAAGCTGCAACTACAGTAGATGCAGTGACTGCAGCTCAAACCAACGCAACTACAACTGATACTAATATGGGTAACTTGTCAAATGATGACAACTACAAGAGCGCCGAAAGTATCAAGCAAGGTTCTAATTACAAAAATGCCGATACTGACTTAAAGAAGGCTTATGATGATGCAGTAAATGAAGCAAAAGCATTGTTAGATAAGTCAACAGGAACTTCAACTGGCGATGTATCAAAGGACCCTGTAGCTGTGGAAGCAGCAAAGAAGAAAGTTGATGAGGCATTAGCAGCATTAAACGGTGATAGCAATTTAGCTAAAGCCAAGGAAGAAGCTAAGAAAGCTATCAATCAAATGGGCGACTTAAGCGATGCTGATAAGGAAGCAGCAAAGGCAAATGTTGATAAGGCCACAGAAATTTCAAATGTTAATACTGCAAAATCAGATGCTCAAGACTTGAACGATGCCAAGAAGGCAGCTAAAGAAGCCATTGAACAAATGAGTGACTTAAGCGATGCCGATAAGACAGCAGCTAAGTCAAACGTAGATAACGCAACAAATATTGCAGGTGTAAATACAGCTAAGCAAGATGCTCAAGACTTGAA
>NZ_SDGL01000025.1 GCF_007095465.1 Lactobacillus mulieris
ATTATATTACCTGATTCATTTCAGAATTGCAAGAACTTTTTATTCTTTTTTGAAATGAATTTTGTCATCGAGGCTTTGCCTCAACACGACTTTATCTAAGATACAGGATTATTTTAATTTTAGCAAGCATTTTTTCGGTGCAAAAATATCTTTTTCATGGTAGAGTTGCTAATGAACTTACATATAAGGAGGAATTATTATCAAACATTATGATTTAGCAATTATTGGCGCTGGTCCTGTCGGACTATTTTCCGCTTATTTTGCTCATTTACATGGTCTTAAAGTTGTCTTACTTGAATCTCTTCCAGAATTAGGTGGTCAGCCCGCCGCTCTTTATCCTAATAAAGTTATACAAGACATCCCTGTATTTAAAGATATTAAATCATTTCAACTAACTGAAAAGCTTTGTTCTAATTTAAGTAGTGATGTGACTATCATTTGTAATTATAAGGTAGAAAATATTATTCACGAAGATTCTCAATTCATTATCAATGATGATTTGATTTCTAAAACAGTCCTTATAACAACAGGTAATGGTGCTTTTAAACCCAAGGCTTTCCCTCTCCCAATTCCTACCAGTATAGATAATAAACTTTCTTATTTTGTAAAAAATCCTCAAGACTATCAAAATAAAGAAGTAGCTGTTCTTGGTGGTGGCGATTCAGCTCTTGACTGGGCTCTAGAATTAAGTCAATATGCCAAGGTTTCTTTGATTCATCGACGCAATCAATTTAGAGGACTTGAAAGTAATGTTGAAAAAGTTAAACATAATTCTCAAATTTCTGTTTTAACCCCCTACTTACCTGCAAACTTAATTGATAACTCAGGAAGATGTGAATTATCTCTTAAGAAAGTCGGTACAGATGAAACAAAAACAATTGTTTTTGATAATCTAATAGTTGCATATGGTTTTCGTGCTAATAACCGTTTTGTTAAAAAATGGGGAATTGAATTAGAAAATGATTTGATAAAAGTAGATCGAAAAATGGAAACTTCTGTAAAAGGAATTTTTGCAGCTGGTGACAGTGTAGGCTATGATGGTCGCGTTCCAATTATTGGAATTGGTTTTGGTGAAGCACAAGTAGCTATTACATCAATTATGCAAACAATTTTTCCTAATAAAAAGATGACTATCCATTCTACAAGTATTTAGGTGATGACTATGACAGAAAATCAGGAACATTTTTATCAACATACAATTGCATTATTAAATGAACGTGGTGTAACTTTAAAGGATATTGAAGATTTAGTTTATTATTTGCAAAAAGACTATATTCATCCTCTTACTCATGAGGCAATGCAAGAAAGCATTGAAAAAGTCCTCCAAAAAAGAGAAGTTCAAAATTCAATTATTACTGGAATTGAACTGGATAAGCTTGCAGAAAAGAAACAACTTTCTGAGCCATTACAATCAATCATGGAAAATGATGAACCACTATATGGTTGCGATGAGGTTTTAACTTTTTCAATTACTAATCTTTATGGTTCAATCGGTTTTACAAACTATGGCTACATTGATAAAACAAAACCTGGCATTTTAAAGTGGTTAAATGATAAATCAACTGGTAAAATTAATGTCTTTCTTGACGACCTAGTTGGTGCTGTTGCAGCAGCTGCTGCTAGTCGTTTAGCCCATACTCAAACAGATTTAGAAGATGACAGTATTTATTCTAGAAAGGACTAACAATGGGATTAATTTCATTTATTTTACACATTGATGACCACTTAGTTAATATCGTTAATCAATTTGGCAATTATACCTATTTAATTTTATTTGCAATCATTTTCATAGAAACCGGTTTAGTTATTTTTCCATTTTTACCAGGCGATTCGTTAATTTTTGCGGCAAGCGCAATGGCAGCCAATACTAAATATGGATTAGATATCTGGCTAGTCTATCTAGCAGTAGTAATTGCAGCTATTTTAGGAGATAGTGCTAACTATGAAGTTGGTGCTTGGTCAACAAGAGCCGGCTCCAAACATGCTTGGTTTAATAAGTTAATAAACGAAAAGAACCGTTACGCTGCAGAGAAATTTTTTGAAAGGCATGGTTCAATTACGATTGTAATAGGTCGGTTTATTCCATTTATTAGAACATTCGTCCCATTCATTTCTGGCGGTAGCAAAATGCATTATGGGCATTTCATAACTTACAACATCTTAGGTGGTATTTTATGGACCGGGTTATTCTCAATAATAGGTTACTTCTTTGGGAATTTACCAATCGTAAAGACACATTTTTCATTAATTGTGATTGCAATTATTTTGGTATCAGTTGTCCCAATTGCAATTGTCGCCTTAAAGAAAAAGATGACATTAAAAAAAGGATTCCATTAGGAATCCTTTTTTTATCTAGTCAATCGGATGCTTTTCAACAAGTTTTTGAACACCTTCAGCTACCTTTGAAAGAACTGCTTGATTATCACTATTATTTAAAGCGTCGATAATCAGCTTAGCAACTGCTCGACTATCTTCTTCATCAAAACCACGACTTGTAATGGCTGGCGTCCCAATTCTTAAACCACTAGTAATAAATGGTGAACGATGATCATTAGGAATTGCTTCTTTATTAGTTGTTATCATCACACTATCAAGTAAATTTTGAGCATCTTTTCCAGTTAAACCAGTCTTAGTAATATCTAAAACTAAAAGATGATTTGCTGTACCACCAGTAACTACTCGAATAGTATCTGAATCATTTAAGACCTCAGCCATTGCCTTAGCATTTTTGACAACTTGCCCAATATAAGTTTTGTATTGTGGTTGTAAATCTTCATAAAAAGCTTGCGCTTTAGCAGCAATAACGTGTTCTAAGGGACCACCTTGAGAGCCAGGGAAAACAGCAGAATTAAACTTTTTACCTAATTCTTCAGAACGAGATAAAATCATCCCACCTCTAGGACCACGCAAAGTTTTGTGAGTAGTTGTAGTAACAACATCAGCTACTGGCACAGGGTTTGGATGATAGCCAGTAGCAACTAACCCAGCAATATGAGCCATATCTACCATTAAATATGCCCCTACTTCATCAGCGATTTCTCTAAACTTATCCCAATCAATAATCTGACTATATGCAGAGGCTCCTGCAACAATGATTTGTGGCTTAATTTCTAAAGCTTGCTTACGAATTGCATCATAATCTAACCGTTCTGTCGTAGGATTTAAACCATAAGCATATGTTTTATACATCTTACCAGAGAAGTTAACTTTAGCACCGTGAGTTAAGTGGCCTCCAGCATCCATTCCCATCCCCAAAATAATATCACCAGGTTTAAGTAAAGCTTGATATACAGCTGCATTTGCTTGAGAACCTGAATGAGGTTGGACATTGGCATAAGCTGCTCCAAATAATTTTTTGGCATGATCAATTGCTAATTGTTCTGCAATATCAATATATTTACAACCACCATAATATCGCTTACCAGGATATCCTTCCGCATATTTATTAGTTAAAACAGAACCTTGTGCTTCTTCAACCGCTTTAGAAACAATATTTTCTGAGGCAATTAATTCAATTGTATGTTGTTGTCTTTTTTCTTCTTGGGCAATCGCATCCCAAAGTTGTGGATCTTTTTCTGCATATTTCACGAGCAAGTCCTCCTTAGATAAAACTAATAAGTTAATTATAGCATTATCCAGTTATTTTTCCATAAACCATTCTTGAACATTTTTAGCAACTTCTTCTGGCAAATAACGTACCCTAACTTGATAGCCAAAATGCTTATCCATCACTTCAAGCTCAATATGCATCAATTTCTTTTTCTTCATCCAAACACTTTGTGTTAGCTTCAAATATTGAATTTTTTCTCGTGGGAAAATTGCATTAATGATTTTGAAATAACGCTTAGTACCAAAATATAAATATTGGTCATCATAATTTATTCCACTAGAGCAAATTAAAATAACAGACGCTACTAGACTGTACACGCCTACTAGTAAATTCAAGCCAAGAATCCAAACAAATGCACCAGACAAGAAGAAATACGACATCACATTAATTATGACACTAGTGATTAACAGCCAATTAAATCGATAAATAAAAAGTGATCTTTTTCCAGCTGAAGATAAGCGATGCAAATTTTTCACTTTACTTGGCCAAGTCGGTAACAGCTCATGTAAAACTTCACTTGCTTCTTTGCGCTTAACCACGGGAATTAAATTAACATTTCCTTCTTCTTCATCGGTTAACTTAGAGGATGCAATTGCTTGAATACTGACTAACTTAGTTATGTACCTTAAATAAGTTGCTTCAAAAATAATCCCTTGAATCCTCTTTACGGGTAAAGTCATTTGTGTTTTAGAAAATAGACCACTTTTAGACTTTAATTGATTTTGTTCATTATGAATACTGAAATTAAATAACCGTTGCCAAGTATTAAAAAAGGTTAAGCCTATTCCAATCAATAAAAATAGGATAATCATCGGCAAACTGTTGTCGATTTTAATATCAAAATCCGCAACTTTTTCATAAAGACTGTAAACCATTAATGCCCCAGCTATAACTCCTGGAGAAGTAATCGTATAAATCGCCAAATCACGGTTATTAATATAATATCCACTTGGTTCTTCTAAAATAGTTGCTACATCAGCAATTTTCATTGCATCTTGCAAGCGCTCTAATTCCGCTTGACTTACAACTCGCAAAACAATAGTACCCTCATCATCCTGATTAGCCGTTTCAAGAATGACCTTAGTTTGCTTTAAAGGTTCCATCCAAAAAGGATATTTAGTGTGTATCGTTTGAATTCGTGAATAAGGGATATGCTTTTCTTTCTTTTCAAATACCCCTGAACGAATAATTAACTCTTTTTCTGAAATTTCATAAGTAAAAAAGAAATATTCTAGAAAAGTTAATAATAAAATCAAAGCAACAAAACTACCGATTTGTATAAGATAATTTCCCTTGAGGAAATTCAAATAATTGCATCCAATAATAATAGCTGGTAGGATTCCAATCTTATTCCTGACTTGATCCTTTAAGAAAAATAACATAGCTAATGGTGATAAATGCTTAGTCATGTTTATCCCCTGCCTTTTGAATAATATTTAGCAGTTGTTTTCTAAATAATTTAGCGTCTTCTAATTTCAATCCAGAAATCTTTTCACTAGAAGAAGCGGTATGTAAGTGCAATTCGGTTAAGTGTTGCCAACGTAAAAGTGGTCCCGCTTCAAGTGTAACTGTCTGAAGACGCGCCAACGGAACCGTAATTTGTTTTCTAAAAATATAACCTTTACGCGTGGTGCTAGTTAAATCGTTTTAGTTAATAAAAAAGTCCAATCTTGTTAGACTCGACTTGTAAATAGTAAT
>NZ_SDGL01000026.1 GCF_007095465.1 Lactobacillus mulieris
GTCAGTTCGAATCTGGCAACCGGAGCAAACAAAAGACAGACCATTGAGGCCTGTCTTTTTTTGTCGTTTTTTATAATATTTATCTATATAGTTCAATTACTTTTTTATTATAAAATTCCAAGATAACGGTTACAAAATGTATACGGTTACGCTATAATAGAAAAGTATACAGTTATAATCTTGGAAGGAGGAAGCATGATGGTTGGAATAGTTCTAGCTAGTCATGGCGCCTTTGCTGAGGGAATTTCTCAATCTGCTGAAATGATTTTTGGTAAGCAAGAGAATTTTGGCTCAGCAATTTTAAAACCAGACGAAGGACCAGATGATGTTCGAAAGAAAATGGAAAATGTAATTAATTCTTTCGATAATCAAGATGAGGTGCTATTTTTAATTGATTTGTGGGGTGGTACCCCCTTTAACCAGGCAAACAAATTGCTTGAAGAACACGGTGGAAATTGGGCAATTGTTACAGGTCTTAATTTACCAATGGTTATTGAGGCTCTTAGTCAACGGTTTAGCTTAGATTCAGCTAAAGAAATTGCAACAGCAATTGTTGAACCTGCCAAAGATGGAATTAAGACAAAACCAGAATCTCTTGCACCTAAAGAATCTCAAAAAGTTGAAGTTAAGAATCAAGAACCTCAAGGAGATATCCCAGAAGGTACTGTTTTAGGTGATGGACATATTAAATATGTTTTAGCACGAATTGATTCACGGTTATTGCACGGCCAAGTTGCAACTGGATGGTCAAAAGCAATGAATCCAGATAGAATTATTGTTGTTAGTGATAATGTTGCTAAAGATGATTTGCGAAAAAACATGATTCGTGAAGCTGCTCCTGCTGGTATTAAAGCACATATTGTGCCAATTAAGAAAATGGTAGAAGTAGATAAAGATCCTAGATTCGGAGCAACAAAAGCTTTGCTTTTGTTTGAAAATCCTGAAGATGCACTTGAAGCCATTAAAGATGGAGTTCAAATCGATACTTTAAATGTGGGCTCAATGTCATATGCTGTTGGTAAAGTAAATTCTAATAGTGTGCTTTCTATGGATCAAAAAGATGTAGACACTTTTGAGGAACTAAAAAAAATGGGCATTAAATTCGATGTTCGAAAAGTTCCGAGTGATAGTCCTGAAAATATGGATTCTATTCTTAAGAAGGCTCAAAGCCTCCTTAATGAACAAAAATAGTAGGAGGATTTAGTTTCATGAATGCGATTCAAATGGTTTTAGTTGTATTCATTGCTTTCTTAGCAGGTATGGAAGGTATTTTGGATCAATGGCAATTCCATCAACCAATTATTTCATGTACATTAATTGGTTTAGTTACAGGTAATCTTACAACTGGTGTTATGCTTGGTGGTGCATTACAATTTATTGCTATGGGTTGGGCTAATATTGGTGCTGCAGTTGCACCTGATGCTGCTCTTGCTGGTGTTGCTTCTGCAATCATCATGGTTCAAGGACACCTTTCAACTGATAAAATTGGTACGGCTATTGGTATTGCTGTACCTTTGGCAGTTGCCGGCTTAGGATTAACAATGATTGTTCGTACACTTGCAGTTGCGATTTCTCATATCATGGATAAAGAGGCTGAAAAAGCAAATTATCAAGGAATCGAATTTTGGCAATTGGTTGCAACAGGGTTACAAGGCTTGAGAATAGCCATTCCAGCTGCTCTTTTGTTAGCAATTCCTTCTGAACTTGTTAAGTCTTGGCTTTCCGCAATGCCAGTATGGCTTTCCGCTGGTATGACCATTGGTGGTGGTATGGTTGTTGCTGTTGGTTATGCAATGGTTATTAATATGATGGCAAGCAAAGAGGTTGGGCCATTTTTCGCTATTGGATTTGCGTTAGCCGCAATTCAAGACTTAACTTTGATTGCATTAGGTGCAATTGGTGCTGCATTAGCTCTTATGTATCTAGCTCTTGAAGGTAAAGGTTCTAACAATTCAGGCTCAAAAGGTACTGGTGACCCTTTGGGTGATATTTTGGATAATTACTAAAAAGATCTAGGGAGGAAATTAAAATGGCAGAAAATCAAATCCATTTAACTAAAAGAGATCGCTTAAAAGTTATGTGGCGTTCTATGTTGCTTCAAGGATCTTGGAACTATGAAAGAATGCAAAATGGTGGCTGGGCTTATTCATTAATTCCAGCTTTACGTAAGTTATATCCTGAAAAAAAGGATTTAAAAGATGCACTTGAAAGACACTTGGTATTCTTCAATACTCACCCATATTTAGCTTCACCAATTTTAGGGGTAACTTTAGCATTAGAAGAAGAAAAGGCTAATGGGAAAGAAGTTGAAGATCAAGCTATTCAAGGTGTTAAAGTTGGTATGATGGGACCTTTAGCTGGTGTTGGTGACCCAGTATTTTGGTATACGGTACGGCCAATTGTAGGTTCATTAGGTGCTAGTTTAGCAGCTCAAGGAAATATTTTAGGTCCAATTTTGTTCTTTATTGTTTGGAACTTAATTAGAATTGCTTTCTTATGGTATTCTCAAGAATTTGGCTATCGCGTAGGTTCTGAAATTACTAAAGACTTATCAGGTGGATTGATGAGTAAAGTTACCCGTGGTGCTTCAATGATGGGTATGTTTGTATTAGGTGCTTTAATTGAACGGTGGGTATCAATTAAATTCTTACCTGTTGTTTCTAAGTCTCCACTTCAAAAAGGTGCATATATTGATTGGAGTTCATTACCTAAGGGTGCTAAAGGTATTCAACAAGCCTTAATTCAATGGCACGACCAAGGGCTATCTTTAACAAGCACAAAAGTCACTACTTTGCAAAATAACTTGGATAGCTTAATTCCTGGTCTTGCTGCATTATGCTTAACATTCTTGTGTATGTGGTTGTTAAAGAAGAAAGTATCACCTATTATCATTATTATCGGAATCTTTATTGTCGGGATTGCCGGACATGTTGTAGGTTTATTATAAAAATGGTTCAATCACTTAATACAACATCTGATTACGTAACGAAGGCAACTTGGCAACGAGGTATACCTTGTTATGGTCAAATTATGATTGGTGATAAAGGTTTTGAATTTTATAATGATAAAAATGTATTAGATTATATTCAAATTCCTTGGAATGAGATTACATATGTTGTAGCAGATGTCCATTTTAAAGGAAAATATATACCGCGATTTGAATTGAGAACACGGAATAATGGGAATTTTATTTTTTCAGCAAAACAACCAATATTTGTTTTAAAGGCAATAAGAAAATATATCCCAGCTGATCATATGAGACAGGCTTTGTCTTTGTGGCAAAAAATTAAGTTGAGATTTAAATAGCGCATAAAAAATGTCCAACTGTTAATTCAGTTGGACATTTTTTATGCTTTAATTAGATTCTTTTTCTCTGAAAAATTTGGTAATTGAGTAAAGAACTACAAATGCTATTAAAGCTGCAATCATTGGAATTCTAAATTTTTCTAAGTAAAGTAATAAACCAATCATTGCAATAAAGAAAGCTAAAACCAAGTAATCTAAGTATGGGAACAATGGCATTTGGAATGACTTTAAGTCTTTTCTAGGAGTTTCTTTTCTGTAACGTATATGAGTCAAAATCATTATTGCCCAAATAATTAGAAACATACTTGTTGAAGTAGCAGAAATAAAAGTAAACGCTGAATCACCAATAATTAAGGTAATTAAAGGTGCGCAGGCAATAATTAAAGATGAAAAGATTAAAGCATTACGTGGCACTTGAGTTTTGGATAACTTGCCAAAAGTTTTTGACCACTTAGATTTGCCATCAAAGTTTACTGAAAATAATAACCGACCTGCACTATATAAAAAACTATTGGTAGAAGAAATTGCAGCACTGATAACCACAAAATTAATTATAGAGCCAGCATCCTTAATTCCTGTAGCACTTAAAGCTTGGACAAATGGACTACTTGTAGTAGAAATCTTAGGCCACGGAATAGCAACTAAAATTGCTATAATCGCCATAACATAGAATAAAATTATTCTAATTGGTAATTGATCAATTGCTCGGGAAATTGTATTTTCTGGATCTTGTGCTTCTGCAGCAGTTAGCCCAATTAATTCAACTCCGATAAAACTGAAAATTACCATTTGGAAGCCTAGTAAGAATCCATGACTCCCTTTAGCAAAAAATCCGCCTCCCGCATTTAGATTAGCTAATGAAATATCGCCATATTTGGTTGATTCACCAATTATTAAAAAGTAGCCAATCATAACAACAAAAGCTAATATGGTTAGAATTTTTATAATTGCAAAACTAAACTCTAAATTTCCAAAAACTTTAGCAGAGATTAGATTTATTATTAGTAAAACAACCATTGTTATAAGTCCTGGAAGCCAAGTTGGTAAGTGTGGGAACCAATATTCAAAATAGATTCCTAATGCAGTTAATTCAGCCATGGCTAGAGTTAGCCAACTAATCCAATACAGATAGCCACTGATAAATCCAATATTTTTACCAAGATATTTTTCAATAAATTCAATATATGTATGCTTTTTTAAATCAGATAAGATCAATTCTCCGAGCGCACGCATAAGTAGGAAAAGAAAAAATCCTACTATAATAAAGATTAAAATTACGGAAGGGCCCGCTCGGTGAATGCTATCTCCAACACCCAAGAAAAGTCCAGTACCAATTGTTCCTCCCAGAGCAATTAGTTGTATATGTGAATTACTGAGCGTTCGACGATAACCAGTTTGTGACGCATTCGTCTCTTTTTCTTTTTTCATCAAGTCTCCCTTTCTGATATAGTAGTGTGGTTTACACTAAACCATGTAATATTATACCTAAAAGTAAGGAAAGATTTCATCTAAAAAGCAACAAAAAAACCTAGGATTAACCTAGGTTTGTATTATGCACCCTGTAGGACTCGAACCTACAACCTTCTGATTCGTAGTCAGACACTCTATCCAGTTGCGCTAAGGGTG
>NZ_SDGL01000027.1 GCF_007095465.1 Lactobacillus mulieris
TCCTACTTTGATTAAATAAAAGATTAAAAAATCAATCTACGAGAAAAATCTATTTACACAAAAAATTTGACAGTTTCCAAATTATAGTAAGCGCTTTTATAAGCTATCATTTTACTTCAACTTTTAACAAATAAATTTTTCTAAACTATCAAAATATGATTAATTAATAGCCAAATGAATTTTAATAGCTTCTTTAAACTTCAAAATCACTCAAAACTAATTTTTTTGTTTAGATTTTTGGCATTGATAATAATAATTAATCCAAGCAGATAATGGAATTGCAAAAATAAACAATATGCCTGCTCGCCCATCTTCAAAAAACATAATTAGTAACAAAACTATTGCAACGCAAGCTGACCACAAAATCACTTGTAAAGCATTTCGCTTTTTCCGTAAAATTTGTTCATTAATCTTAATGCTTTCTGATTTTGAGTTTCCTACTAAATAATCCAAGCTTACTCCATAAATTTTACTTAATTCAGTAAGTTTTTCTATATCTGGTATTGAATCACCCAGTTCCCATTTTGAAATAGATTGTCTTGATATCTTTAGTCTACTAGCTACTTCTTCTTGAGATAAATTATTAGCTTCTCTCAAATTTTTTAGACGTTCATTTAAGTTGTTCATTTTTCTATTCTCCTACATCGAAAATCTAAATAGATTTTATCGCACCCACTAGTTGCACACCAGCACTTATACAGCTTCGCTGCGCTCGCCACAGTTGCATATTTGTTATTTTTGACTAATCAGTCAAAAATAACTATAATAAAAACATGGGCAGAAAAAAGAAATATAATTCAAATGAAGTGATAGAAGCAATAACATCTGTTTTCTTACAGTATGGCTATGAAGCTACTTCTCTTGATACTTTAGTAAAAGCAACTGGTTTGTTAAGAGGAAGTTTATATTCTGAATTCGGCAGTAAACGTGGTATGTTTCTAACTGTTCTTCGGAATAATATGAAACAAGCTAAGGATGGTGAAAAAACAACTCACTTAATGCTCGTAGCAATGCTTGAGTTAAGCAGACGTGACAAAGAAATTCATGCTCTAATACAAGATTGGTGTCAGAGTTTTTCAAATAAGGAATTAGAGTTGCTCTTAGGTAAAAAGTTACTTTCTATTGCAAAAATCGAGAGGTATTAAAAATGAGAAATAAGCTAAGTATTGAAAATAACAATTTAATAGTCGAACCCCAAGGTTTAGATAAACTTTGGTCTCTCAAAAATAAATTAGTTATCCCCCTAAAGCATATCGCTGGTGCAACATTAGATAACACCATTCTTTTTGATAAAAAGGGATTACGTTCTCCCGGTACTGCAGCTTTAGGCTATTATGCCGGTAGCTTCCATTTAAATAACGAAATAAACTTTTATAACGCTAGAAAAGGTAGCGACATCATCGTGATTCAATTAAAAGAGGAACACTACAATCGCCTCATATTAGAAATCGATAATCCTCGCCAATGGATTGATAAACTTAACAATATATAAGAAAAACACTTGCGCAATATGCAAGTGTTTTTTTAGTTAAACTATCAAGCTCTTTACTAATTTAGCAAAATCCTCATCCCCATTAAATGGAGCTAAATAGTGAAATTCTTCTCCACCAGCGTTAAGGAAGTAACCTTTATTTTCAGATTCTAATTCTTCAATTGTTTCTAAACAATCTACAACAAACCCCGGCGCTAAAATCAAAACTTTTTTGTATCCTTCACTTGGTAACTTTTTCAATGTATCACTAGTTGCTGGTGTTAGCCATTCTCCCGGTCCAAATTTAGATTGATAAGTTTGATAAACAGGAATATTCGTATCAACTTTTGCCATGATTGCTTCAGTTGTCTTGGTGCATTCTTCATCATAGTTATCGCCCTGTTGCTTGTAAGACAAAGGAATACCATGATATGAAATAACAATTGCATCAATAGCATTTTTAGCTAATGCTTGCTTTATTTTTTGAGCAAAATAATTAGCATAAATTTCATTGTCATAATAAGAGCGGATGAAGTGCAAATTTACCACTTTATCAGTTTTCAAGAAATAATTCATTACACTGTCAAAAACTGAACCGACTGTTGTTCCAGAGTATTGTGGATACATTGGCACGATTGTTAAATCATCTACTCCTTGGTCTAACAACTTATCTAAACTAGTTTCAATACTAGGAGCACTATAACTCATTCCATATTCAACAAGATAATCTGGAAAAAGTTTTGCAACATTATCACGTTGCATTTCGGTATAACGAAGGAGCGGAAAACCAGCTTCAGTTTGAATCTTTTCATACATTGCCGCAGATTTTTTAGGTCGTGTATTTAAAATAATCCCATGCAAAATAGCCTTCCAAAGAAGACGAGGCATTTTAATTACTCGCTCATCACCTAAAAATCTTTTTAAAAATTCTCGTACATCCTTAGGATTAGCCGATTTTGGTGTTCCTAAATTAACTAATAAAATTCCTTTTTTCATGTTTTATCCTTTTCAGTTATTATTTTGTTCTTTCATAATTTTTGCTTTTAAATTAAGACTCTTGGAAAAAATCACATATCCAATTGTAAAAGTAATTACATCTGAAGCAGCTTGAGCCCATACAATTCCATGTAGTCCCAAAAATCTTTGTAAAACAATCATCGCAAGCAAATAAACGATTCCTTGCCGAGCCAGTGACATTATCAAAGCACCCCAAGCATTACCAATTGATTGAAAAACAGTCGTATAAACCATAATAATACCAGCTAAAGGTGTAGTAATTAAAGTGGCTAGTAACATATAACTACCTGAATTAATAATTAGTGAATCGTTCATAAATAAGCCTACAATCTGATGGGCAAAAACAATTAATATTAGAGCAGAAACTATTGCATAAACAACTTGCACAAAAATATCAAAGCGCAATACTTCTTTAAGTCGCTGCCAGTTTTTAGCACCATAATTAAACCCAATCAATGGCTGAGAACCGAAGGTAAAACCAACAATCGCTAAGATTACAATACTATATATCTTCTGAGTTATTCCCATAGCGGCCACTTCCTTAGCCCCATATGCAGCTAATGTACTATTAAGAAGTGCCATGCCAAAAGTATTAGCAAATTGATTTACCGAACTAGGAATGCCTATTGCAATCACTTCATTAAATAAATGGCTCTTTACTTTCATGAACTTAACTTTAGCATTAATAAATTTAGCTCGTTTAATCATGTAATAAAACAGCACACTATCTGTCACAATAAAGCCAATAATATTTGCTGTAGCAACACCAGTAGCTCCCATTTTTAAAACAAATAAAAATACTGGATCTAGAATAATCGCAACTACTGTTCCAGAAATCGAACCAATCATTGCTTCAACTGCTAGTCCTTCAGTGCGCAACAAGTTTTGAGGTATCAGTGAACACATAATGAATACCGCCCCAATTGCTAGAACCCGATAAAACTCTGCGGCATCTGCATAAGTACTTGCTCTTGCACCAAAAAGCCATAAAATCTGCTTTTCAAATACAAATAATATCGCTGTTAAAATAAAACTTGTAATAATTCCTGCATAAATCGAGAAACTACTTACTCGTCTAGCTTCTTCATATTTCTTTTCCCCGAATAAGCGAGAAATTACGCTACTGCCACCAAGTCCCAAAATATCAGAAAATGCAATTAAAAAATTAATAAGTGGCGTACTAATAGTGACAGCGGCAACTAAATTTGCATCACCAGTTTTAGCTACAAACATAGTATCCACTAAGTTATAGACCATCGTAGTAATCATACCTAAGACTACTGGAAAGGCTAGTTTAAAATACACCTGTTTAATAGGTGCTTTTGCAAATAGAGTGTTCATGGCTTCCTCCTAAAGTAAACTATTACTAATTATAAGTGGATTTTTTCAAAATCATAGCCTTGTTTTTTAAAAAGAAAAAAGCGCCTTTCATTAAGGACTCTTAATTCTCTACCTCCCAGGCGTATCATAACTAAACCAGCGATTGGCTGAATAATGAGCCATTTTTGACCAAGGATATACTTCTTTTCCTTCACGCTTAAGCATATCTTCTAAATAATCGCGCACCTTCCAAACATAGGCAGGATTAGGATTTTCCATAGATAAGACAGAATCTAAATCTGTTAAATTCAAGCGAGTATTCCGACAAACACGTCTTTACTGTAATTTAACCGGTGAAAATTTTCGTTTAATTCAATTTTTGTATTTTTTCTTTCTTCTGGCGTAAGCATTACTCAACCTCTTTTTTAATCTTATATTTTTTATTAGATCACACCAAAAAAGCCACAATATCCAAATGATATTGTGACTTTTAACGTTATATCAATTAATAAACCGGGGGGAATAATGTTTTATTAATCTTCCTTCTTCTTCTTCAAGAATAATCCTAAACCTGCAATACCAACTAATGCAGCACCTAATGCAGAGAGTGTAGCTGAATTTTCACCAGTTTGTGGCAATTTATTAGCTGTTACTTTGCTAATATTATGTGCTTTATTCTCATTGCTATTATTTGCATTAGTTTGAGAATTATTTGTAGCAGTTGCCGGACGAGTGATTGTTATTTCAACTGTCTTTTCACCTTCGCCTGGGATTGTAATTACTACTGGTACCTTTGCACTTTCACCTGGTTTGAGGTTCTTAGCAATTTCTTCTGCTCCTTCACCCCA
>NZ_SDGL01000028.1 GCF_007095465.1 Lactobacillus mulieris
TGCACGTTGAAAACTGAATAACAACCAAGAAAAAACCGAGACAATCATTGAACAGATTGTGAAAGCGAACCGAGAAGAGAGATCTAGGTAATAGGTCAAGAAGAGAAGGGCGCACGGTGAATGCCTGGGCACTAGAAGCCGAAGAAGGACGTGACGAACCACGAAAGGCTACGGAGAGCCGTAAGTAAGCTAAGACCCGTAGATATCCGAATGGGGGAACCCGGTGCAGAGATGCATCATTAAATACTGTTAAGGTATTTAAAGGAAGACGCAGTGAACTGAAACATCTAAGTAGCTGCAGGAAGAGAAAGAAAAATCGATTTCCTAAGTAGCGGCGAGCGAAAGGGAAAGAGCCCAAACCAGTGAATTTATTCATTGGGGTTGTAGGACTACGATATGAGACAGAGAGGTATAGTTGAAGTCTTTGGGAAAAGACGCCAGAGAGGGTGAGAGCCCCGTAAGCGAAATAGCTCGAAGCTCTAGTAGGATCCTGAGTAGGCCGGGACACGAGGAATCCCGGTTGAAGCAGCGAGGACCATCTCGCAAGGCTAAATACTAACTAGTGACCGATAGTGAACCAGTACCGTGAGGGAAAGGTGAAAAGAACCCCGGAAGGGGAGTGAAAGAGAACCTGAAACCGTGTGCCTACAAGTAGTCAAAGCACATTAAAGTGTAATGGCGTGCCTTTTGTAGAATGAACCGGCGAGTTACGTTAAGTAGCGAGGTTAAGACAGAAAAGTCGGAGCCGCAGCGAAAGCGAGTCTGAATAGGGCGAGCAGTTACTTGACGTAGACCCGAAACCAAGTGACCTACCCATGTCCAGGTTGAAGGCTAGGTAAAACTGGCTGGAGGACCGAACCCACGTAAGTTAAAAATTGCGGGGATGAGGTGTGGGTAGCGGTGAAATTCCAAACGAACTTGGAGATAGCTGGTTCTCTCCGAAATAGCTTTAGGGCTAGCCTCGCGAGAGAGGATAATGGAGGTAGAGCACTGTTTGGACTAGGGGCCCGTCAGGGGTTACTGAATCCAGATAAACTCCGAATTCCATATATCTATACGCGGGAGTCAGACTGCGAGTGATAAGATCCGTAGTCGAAAGGGAAACAGCCCAGATCACCAGTTAAGGTCCCCAAATCTATGCTAAGTGGAAAAGGATGTGGAGTTGCGTAGACAACTAGGACGTTGGCTTAGAAGCAGCCATCATTCAAAGAGTGCGTAATAGCTCACTAGTCGAGTGGCGCTGCGCCGAAAATTTACCGGGGCTAAGCATAGTACCGAAACTGTGGATGTGCGAAAGCACGTGGTAGGAGAGCGTTCTAAGTGCGGTGAAGTCTAATCGAGAGGATAGATGGAGCGCTTAGAAGTGAGAATGCCGGTATGAGTAGCGAAAGATAGGTGAGAATCCTATCCGCCGAAAGACTAAGGTTTCCTGGGGCAGGCTCGTCCGCCCAGGGTAAGTCGGGACCTAAGGTAAGGCCGAGAGGCGTAGCCGATGGACAACAGGTTGAGATTCCTGTACTAATATTAATCGTTAAGAGCAATGGAGGGACGCAGTAGGCTAATGGCGCATGTAACTGGAATCATGTGTAAGCGTCAAGGCTTGAAGTGAGTCAAATGCTTGCTTCTAAAAGGCTGAGGCGTGATGCGGAGCGAAATAAAGTAGCGAAGGTCATGATGTCACACTGCCGAGAAAAGCTTCTAGCCAGAGAGATATTACCCGTACCGCAAACCGACACAGGTAGTCGAGGAGAGAATCCTCAGGTGAGCGAGAGAACTCTCGTTAAGGAACTCGGCAAAATGACCCCGTAACTTCGGGAGAAGGGGTGCTGATCTCCGGATCAGCCGCAGTGAATAGGCCCAAACAACTGTTTATCAAAAACACAGGTATCTGCAAAATCGTAAGATGACGTATAGGTGCTGACACCTGCCCGGTGCTGGAAGGTTAAGAGGAGAGCTTAGCGTAAGCGAAGGTTTGAATTGAAGCCCCAGTAAACGGCGGCCGTAACTATAACGGTCCTAAGGTAGCGAAATTCCTTGTCGGGTAAGTTCCGACCTGCACGAAAGGTGTAATGATTTGGGCACTGTCTCAACGAGAGACTCGGTGAAATTATAATACCCGTGAAGATGCGGGTTACCCGCGACAGGACGGAAAGACCCCATGGAGCTTTACTGTAGCTTGATATTGAGTATCTGTTAAACATGTACAGGATAGGTAGGAGCCAGAGAAAGTAGGACGCTAGTCTTACTGGAGGCGCTGTTGGGATACTACCCTTGTTTGATGGATGCTCTAACCTAGGCCGCTAAGCGTGGTCAGGGACAGTGTCAGGTGGGCAGTTTGACTGGGGCGGTCGCCTCCTAAAGTGTAACGGAGGCGCCCAAAGGTTCCCTCAGAATGGTTGGAAATCATTCGCAGAGTGTAAAGGTATAAGGGAGCTTGACTGCGAGACCTACAAGTCGAGCAGGGACGAAAGTCGGGCTTAGTGATCTGGTGGTACCGCATGGAAGGGCCATCACTCAACGGATAAAAGCTACCCTGGGGATAACAGGCTTATCTCCCCCAAGAGTTCACATCGACGGGGAGGTTTGGCACCTCGATGTCGGCTCGTCGCATCCTGGGGCTGAAGTCGGTCCCAAGGGTTGGGCTGTTCGCCCATTAAAGCGGCACGCGAGCTGGGTTCAGAACGTCGTGAGACAGTTCGGTCCCTATCCGTCGTGGGCGTAGGAAATTTGAGAGGAGCTGTCCTTAGTACGAGAGGACCGGGATGGACATACCGCTGGTGTACCAGTTGTTCTGCCAAGGGCATCGCTGGGTAGCTATGTATGGACGGGATAAGCGCTGAAAGCATCTAAGTGCGAAGCCCCCCTCGAGATGAGATTTCCTTTGCGAAAGCAATAAGACACCTCAAAGACTATGAGGTAGATAGGCTGGGAGTGGAAGTAGAGCGATCTATGGAGCGGACCAGTACTAATCAGTCGAGAACTTGACCAAAGCGAAGGTTTTTTGTTGGTTGAAATTCAGTTTTGAGCGAGTAAGCTCAAAAGAGAGTGCGGTGGCGATAGCAAGAAGGATACACCTGTACCCATGCCGAACACAGAAGTTAAGCTTCTTCACGCCGAGAGTAGTTGGTGGGAAACTGCCTGCGAGGGTAGGTAGCCGCCGCGC
>NZ_SDGL01000029.1 GCF_007095465.1 Lactobacillus mulieris
GGAACTCCTTTTTCTAATGTTTTAAGAAATAAATTTAAGGAATTATTCATCCTTACACAAACTATTTTACAGTCTCAATAAATTTATTTTTTCAATTAACTTATTATAGTTATAAATTACTTATTATTTATGCAAAACTAATTTTCTTAATCTTATCGTACTCCTTACTATTTGCTAATTCAGCATTTCTTAGCTCAATATCGTTTTGAATATTTAAAAAGAATTTAGGCGATACACCAAATAATTTTCCTAGTCTGACAGATGTATCGACCGTAATCTTTCTCTTATCATGAAGAATATCTAAAATTCTTGAACTAGGCACATCAATTGCTTTTGCAACTGCATAAGCAGATAAATTTAATGGCTTCATAAATTCTTCACTTAACACTTCACTTATTTTTGGAGTTGGTATAGTATTCTTTAGCATAATTCTTCCTCTTTTATATACTAGTGATAATCAACGATTTCTACATTATAAAAATAATTGGGTGTTTGAACAGTAAAGCAAATTCGATACTGGTCATTAATGGTAATGCTATATTGTCCTTTTCTATCACCTTCAAGTTTTTCTAAATGATTTGCTGGTGGTATTCGTAAATCGTTAATATCATGAGCAGCGTCCATCATCACAAATTTTCTAATAGCTATCTTTTGAATATTTTGTGGTAATTTTTTTGAAAATTTTTGATGATAAACTTTTTCCGTTTCCTTATTAGCAAAAGTTTGTATCATTGCTTTCTCCTCTATCTTTTCTATGTTTTAATTATATCCGATTTGCATATATATGTCAATCAGATAGAGTGGAGCTATATGTGTAACATTAGGGTGTACTTAATGTTACTTCCATAAAACAAAAGGGCTGCCTAAGTGTAATACTGACAACCTCTTTACTATAATCTTATGAACTAGGTGAACATTTTCTATTTGCCCTGAATTAATTCTACCTCTTACTAAATATAATTTATCTTTTACGTTTATTTTTATAAAAAAGAAACGTAAAAGGTAAAACATTTTTTTGCTTTGAGTTAACTGTTTTTTTATTAATATTACTAAAATATTTTGCAACTTTTTTAGCTTCATTTTTTGATGAATAATCTAACGCTTTATTTTCAAAAACTATTTTAATTATTTCACGAACATATTCATCTATCTTTACAGAAACAGCAGATATTTCATTATCTGAATAAGTGATTTTATTACCATGAGTATGCTTGGATCTAATTCTAAATGCTAATTTAAAATTTTGTTTAACTACATCTTTTTCATTTTCACCACTAATTTTTAAAATATTAATAGCTGTTGATGCAAGCATCTTCTCAATTTGGGTACTTCTATTACCTTCTAAGGCAAATAAACATTGTAGCGCTTGCATATAGAAGTCAATTTTAACCGGTAATTGACATGTTCTTCTGGCATTTTGAACCGAGCGTATCGCTCTTATAAAGCTAGACTCTTTACTACGATCAGTTACATCATAGTTTCTAATAAAACTATATTCACTATTATATTCTGGATTTGGTATATTACCACCTACTTTTGACATTATTGGATATAACATTTTATAGTAAAAATTAACCTGTTGATTTTCAGTTTTTGTTAAAGCTATATTTTGAGGATGACCATTAGCCATAGAATATGGAATATCAAGTTTTACCGAGCTTATATATCCAATACTACTATTAATATAAATATTATTAGTCTGTACGCATGAATCCTTCACTAACCACATTGCTGTTAAGAATATGATTATTCGATTCCTTATTTCGTTCAATGGATAGCTGTAAAAATCATTAAGTATACGTGTTATCTCAAACTTTGAAAGACTTTTAATGCTTTTAATAATTTCCTTTCTTTCCTTTCCTTTGAAGATAGCGTGATACTAAAAATATAACAAGGCTTACTACACACTTCCATATATCTTAACCGACCATAATCTTTTATAAAATTATCTTTCTTTACTTTGTTATTTTGAAATAACTTAATAAGGATAGATATAGCCAATCGCAATGAAGTCTTTGCACTTGTCAAACATGCTGTAGCTAATTTATGTGATTTAGCATTATATGTTAATAATGCTGGGATAGCTTTACTGATTCTGACCCTAAACGTGTTGAACGTTTATTTGATATAAATCTTAAAGGTACATACTGGGGTATTCAAGCTGCAGCTAAGCAATTTAAAAAGCAAGGAAAAGCAGGCCGGATTATTAATGCAGCATCATTGTCTGGATATGAAGCTTCTGCTTTGCAAAGTGCTTATTCTGTTTCAAAATTTGGAACTCGTTGCTTGACTCAAGCTGCGGCCAAAGAATTGGCAGTAGATAAAATTACTGTTAATGCTTATAATCCTGGAATTGTTCGCACAAAAATGCGATATGTAATTGATAAAAAATTGCAAAAATTAAACATGAAACAATAACGCAACAACAAGCAAATTGTCTCAAAGAGATAGTGCTTGGTCGTGAAGCAAAACCTAGCGATGTAGCTGAAGTTGTGGCTTGGTTTGCTTCATCAGGTGCTGGGTATGTTACTGGACAATCACTTCAAGTTGATGGTGGAATGAGATTTCATTAAAAAAACATTTAGAATAAATAATCTCTAATAACAATAAAAATAGTTATTAGAGATTTTTTGAAACTGTCAAATTTTTTGTGTAAATAGATTTTTCTCGTAGATTGATTTTTTAATCTTTTATTTAATCAAAGTA
>NZ_SDGL01000003.1 GCF_007095465.1 Lactobacillus mulieris
AGGAACTCCTTTTTCTAATGTTTTAAGAAATAAATTTAAGGAATTATTCATCCTTACACAAACTATTTTACAGTCTCCGATTTTCCAAAAAATAGTTTGTTTAAAACTCCTCGAACAAGTTTTATTGCTACATTTTTATAAATAACTAATTTATCATGCTGAGAAACATCTGAATTAATTTGGGGCAATTTTATTTCCTCACTTACTATAACTTTATTAATCAATACTCAATAAAAATTCATGCAATGCATCTTTCCACATTGGAAATTCAAATCCTGTTTCTTTTGCTAAATGCATTACAGAATAATGAGGCCGGTATGCTACAGTTGGATATTCCTCTGAAGAAACTGGCAAAACTTCTACGTCTTTGTCTTTTAAAATTTCTTTTGCGAAATCATACCAAGAACAAATTCCATCATTTGAACATTGATAAGTTCCATAAGCTACTTTGTTATCTACTAAATAAGTAATGAAATCTGCTAATGTTTTTGTCCATGTTGGACGACCAATTTGATCAGAAACAACTGTTAATTGTTTATGTGTTTTTGCCAAATTAAGCATTGTATAAACAAAGTTATGGCCATATTCGCCATAAACCCAAGCTGTTCTAACAATAAAATACTTACTACAATATTTTTTTACTGCTTTTTCACCTAGTAATTTTGCTCGACCATATTCATTTCTTGGACCAGTTGGATCAGAGGGCATATATTCACCAGATTCTTTGCTACCATCAAATACGTAATCAGTACTGATATAAACTAAAGTTGAATTATATTTTTCGCAAGCTTTTGCAATAATTTCAGATCCTAAGGCATTAACTTTTTCATTAAGTAGTTTTCCTTCACCTTCAGCCGCATCAACAGCCGTATAAGCTGCACAATGATAAACTATTTTAGGTTTATTATCAGCAAAATATTCTTCTACTTTACTTTCATCTGTAATGTCTAATTTAGTTCTATCAGCCGCATCAAAATCATCAATGCCTCTACTTCTTAATAAATGCTGTAATTCTTGACCCAGTTGGCCATTGGCACCTGTAATTAAAATTCGCATATTTTCCCTTTAAATCTCAAAAATAAAACCCTAAGGAAAAACCTTAGGGTCGCATGTTTATTGGCCATTTTTAGCATATTTTGCTTCAACGGCTGTTTTCTGAGCTTCCCACCAATCACGATGATTAGTATACCAATCAATTGTCGACTGTAAGCCTTCTTCAAAATTTGTATACCGCGGTTCCCATCCTAATTCATTGCGTAATTTGCTTGAATCAATTGCATAACGCAAATCATGACCTGGGCGATCTCTTACTTGATCATATGCATCAGATGGTTGACCCATTAATTTTAGAATTAATTCCAATACTTCTTTATTATTCTTTTCACCATCTGCACCAATCAAGTAAGTTTCACCAATTTTACCTTCAGTTAAAATTTTCCAAACTGCACTAGAATGATCATTAGTGTGAATCCAATCTCTAACATTTTTACCAGTACCGTAAAGCTTAGGTCTAATTCCACTTAAGATATTAGTTATTTGTCTTGGAATAAACTTTTCAATATGTTGATATGGACCATAGTTATTAGAACAATTAGAAATAGTTGCACGTAAACCAAATGAACGAACCCAAGCTCTAACTAAAAGATCAGAACTTGCTTTAGAAGAAGAATATGGACTACTTGGATTGTATCTCATATCTGGAGTAAACTTTTCTCCTGGTCCTTCTCCATGTCCTGGTAAGTCATCCCTCAAAGGTAAATCGCCATACACTTCATCAGTTGAAATATGATGAAAACGAACATCATATTTGGCACAAGCCGAAATTAAAACAGAAGTTCCAACAATATTGGTTTGAATAAAGGGTTCTGGATTTAATAAAGAATTATCATTGTGACTTTCAGCAGCATAATGTACTACTGCATCAGCCTTTTGTACTAATTCATCTACTAATTCCTTGTCACAAATATCACCAACTACTAACTTTACGCGATCAGAAGGTAATCCAGCTAAATTTTCTTTATTACCAGCATAAGTTAACTTGTCTAAAACTGTTACAAAAACGTCCGGATGATTCTTGACTACATAATGAACAAAGTTAGAACCTATAAATCCAGCCCCACCAGTAACAATAATATTCTTAAACAAAGTTACACCTCCTAAATCTCACCATAAACAAACGGATTATCTTTTTCAAATTCTGTTAAAGTTGGTTGATTAGCATCTTTCTCAGAAGTTATAGCTTTATCTAAATCAATTGGCCAATCAATATTTAATTCAGGTGTCTTAAAAGAAATACCTCCATCTGCTTCCGCATTATAATAATTGTCACACTTATATAAGAAATTAACATTATCCGTCAATGTCACAAAACCATGTGCAAACCCTCTTGGAACTAGTAATTGTCTGTGATTGCTTTCAGATAAAATATATCCTTCCCATTGTTTATAAGTGGGCGAACCTTTACGTAAGTCAACAATAACATCCAACACAGCTCCTGTAGCAACTCTAATTAATTTTGTTTGTGCTGCTTTACCACGTTGAAAATGTAAACCACGTAAAACTCCTGCTTGAGTAGATAAGGACTGGTTATCTTGAATAAAGTTGAAATTAATGCCCGCTGCTTTGAAGTCACGATCTGAATATGTCTCAGTAAAAAATCCTCTATGATCTCCAAAAACAGCTGGAGTGATTATTTTAACATCTTGCAAATTAGTTCCTTTTACAATCAACTTTCCCATTTATTGTACTTCCTTTATTTTATCTACATTATAAAAGAGTTTGTCATAACAATCAGCAATATATTGCCAACTATACGCATCTTTAATCCTTTGCTTAGCTTTTTCTCCAAACTGATCAATCTCAGTTTTGCTAAAATTATCTACTCTATTAATTAAATTAGCTAAATTTCCAGCTTCTTTTGACCAATACAGTGCAGCACTTTTTCCAACTTCTTCATTAAATCCAATATTTAATAGTAAATTTAATTTTGTACTTCCAAGTGCCTCAAGAAGAGAAGGATTAGTACCACCAACTGAGTGCCCATGCAAATAACCATAAGCATTTTCTCTAATTTTCTTTAAAAGTTCAGCATTGTAGACAGTTCCCACAAATTTAATTCTTGAATCTTGTTTAAAGTTTAATTTTTGATTCAATTCACTCAAAAATGCATCATCACGGGTAGTAATTATTGCTAAGTCTTTTTTACTATTTGATTTCATAAATTCTCGTATCATTGTTTCGAAATTATTTTCTGGAACAAATCTTCCGACAATCAAATAATAATTAAATGATTTAAGGCCTTTATCTGATAACCAGTTTACAAAAATATCACTATCATCAGCCAATTCAGAAGGAAAAACATCTGAACCGTAAGCAATATACGTTGTTTTAGGTGTGTATTTCGAATATTCGTGTTTTATATATTTTTCAATATTTACAGAATCACAAACTAACAAATCTGCCTTTTTAACCATTAAGGCTTCTGACGTTTTCCAATACCAACGTACTGGTTTAGACCGCTTTGCCCGTTTCCATTCATGACCATCAGGATTTACGAATACCTTTCCACCTAGTTCATGAATTTTCTGGACATATTTCCCCATAAATGGTCCAATGCGACAAGCCAAGATGTAAACAATTGGATTATTTATATTTTGCTTCTTACATTGCTTAATGCATTCTTTAAGCGCTGCTAAATCATAATAAATTGCCTGTGCTGGTCCCAATTTTTCCGGTATGTCTATTTTAAAGCAATCTGCATTATAATAAGTAAAGTGTCTGTCATCAACTGTTACAGCTCCAGGAAGTTTGTGTTCATCCATAAAACCTTGGCCGTTTGCTTTACATGCAATATGGTACTTAATTTTCTTATTATTTTGATGATATTCAATTAATTTTTGCAAAAAAGTTTCATAACCGCCGTAGTTACCAATACCCTTTGCTCCAATAATAAAAACATGTTGGAAATTCATTTATTAGTTTTAAATCCTCTCATTATTCATGATTTTTTTCTTTCACTAAGCGCAACAAATATTGACCGTAGTCGTTTTTCTTTAAATTTTGAGCAAGTTCAACTAATTTTTGCTTTGAAATCCAACCCATTCGATAAGCTATTTCTTCAATACAAGCAACTTTAAGATTTTGACGCTTTTGAATAGTGGCAATAAAGCTAGATGCTTCAAGCATTGAATCATGCGTCCCTGTATCAAGCCAAGCATAACCTCTTCCCATCACTTTGACATCTAACTTGCCCCTATTTAAATATTCTTTATTTATATCGGTGACTTCTAACTCTCCACGGTCTGATGGTTTTAAATTTGCTGCAATATCGACAACATTATTATCATAAAAATATAATCCAGTCACTGCATAATTGCTCTTAGGATTCTGAGGTTTTTCTTCTATTGAAAGTGCATGCATATTTTCATCAAATTCCACAACACCAAATCTTTGTGGGTCATTGACATGATAACCGAACACAATCGCTCCTTCATCTTTTTTAGTAGCATCTTGAAGAAGTGCAGAAAGACCACTACCATAATAAATATTATCTCCCAGAGCTAAACAAACAGAGTCTTTTCCAATAAAATCAGCACCAATAATAAAAGCTTCAGCCAAACCATTTGGTTCTTTTTGTTCTTTATAACTCAGATTAATTCCGAGATGACTTCCATCACCTAATAAATGCTCAAAAAAATGTAAAAATTCTGGAGTGGAGATAATCAAAATATCCCTAATCCCTGCTAGCATTAAAGTAGACAAAGGATAATAAATCATAGGTTTATCATATATAGGTATCAGTTGTTTAGAAATTCCTCTAGTTATTGGATAAAGTCTTGTACCAGAACCTCCGGCAAGAATTATTCCTTTCAAAATTACACCCTCTTTAATTCTTTATTTTTTAAATTATTTAAATTCAAAAAATCATCTGTTTTTGCAAATAATGCTAAAAATAATAAGTTACAATTAATTACTAAAAAGTTTTGATCTATAATCGAGCTAATAATTGCAAACAGTAAATAAATTACCAATAAATTTTTCTTTTCATCTCCAAATTTTTTAAGAGCAAAGATTATAGCAAAAATAATAATAATGAAAGAAATTACCCCATATTCTAGTGCAATATAAACAAAAGAATTATCAATATAGAAATAATCAAATTTTAAAAAGCTGTGACTGTATCCATAAAGTCCACCATTACCAATCATATTTAAACTTTGTCCCAAAAGTGTGAATGAATATCGAGAAAAGCCCAAATTAATTTGAGAAATTCTGTTAGTAAAAAATCGATCTAAAGATACATAGATGTCACTTCCATTATAAAAATATCCCAAAATAAAGAATAAGAATACCAAACAAAGCGCAAATAATGGAATGGTTTTTCTTTCTATTGTATTGAAATTATATAAAATTAATTTCTTAAAAAATAAACTTATAAGGATTATTAATAATATTAATACTGTATCCAATTTTGCTCCTAACTTTAAATAAACAAAGTAGGACAAATACAATAGCAGCAAATACTCAAATAAATTAAATTTAAATCTTCTTAATACTGAATATCCTAAAATAATATAAAAAATTTGTGCCGCAAAGTCAGTTGTATACATGTACCCATATGCAAAATATGAATGATTATTTGAAATGAAAGGTAGATTTAAAATAGCCCCTTTTACAGCACAATAAACCATTATCAAAATCAAAGGGGTTATAATACATAACTGTGTCTTTAATATATTACTAAACTTTATATTTTTTGAACCCACAACTGTTATAAGATAATAAACTAAATTGCTATTCGTATTTTTAGCAATTGCTGCACTTATTATAAGTAAAATTGTAAAAAGTAAAAATTCTTTTGAAGTATAACGTGAAAAAAAGATCACTTTAACTAACAGTATTAGCATTCCTAGTAATTTAATTTGATTAAAAATCGTTATTCCATAAACATATCTAAATGTCGTTGCTCCCAAGAAGAAGCCGGAAATTTCTATTGCAAATCCTAGAATAAACAGAAAGCTTTCAATATTTTTTCTGCTTAAACTAAACGTAAGCGATTTTTGCACTATCTATCTTCCTTACTTAATACGCTCCATTTGGATGAATCATGACCATAATTGTCTTAAAAATAATATACATATCATAGAAGAAACCACTCTTCTTAATGTATTCAAGATCAAGTTCAACCATCTCATCAAAATCTGCATTATTACGCTTAGTTGCTTGCCAAAGGCCTGTACAACCTGGCACAACTAATAATCGTTGCTTATCATAGTCTGTATATTCAGCCACTTCTGATGGCAAAGGTGGACGTGGTCCAACTAATGACATGTCACCAAGCAAAACATTCCAAAGTTGTGGAAGCTCATCAAGACTATATTTTCTAATTGTATGCCCAATTTTAGTAACTCTTGGGTCATTCTTAATTTTAAACATTGCCCCATTAACTTCGTTTTGGTCTTTTAATTGATCAAGCATTTGATCGGCATTAACAACCATTGAACGAAACTTATACATTCTAAATGTTTGACCATCTTTACCAACACGGGTTTGTGAGTATATGGCTTTGCCACCATCTTCTTTTCTAATCCTATAAATAAGATATAGAAACAGTGGGGATAAGAGTACTAAAGCAATTGCACTCGCAATGACATCAAACGTTCTCTTAGAGAAATAATATAAATATCTTTCACGGATTTTTTCTTTATCCAGTCTGACATGAATCATAGATTCCAATTCCTTCTCCTCCTACCTACAAATTTAAAACAATCCCAAAAATCTTCCTTGTTTCAATGGTCTCCAGTGCATCTCCACTGGTTCACCATTAATAATATTTTTTGCGTTTTCTTTCCAAGAATTCGCCAAATTCTTGTCAAATTCTCGTTCAAGCTTGTCATAAGCTTCACTTAACTGATATTGGCGGTTAGGTAAGTCATGAGCATCAGAAGCAAAAGTGCAACCTTGCCCTGCCTTAATAAGCTGGCGAGTAAATTTTTCTACCTTTGATCCAAAAATCCCAGTATATGATGAGGCAGTAATCTGAACTAAGCACCCCTGCTCAATAAAACCTTGTAATAACTCTGGTTTTTGCATAATCTTGGTATTACGTTCTGGGTGCACAATAACTGGCGTAATTCCCTCCCGTAATAATTCATAAACCATGCCACTACTATATGAAGGTACATCATTACTTGGAAATTCCAAAAGCATATATTTACCTTCTTCATCGCAAAACAAAATATCATCATTTGCAATTGCTTCAAGTAACTTACTATTGATGCGAACTTCCATTCCTGGAAAAACAGTCAAAGGAAGATGCGCTTCATCTAGCATTTCTTGAAAATTTTCAGTTAAACGAATAACATCTTTTTTATGATTTAAATACTTGCCGTTTAGAGTATGAGGTGTGACGACAGCATGTGTAACACCATTTTGAACAGCTTCCCGTGCTAGTTTCATTGATGTCATCCAGTCTTTTGCCCCATCATCAATTCCTGGCAAGATATGACAGTGAATATCTACTAAAACCATTTTTATTTATTCATCCATGAGAAGATACTCTTCTTTTCCTTCTCTGGTTCACCATAACCATAACCGTAACCATAACCATAGCCATAGCCAGCATCTTCAGATTTAACATCATTCATAATATATCCGAGTACATGGGCTTGAGCAATTTCTAACATTTCAACTGCTCGTTTAACAGCTTGCTTTTGGGTCTTACCTTGGCGAACTACTAATACAACACCATCAAGTTTTCTTGCTAATTCTTGTGTATCAGAAACTTCAAGAATTGGAGCCAAGTCGATAATTACCATCTCATAGTAATTTCTAACAAGGTCGATAAAAGTTTTCATTCTTTTAGAGCCAACAAGTTCAGCTGGATTAGGTGGAATAGGCCCTGCGGTTAAAATAGACAAATTTTCAATTCCACTGTCTTGAGTAAACTCATCTAAATTTAACTCATTACTATCTGAAGTAAGAATAGAAGTAAGTCCTCGACGATTAGTCAAAGAAAACGTACTGTGAACAGTTGGTCGACGCAAGTCACCATCAATTAACAAAGTCTTTTTACCTGATTGAGCATAAGTAATGGCAACATTAGCTGCAACTGTTGACTTACCTTCACTAATAGCAGCAGAAGTAAATGCTAAGGTATTAATATCATGATCAATTGCTTTAAAATTAATATTAGTTCTAACTGTTCTGAACTGTTCAGTTGTTTGACTCTGTGGTTTAGCAACAGTAATCAACTTAGCACCATAGTGCATAGTTTCATCTGTACCACGTTTTTTTCTAAATAATGCCATATACTCTAAACTCTCCTACTTCTAATTCTGCTTGAACTTGGTGATTTCGTAACTCTAGTAATTTTAAATGAGTTAGATAAATGGTAGTGATCAATTTGACCCAAGTTAGTCAAACCTAATGTCTTAGTCATAAATTCATCATCACGCACAGTTGTATTGAGCATTTCTTTTAAGATGATGACAAATAAGCAAATTACAAAACCTAAGACAAATCCTGCAATCGTAAATAATCTCACATTAGGAAATGTTTGAGTTCCATTGTTTGCATCAGCAATAACCGTCACATTGTTAACACTCATAATTTCAGGAATCTCAGTTTTAAAAGTCTGAGCAACGGCATTAGCTTCAGCTTGTGCCTTTTCAGGGGTGTCGGATGTTGCTTTAATTGAGAATACTTGTGATTGTTGTTGAGTTGAAACAGAAATTGCCTTGCTTAATTCAGTTGCTGAAATAGTATATGACTTACCAGAACGTTCAAGAACTGCTGGCTGAGCCTTTTTAACTAATTTTTTCGTTCCATCAGCTAATGTTTCATATTTAGCTGGAACAGCTTCTTTAACAACCTTTACAGGATTAGCAAGTTGCTTGGAAGCTGCTTTTAAAATCTTGGGACTAGTAACAATATCTTTGTAGGTTGTAATAACTTGCATATTAGCTTGTTGCAGAGTATATGCTGCCCCAATATTTTTTTCATCAGTCTTTTGATTAACTAAAAGCTGAGTACTTGCTGAATACTTGGGCTGAATCATAAAGCTTGATACTCCCCAAGCAATGATTGCAAAACCCAAACTCCAAATTAATAGTGATCCAATGTGTCGACGAAGTAACTTTAATAATTGTGCTAAATCAATTGTATTGTTTTCGTGTATTTGCTCCATTAATCAGTTTCCTTTTAATTATTCATAATATAGCTAGCTTTATTCTCTTTGACTTGCACCTTTGCTAAGTCCAAAGTTGATCTAATTTCATCAGAGACTCTTTGTCTTTCTTCTTGACTGATGACTTCGATTTCCATTTGGCCAAACTTAGGATTATTAGTCATTTTACTTGTTCCTTGTGCATGATCTTGTGTTAAGTTATCAGTAGCGTGACGATAATCCATACCAATTTTATACATTTGATTCATAGTTAAATCAGTTTGCATCTCATCAGAAATAGATTTCAAAAAGCCAGTATTTACTAATGTACTTGGCGAAATGGACTTTTTAAGAAGGGCCATCACAACTAAACGATTACGAACTTGACGACCGTAATCTTGCATTGGATCCCCATGACGAAGTTGGACAAAGGCTAAAGCCTTCTTCCCTTTCATGTGATAAGTTTTGCCTTTTTCAAATGAGTAACCTTGATTATCAAATGTAAGTGGTGAAGTAACAGTTACTCCCCCTACTTGATCAATTGCCTTTTCAAGGCCACCCATATTAATCATAATGTAGCCATCAATTGGCACACTATAGTATTTATCTAAAGTCTTAATAGTTTCGCTAACTCCTCCAAGAGTATATGCGGAATTAATCTTAGTCACTCCATATTCTGGATAATCTGGGAAAATTGCATTAGAGTCTCTTGGAATAGAAACAATTGTCGTCTTATTACTATTAGGATTAATAGCCAACATCATAATTGTGTCAGTTCTACCACGCCAGTCACGCCCCATTGCTCCTGTATCAGTTCCTAACAATAAAATATTGATTGGCTTTTTAGCTGCTAACACACTATCAAGCGAACGATTCTTATTGCTAGTAGTGTTTTTAGCAACTGGAGTATACATTTTATTAGCTGTATCACGTAAGTTCTTATAAATCATCCCACAAGCAATGAATCCAGCTAAAACTACAACACCAAATACCACCCAGAATCCACGCCAAAACTTACGATGATGACGGTGGTGATGATGGTGGTGATGATGTTTCACTTCATTATTTTCCAACTTCCATACCCCTTTTATTTATTAATTTTTTCTAAAGCGTACAAAGTCCATTTTACCCCCCCCCAATATTGCTTACGCAAGGGCTTTTCTATAGAAAAAGCAAAAAATATCGGGAAAATTATGTAAATGGTTTACATTTTTAAATGTTATATTTATTTTTTATATTTAAAAATATAAATATAAATCAATCTTTATCTATCCATAAATATTTTTTATTACTTCAGAACTTTAATTTATAGCAATAAAAAAACAGAATCGACTTTCATCGATTCTGTGAAAAAGATTATTAAAATCTATTTATTATTTATCGTCTTTTTTTCTTTTCTTACCAGCCAAACCAATTAGGCTTGCAACAGCCATTGCTGCGAGTCCTAAGCCGACAGTAGATGAACTTTCATTACCAGTTTGTGGGAGTTTAGATGAAGAACTAGTAATCTTCTTAGCTACATCCTTATGGATATTTGCTTCAGGGGTTAACGGAGTAGTAGCCTTTGGTTCATCCTGCTTTCCGGTTGATTTGGCAGGTGATTCTGGTGTCTTGCCAGCATTATCGTTTGACTTCTCGGGTTGAGTTGGTTGCTCTGGTGTTGGACTTGGAATCAAATTAGTGTGTAATTCAACAATTTGATCCACATCCACATCATTGTCATAGCGAGTTGGAATTTCAACCCCAGTCCAATCTGCTATATAACCTTTATCCTTCAATGCATCATCAACAGTCTTCTTAACTGTTTCTGAGTCGATAGTTTGGTAAGTCACACCATCAAATGGTACTTCCACAACCACTTTCTTGCCAGCATCATAAGCTTTAACAATTAATTTTTGTGGAAGTGGAACAATTTCCATGTTGACAACAACATCTTTGTCATTTTCCTTAACATGAACTTCAGGAGCTTGTTCACTTTCCTTAGTCAAGCCATATCCTTTGGCAACATCAGGAACATATTCTGACCAAGTATCAGTTCCTATAGCTTCACCATCAGTATATCCAAGTAATTTACCAGTTACCTTATCAACTTGAGCAGTCCGCTTGTATTGAACAACCTGAGTTTGAGTTTCAGTATGTTCAGCATTTGAACCACCTTCAGAATAGCCAGCTGGATACTTGACATTAATTATCCGAGTTATTGGTGTAGTCAAATCTTTATTTTCTACACCTTCTGGGTATTTAGGACTCTCTGGGTCGCCAGGACGAACTGGTTCTTCAGGAGTCTTACCTTCACCAGGTTTAACAGGAATAATTTGATGTTTGAAGTAAACGTTAATTATTCCATCTTTAATTTCTTTGATAAGTTCAGGAATATTGTCGTAATTGATAAATTCATAGCCACGTGGTTCAAGTTCTGATCTAATGGCTTGAACATAACTGTAGACTTGCTTGTCATCAACCTTGTCGCCTCCTTCACCAGAAATCAAAGTAGCTAAGCTGGCATTCTTAAGAGGAATTTCGGCATCATTACCATCTTTGTCAATTGCTCTGAACTTGATAGTTTGAATTGGACGATAGTCAACATCAATTACTTGGTCGCCAGCATTCTCACTTGGAGTTGAAGCATCAATCTTAATCCGGCTAGCAATGTAACCTGGAACTTGATCGTTTAAACCTAAAGTGTATTCGTCGAACTTACTGCGGTCACCATCAACTTTCCATTCAGTGTATGTGATTTCACCAGTATCAACATTAACTTTTGCATCCCGAACAAAGTGTACTGTTTGATCTTGAACAGTTACATCGCCAGAAGGCTTGTGTTCAATAATCTTACGAGTAACATCTCTGTTTAAATCAATCTTCTTAACACCATCTGGGAAGGTCTTTCCAGGATTATTAGGAATTTCATCTCCAGGGTTCTTAGGATCAGTGTGACTAACTTCTACAGTTTTAGAAATAATTGGGATTAAAATTGGGTTATCATTTGGCTGGATAGTTACTTCGCCAGGAATAGTAAAGCCCTTAGCAACTTCATATCCAGTTGGAATTTCACCGGTAACTTTATGAGTATCGCCAATATTTCCGTCGATTACTTGAGTTTTAACAACTTCACCCTTGTCGTTAATGTATTTAATGGTTTGGGTACTTGGCTTAGTGTGGTAATCAATTGTGGCTGAAGCATCACTTGGTTCATGGTTCTTATCAAATGTGACTGATGGAACACTTTCAGCATCTTTACCATCAACTTGGCTTACATAGTTTGGAAGAACTGGGGCGGTGAACTCTTTGAAGCCACCAGTCCAATCGCCATAAGTTACTTCTTTTGTAACTGGATCTTTGGTAGCAGTTCTAGTTGCAACTGCAGTTTGGGTGATTTCTTGGGTCTTACCACCAGGGTATTTAATGGTGATAGTTCGAGTAACAAGCTTCTTTGCGTCAGGATCAGTGTTTGAAACATCAATACCTGGGTGGTTAAAGATTAACTTAATAACTTGGTCTTTGGTACCAAAGTTAGTAGGATCGGTACTTTGAGAAACAAACTGGTATCCCTTGTCACCAAAGAATTCCTTTAAAGCGGCAATGTAGTCGTTCAGTTTTTGTGCTGGAACTTCATGATTAGTGTTACCAGTAATTGCCTTACCAAAACCAGCTGGAATTGGCAATTCAACTTCTTTGCCAGTTTGATTATCAAAAGTTTCAACCGTAACTTGTTGAGTTAATGGCAAGTAGTAAAGATTGATGTCCATATCACTACTATTTTCATTAACTGTGACACTTGGTGTACTTTGTGCAACGTAGCCGGTCTTTTCAGTTCCTTGAACAGCATCAAAGGTAGTCTTGTCGCTAGTTGTCCAAGGTGACCAAGTAAATCCACCAGTAACTTGATCAACAGTTAAAGTCCGTTTGAAGGTTGCTTGATCTGTCTTGGTTGATTGAACAGTCTTACCATCTGGTTCATAGACAGTAACTACCCGAGTAACGGTCTTTTGTAAGTCAGTCTTAACAACGCCTTCTGGTAAATCTGGTTCGTCACCAGTATAAGTAGTAGTCTTGTGAACTAATTTAACAGTAATGTCACCAGTTGGCTTACTAAAGTCAATTTCTTTTGGTTCACTAGAATCTTTAGCGATTTCATATCCATCTGGAATTTCTGATGGAACTTCCTTCTTATCACCATATCTACCAGTGATGACGTTTTGATGGATAATTGCGTCTCCATTTTCAGTATCTACGTAGTTGATAGTAGCTGTTTGGTTAGTCTTGGTGTAGGTAATGTGGATTTCTTGGTCGCCAGCTTCAACACTTGGAGTTGATTCGTCAACCTTAGTTCTACTTGCAGTGTAGCCAGTAACCTGATCGCTGTCGCCTAAAACATATTCACTAAACTTGTTGTTAGTGTTTGGAATAACTGTCCATTCACTATAAGTTACTGCACCAGTTGCTACGTTAATAGTAGCAGTACGAGTGAATTTAACACTTTCATCACTAACTGTGACTGAACCATCTGGCTTATCTTCGATAATCTTACGAGTAACAGTTCTGTTTAAGTCACTTTCACTAACTCCCTTAGGGTAAGTCTTACCTGGAACTTCGGTGATTGGGTCGCCTGGGTTCTTTGGATTATCTGGAGTTACAGTGACTTTCTTAGAACGTAAAGTAATGATGATTGGAGTATCAGTATCTTTAATTTCAACTGAACTTGGAATTGTTTCGCCAGGAGTTAATTCATAACCATCTTCAATCTTTTGGTTGACGGTTTCTTTGTCTCCAACATTACCCTTAAGAACTTGATCACTGCCAACAGGATTGCCATTTTCATCAACATACTTGATGGTTTGAGTACCTGGATTTGCATCGTAAGTAACAGTTACGTCATCACCATTTTGAGGTTCACCATCAACAATCTTGACTGCTTCACTTGGTACACTAGTAGCTGGTTGGCCGTCAACCTTAGTTGTGTGACCAGGAATTGACCCGGCGTCATAACCAGGGAATTCTGCCTTAGACCATTCACCTGGGGTAGTCTTGCCAGTTACCTTGTCAGTAGTATTAGTTCTATGAACAGTGACGGTTTGAGTAACTTTAGCGGTTGATCCGTCAGCGCGAGGAATAGTAATAACTCTAGTTACAGTCTTATCTTCTGGAGTTTCACTAGTTTGGTGAGTGAAGTACAACTTAATTGTTTGAACAGCAGTTGTGTACTTGTCTGGAGTAGGAGTAGTTGAGTTTGCAACGTATTGGTAGCCAAGCTTAGTAAGTAAGTTCTTAATCTTACCTTCACGATCACTAGCATCAGTTGCTGAAACTGCTTCATCCACCTTGCCAGCTAAGTCAGTATTAGTTGCGATACTGTCTAAATCAATCTGGACGTCTTTGCCACTAGCTTGGTCATAAGCTTCAAAAACAACCTTACTATCGTCAGGAGTGTAGTAGATGTTAACAGTTGAATCGCCACTGTCCCGATTTACGGTAATTGCATCAGCTTTAGTAGTTGGGGTGTAACCAGTAATTGGATCTGCATTATATTCTGCAAAGTTACTATCACCATCAGTTAGGGTCCAATCACCTAAAGTAATCTTCTTAGATACTTCATCATAAGTAGCAGTCCGCTTGAAAGTTGCTGTTTGAGAAACTGTTTTGGTAATGGTTTGTCCATCGGTTGAGTAAACATTAATCGTTCTAGTTACAGTATGCTTCAAATCAGCACTAGTTAACCCATTTGGCAAGTTAGGAGTTTCATCAGTTAAAGTTGTAATTTTGTGAACCAACTTAACTGTTTGATCACTAGTAGGCTTGCTGAAGTCAACTGAACCTGGAACTGAAGAATCCTTAGCTAATTCGTAACCATCAGGAATTTCAGGGGTAACAGTCTTAGTATCACCAGTCTTACCAGTAACGATTGTTTGGTGAACAATTGCGTTACCGTTATCTGAGTCAACGTAGTCAATAGTTACAGTGTGAGTGTCCTTTGCGTAAGTGATATGAATTTCTTGGTCGCCAGCTTCAACACTTGGAGTTGATTCGTCAACTTTTGAACGTGAAGCAGTGTAACCCCATACTTGATCATTGTCGCCTAAAACATATTCACTAAACTTGTTGTTAGTATTTGGAACAACCGTCCATTCACTATAAGTTACTGCACCAGTTGCTACGTTAACAGTGGCAGTACGAGTAAATTTAACACTTTCATCACTAACTGTGACTGAGCCCGTTGGCTTATCTTCGATAATCTTGCGGGTAACAGTTCTGTTTAAGTCACTTTCACTAACTCCCTTAGGGAAAGTCTTACCAGGGTTATCTGGAATTTCGCTGCCTTCATTTTGAGGGTTGTCTGGAGTTACAGTAACTGTCTTAGCCTTTAAGGTTACGATAATTGGCGAATCAGTCTTCTTAATGTCAATTGCACCAGGAATAGTTTCACCAGGTACTAATTCATAACCATCGGGAATAGTTGTGTTAACTTCCTTAATCTCGCCAACTTTACCGGAGATTACTTGGTCTTCACTACCATCACTGAATTTAATCGGATTACCCTTTTCATCAACGTACTTGATGGTTTGAGTACCAGGATTTGCTTCGTAAGTAACAGTTACATCATCGCCATTTTGAGGAACGCCATTGACAATCTTAACTGCTTCACTTGGAACAGTAGTTGTTTCTTTACCATCTACATAAGTAGTTTTGCCATCAACTTGACTTGCATCATATTCAGGGAATTCTGCCTTAGACCATTCACCTGGAGTAGTTGCCCCAGTTACCTTATCAGTAGTGTTAGTTCTATGGACAGTAGCAGTTTGAGTAACTTCAATTATCTTACCGTTTTCGCCAGGAATGTTAATCTTACGAGTAACTGTCTTTTCTTCTGGCGTTTCACTGGTTTGGTGAGTGAAGTAAAGCTTAATTGTTTGAGTGTCAGCTGTGAACTTGCTTGGAGTAGGGGTAGCTGAATTTTCAACATATTGGTAGCCCAGCTTAATAAGTAAGTTCTTAATCTTACCTTCACGATCACTAGCATCTTGTGCATTAACAGCTTGGTCAACCTTACCAGCCAAATCAGTGTTAGTTGCGATACTGTCTAAATCAATCTGGACGTCTTTGCCACTAGCTTGATCGTAGGCTTCAAAAATAACCTTACTATCATTTGGTGTGTAGTGGATGTTAACGGTTGAGTTGCCGTCAGCTTCAGTAACTGTAACTGCGCTAGCCTTAGTTGTTGGCGTATAGCCATCAATTTGATCAGCATTATATTCGGCAAAGTTGGCATTTCCATCACTAACTGACCAATTTCCAAAGGTAATTTGGTTAGTCGCCTTGTCGTAAGTAGCAGTCCGCGTGAAAGTAGCAGTTTGGGTAACAGTCTTGGTAATGTTTTGTCCATCAGTTGAGTAAACATTAATCGTTCTAGTAACAGTCCGCTTAAAGTCAGCACTAGTATAACCATTTGGAAAATCTGGTGTCTTATCAGTTAAAGTCTCAACAATATGTTCTAAGGTGATTTCCTTATCAGCAACTGGATCACCATCAAAGGTAATTGACGTAGGAATTGATTCACCGTCTTTTAACTTGTAGCCAGCTGGTAACTTTTGATCAACGCTAGCAGTGGTACCAGTTACGCCTGTGATTGTTTGAACTCGTAAAACAGTACCATCAGCGTCTTTAAAGGTAACGTGTGTGGTGTATGCTTGGTTGGTGTAGGTAATTGTATATTCCTTATCACCAGTTTCTGCAGTTGGCGTTTCAGCAGGTAAACTTGAAATAGTTGGAATGTAACCCTCAGTACCTGGTGTTGCCGGTATTGTCCATGCTGACCATGACTTTTGAGGTGAGTCACTAGCAATTTGCCAATCGGTGTAAACAACTTTACCAGTTACTTCATTGACAGTAGCGTCACGGTAGAACTTAACTGTTTGACTAGAAGTAGTTGTTTTGCCAGTCTTTGGGTCGATAACATTAATCGTTCTAGTGGCGGTCCGGTTTAAATCTTCTTCACTCACACCTTGTGGGTAAGTGAAGTTCTTTTCGATAATGTCACCAGCATTCTTTGGTGCATCATGGGTGACCTTAACAACTTTTTGCTGGATGTTGAAGACGATAGGGGTCTTTGGTTGACCTGGGTTATCGTTAGTTAAAGTGACTTCCTTGGAAGTATCTTGACCAGGAACTAATTCATAGCCATCTGGAACTTCATCGGCAGTAATCGTCTTCTTGTCACCAACGTTACCACCAACGTTTTCAGTCTTAATAATGTTACCATCAGCGTCTTTATAGTTAACAACCGTGTATGCTGGTACAGTCCGGTAATATACATCAATTGCGTTATAACTTGGGACACTGTCTTGGTCACTAAAACTGGTGCCATCAATTGATGACTGATCAACACGAGTACCATTATTATCTACTTGGCTGACATAGTTTTCAATTTGTGGAATTTGGTATTGAGTTAGACCACCGCTCCATTTGCCGTAAGTTAAGACTGTGTCAGTCACTAAGTCCTTCGTGTTAGTTCTAGTAGCAGTCCCAGTTTGAACTTCAGTCTTAACGGTGGTGCCGTCCGGTTGGTGAAGATTAATCGTTCTAGTAATTGGCTGATTTTCAACAACATCCCCGTGCTTGTGGCTAAAGTGGATTGTCACCGTCTGATCATGGAGTCCACTTGTAAGTTCCGTTTGCCTTATCAACAACTAATTGTCTGTGAGCAGTAGCAGTTTGATCAACTACTTCTGGATCAGTTTGACCAGGCTTATAAACCTTAATCAATCTGTGAACTGCCCTAGTGAAGTCACTTTGACTTACGCCTTCAGGTAAGTTGCCACCTTCAGAAATAGTGTCTTTAGCGTGGTGGAACTTCAAGATGTAAGTTGTGACATTACCGTCAACACTAGTATCAACAGTATCAAAGTTATACTTATCAGCTAAGTATTGCTTAATGTCAGCTTCACGACTTGCAACTTGGCTATCAACATCCTTAGTAGTTACATCAACATTGATTGGGCTAGTTAAGCTGCCAAGTAAGTCAATGTCCTTATTGTTGTCATCTTCGTCAACAGCCTTGAAGTGAAGCTCAGTCTTGTTTGCATTGTAGTAAACATCAACAACTGAGTCAGCTGTATCTGGAGTTACAGCAAGTTGATCAACTTGGGTGTGATCAGCCTTGTAACCGTCAACTTGAGGGATGTCACTAATTGCGTCAAAGCTTGCATTAGTGCCTTCGCCCTTAGTTGCGCCAGATACATCAGCAATGGTCCAAGCATTGTAAGTGATGTTTCCACTTACTAAGTCAACAGTAGCAGTTCTAGTGTAGTGAACTGTTTGAACAACTTGTTCATTGCCTGCTGGCTTGTGGAAGTTGATAGTTCTGGTTACGGTCTTGTCAAGTCCTTCAGGTGCATTTTCATCGCCTGACTTGTAAGTCTTAGTATCATGAACAATCTTAACTGTTTGAGTTTGTGGATGGTTTGGATCAAAGCTTACAACGATTGTCTTAGGAGCATTTTCATCAAGCTTCCAGCCTTCTGGAATGTTATCACCAGTATTAACTGTCTTTTCTTTATCACCAGTTTGACCACTTACAGGAACAGTCTTGATTACCTTTCCAGTATCATCAACGTACTGAATTTCAGTAGTTTGAGTCTTCTTAGTGTAGATAACGGTGATGTTTTCGTCATCGCTATTACCGGCAACTGAGTGACCCTTGACGATTGTGCTTGAAGCATCATAACCAGCAATTGTTGGTGCAGTTACATCAGTGAAGCTCTTATCACTAGTCCAGTTGCTGTAAGTTACGCTGTGAGTAATTGGGTCAACGTAAGCAGTTCTAGTTAAAGTGATAGTTTGAACATCAGGCTTGTGAGCCTCAGACCCATCTTCGTACTTGTAGCTAATCGTTCTAGTTACAGTCTTAGTCAAGTCAGACTTAGTTACATCCGTGCTTCCTTCAGGGATAGTAGTTGGAGTAACTGTTTGGACATCATGATCTAAGTAGATGTTAGTAGTGTTTGTACCATCAGTGAAGCTGTAAGTTGAACTTGTTCCTTGACCCTTAGCTAACTTGTAGCCAGCTGGAATTACGTAAGTGTAAGTTTGTTCAGAATCACCAACATTACCAGTGAATTGAACATCTGTACCAACTTGACTGTCGCTAACAGCATCAATGTACTTGAAGATTTGAGTACCTTGCTTACCCTTGTAGTAAACATCAACATTGGTATCACCAGTTGCAGGACTTGCTGCAAGTGAGTGAGTTTCGTTGTCATTTACAAATGGAGTGTAACCAGCTTTGTCTGGGATATTGTATTCTGGGTAATCAGCTGTACTCCAAGCGCCGTATGTGACAGCAGACTTATCAGTTGGATCAGCGTTAAATTTAGCTAAATCAACATGAGCAGTTCTAGTAAGAGTTACTTGTTGAGTTACATGCTCGACAACATCTTGGCCATTGACATTGTGGTGTAAGTTGATAGTTCTGGTGTAAGTCTTAGTTACATCGCTATCAGCGATAATGCCCTTGTACTTGTCTGGAATAGTTGTACCACCAGGTACATCATCATTTGCGCGAGTAAAGTCTAAGACAATGGTGTGCTTAGAATTATCAAACTTAACTGGGATTTCACCTTCAACACCTTGGTAGTTGTAACCCTTAGCAACAAGTGCCTTTCTAATTGCTTCAATTGCATCAGATAAGTCCTTGCCACTTACTGGGCTATCAACATTACCCTTCAAGGTTTGAGTTTGACCAAGGTTAACTGGATTAGAACTATCTGTTACGTCGCGTGCTACAACAGTGATATCTTGAGCAGCTTGTGAAGTGTAAGTTACTTCAACATCTTGGTCGCTCATGTCACCAGTTACAGTAGTTTCAGCTAAAGTACCACCAGTTACAACTTGTTGGTAACCTTTAACATTATCAACTGGGTATGCAGCCCACTTGTCAGCTCCATCAGCAGTCCAGGCGCCGTAAGTTACTTGACCAGTTACGCGGTCAATTGAAGCGGTTCTAGTGAAGTGAACTCTTTGAGTTGTAAGAAGCTTTCTACTTTCACCAGGCTCAGTTTCGTAAATAGTTCTAGTTACGTCCTTAGCCATGCCTTGCTTAATTGCATCAAGGTCAGTGCCCTTTGGCAAGTCACCCTTGTGAGTATCAACATCTCCAGGGTTATTAGCATCAACTGTGTCGTGCTTCAAGACAATTACGATGTCGTCAGCACCCTTTGCATCAAAGCTAATTGAACTTGGAATTGATTGACCATCAAGTTTGTAGCCAGTTGGAACACTAGTTACGATTACCCTTGGATCTTTGTTGTTAGTGTCTTGACTAATTGTGTAGGTTTGATCAGTTTGGCCGTAAACATTTTGACTGTAAATAGTCTTATTGTTGTTGTCAGCATCTTGGTAGATGATGTGGGCCATGTGAGTATCAGCAGTGTAACCAACAGTGATTTCCTTGTCGTTAGTAGCTGCGTCAACACTTTGATCTTGAACACTATCTTGACTTGGAGTGTAGCCTGCTAAAGTTTGTGCAGTAACACTTGGCCAGTGATCGCTATCGCCAACTGGTTGTGGATCTGCCTTAGTCCAGTTGCCGTAGCCAACAATCTTACCAGTGATTGCATCAACGTCAACGGTTCTAGTGAAGTGAACTGTTTGAACAGTGTCATCAAATACCTTAGTGCCATCAGCCTTTTGGTAATGGATAGTTCTGACAACATCCTTGTTACCAGCCTTAATGATGGCATCCCTGTCACCTTTTTCAGGAATATTGGTTGGCTTGTTAGGGTCAACACTTTCTACATGGTGCTTTACCAGAACTGTGATGTCTTGAACTTCGCTGCCATCAGCTGGGAAGGTTACATTAGCTGGGTTAGTTTGACCATCGACTAATTCGTAGCCTGCTGGAACAGTAGCTTGTTTGCTTACATCAACAGTAGTATGAGTCTTGCCAGATACAGTAATTGGATTACCGACAACCCTGTAGCCATCGTCAACGTCGCGGTAAATGATGTGCATGGTGTGATCATTTGCTTCATAAGATACGTTGACGTCTTTACCATTTTGAGGAGTCTTATCTTGACCAAGTGTTACTGTAGCATCGCTTACATAAGTGCTTGCATGACCATCAACTAATGAAGTGTAACCCTTGATTTGTTCAACACCGCTACCATCAAATGATGGAAGATTCCATTCGCCATAAGTTACATCCTTAGTAGCTTCATCAATAGTTACAGTTCTAGTTGCAGTAACTGTTTGAGTAACTGTGTTCGAACTGCCATCTGGCTTACTAGTGATGATCTTGCGAGTTACATCTTTTGATAAGGCTTCCTTGATAAGACCTTTATCACCATCTGGAATGTCATCACCGCTGTGGTAAGTCTTTTCTTGGTGCTTGAAGTTCAAGTTTACACCATCGTTAGTACCATCTTCGCCAACGAAGCTGTAACCCTTAGCAGCCAAAGCAAGCTTGATTCGAGCAATGATACCTTCCTTGTTAAGTTCAAATTGGGCTTCATCACTACCATCAGTTTTGTGTCTGATTACTGGGTTAATACCAGCAGGAATATCAATTGCGATAACCTTCTTAGGATCAGTTATATCATGAGCGTGGATAGTAAAGTCGGTACCAGTTGCAGTGTAGGTAATGTTGTAAGTAGTGTCAGGACTGTCAGCAGTTACCGTTTCAACTGCAATTTCACTAGTTGAAGGAGTGTAGTTAGCAACTGCTGGAGCAGTAAACTTATCAAACTTAGCATTGCCACTAGCTAATGTCCATTCACCATAAGTTACTTGACCAGTTACCTTGTCTCGAGTAGCAGTTCTAGTGAAGGTTGCACTATCAGTCTGAGTATCTTCAGCACCTGCTGGCTTCTTACCTTTTGGGTAAGTGATATTGATAGTTCTAGTTACAGTTCTAGTAGTATCTTCAGTTGCCCAAGCAGGCTTTTCACCAGTCTTACCGTCATAGTGATCTTCACCATGCTTCAAGTTAACGACGATATCGGCATGACCATCAGCATCAAAGGTGATGTTTTCAGGTAGGTTTTGACCATCAACTAATTGATAGTTTTCAGGGATACCGTCATTAATGTTAGTAGCAACTGTATCACCAGTCTTACCAGTCAATTCCTTAGTGTTGATAGTTAAGTCGCCGTACTTGTAGATGACGTGAGTCGTTTGATCAAGTGCAGTGTAGTTAATATCAACAGTTTGGTCTTGAGTTGTTGGTAAAACATTGTAGCTATCAACATGAACTGGGTCGTGGCTATAGCCAGCTAGCTCTGGAATGTCGCTATCATTAATAGCATCCCAAGTTTGACTGCCATCTACCTTCCAGTCGCTGTAGTCCCAACTCTTAATTGCATCATTCCAAGTTGCAGTTCTAGTGAAGTGAACTTCTTGACTTGCAATTGTTTGAGCGGCTTTACCTGGAACATGAGCAATGACAGTTCTAGTAATGGTCTTAGCTAATTCTTTAAGAGTACTCTTGTCGCTACCCTTAGGAGTTGTCTTTTGGGTATTGTCGACAACAGTCTTTCTTACGTAAACCTTAATGGTTTGGTTAGTTTGACCAAGTTCGTGTTCACCTGGAAGAGTAGTATTAGGAACTAATTCGTAACCGTTAGGGATATTAGTCTTAATATCACCATCGAAGTTGACCTTGTCACCTACTCTACCATTTGCACCTTGATAAGTTTGACCAATTTGACTACCAGAGTCAGCATCAACGTATTCGTAACTTTGACTAGTTTGAACACCAGTGTATTTAATTGTTACATCAGCTGTTTGACCTGCGTTAATTTCATCAGCAGTTGGCGTATGACTTTCAACACTAGCAACACTTGGAGTGTAACCAGCATATTGAGGAGCAGTTACGCTAGTCAATTCTGGAGTAGTCCAATCAGTGTAGCCAATTACCTTATGACTTACTGCGTCAACCTTAGCTTGTCTAGTTGCAGTAACCTTTTGAACGATATCATAAGTTTGACCATCTGGTTCAACCACATGAATCGTTCTAGTTACATCCTTAGATACTGCTTCAGAACCATCTGGCAAGTCAGTAGTCTTGTCATCAGTTCTATGAGTGAAGTAGATGTTCAAAGTAGTGTCGCCGTTAAAGGCAGTTGGGAAGGTATCAGTACTATCGAATTGGTAACCTTCTTTTTCAAGAGCTCTGCTAATAGCGTCTACATAAGTTTGAACGTTCTTAGGGTCAACGCTTGCAGCAGTTTGACCTTCAAGCGTAGTTGAAACTGAATCTGGAATAGCAATAGTTTCATTGTTGTTACTCTTGTCTTTAGCAACGATAGTGATGTGAGACTTAGCTGCTGCGTAAGTTACTTCAACATCAATGTCATTGTCATCAGCAGTGACTGTTTCTGAACCATAAGTATGAGTAGAAACAATTGAGTAACCTGCTGGAGCTGCTGGAATCTTGCTTGATACATCGCTAAAGGTTGAGTCATCACTAGTCCAAGGATCGTAAGTAACTTCACCAGTTGCAAGGTCGATCTTAAAGCCGCGCTTGAAGTGAGCGGTTTGTTGATCAACTTGGTGACGCTCACCACCAACTGGAGTTACATAAACAGTTCTAGTTACGGTCTTGGTCATACCTTGCTTAATAGTACCAAGGTCAACGCCCTTAGGCATGTCACCACTGTGGCTATCAATATCGTCACCAGGGTTGAAGTGTTCAGTTGCGTGATCAACTTTAACAGTTACTTCGTTAGGTTCACCAGGCTTAAAGGTTAGGCTTGGTAAAGTTTGATCCTTGACTAAAGTGTAGCCCTTAGGAAGCTCAACATTTCCTTCAGTTACTTGGTAAGTACCATCAGTTGTGCCATTTACGTTTTGAATACCAACAACAGATACGTTGCCGTTCTTGTCAGTGTACTTGTAAATTACACGGCCGACTAAGTTATCTGGAGCATAAGTGATTGTGACATCATCGTAAGTTCCATTGGCCTTAACGCCAGTTACTAAAGCAGCGCTTGAAGTTGGGTGGTAACCGTGGATGTCTGGAGCGTTAAATGTATCGAATTGGTCGCTGCCTTGAACTGTCCAGTCACCATAAGTTACATCACCAGTAGCTTCATTCTTAATTGCAGTTCTAGTAAAGTGAACTGTTTGAACAACATCTTCATGCTTTTCACCTGTGTAATTTTCTGGGTAAGCAAAGTGAATAGTTCTAGTTACGTCCTTAGTAGTAGCGTCCTTTACCCAACTAGGCTTGTCGCCAGTGTTATCGTAAGTGTCATTCTTAGCTTGAACAGTTACAACTACAGTCTTTTCACTACCATCAGTTGGATAATGTACTGTTACAGCTGTGTCGTTAGGATCAGTTAATTCATAACCAGCTGGGACATTCGTCTTGTAAGTATCAGTTTCACCAGCCTTGCCACTGATTGCTTGGCTACCTACTTCAGTACCATCACTAGTTTGGTAACTAATCTTACCACTTGCATCGTTAAGCTTGTAAGTTACGATTACTGGTTCGCCATTTTCTGGCTTAGCATCTGCATCTTGGCCAGTGATTGTAATATCGCTAGCCTTAACATCGCCGTCAACTCTAGTAGCTTCAGCACTATCACCGTACTTAACTTCAGTAGTATAACCTTCGACATCACTTACTGGGTAAGCCTTAAATTGACCACTAGTCCAGTTACCGTAAGTTACAGTACCAGTTTCTTCATCAACAGTAGCAGTTCTAGTTAAGTGAACGGTTTGAACGATAGTTTGCTTAGTGCCATCAGGACTAACAATGGTGATTGGACGAGTAACATCAGCTTCAAGAGCACCCTTAACTACGCTAGGCTTAGTAGAATCTGAGCCGTAAGTAGTAGTTGCATGCTTGAAGTGAAGAGTAATGACATTGCCATCAGTAGTTTGACCGTCGAACTTGTACTTGTTACCAAGAGCACCCTTGATTGCTGCTTCAACACTAGCCTTATCTTGATCAATTGTAGTTTGGTCAATACCCTTAGCAGTATTAACAGTTAAGTTAATTCCACTTGGAGTAATGTCCTTACCACTTGCATCATCATCAACAGCCTGGTATCTAATTGAACTTGCCTTTGGACTGTAAGTAATGTAAGCAGTTTGTTCACCGTAGTTTTCATCAACTGTGATTGAGCTGACTGGGTTTTGAGTGTAGCCATCAATATCATCGCTAGATACAGCTTCAAAGTTCTTATCTGAACTGGTCCAGTCAGTGTAAGTAAGCTTACCAGTTGCCCGGTTTACAGTGACATCACGAGTAAATGTAGCTACTTGATCCTTGACAAACTTAGTTTGACCATCTGGAGTCTTGACATAAACGTGACGAGTTACTGTGCGCTTCAAGTCATAAGTCTTGTCGCTAGTGTCGTCGCTTCCGCCCTTAATTTGGTCAGAATGTTGAGTCAAGTGAATGATAGTGTCGCTTGGAGCTGTACCATCAGTTGGAACTGTGATTGTAACAGTTGCAGCTTGACCCTTAGCTAAGTCATAGCCAGCAGGAGCAGTTGCAGTATATTCGTGAGTATCGCCTGCGCTAAGACCAGTTACGCTATCAACCTTAACTGGAGTTTGGTTATTGTTATCATCAACGTAAATGATGTGAGCAGTTAAGTTCTTGACAGCTGTGTAGTGAATATCTACATCTGGGTAAGTTTGATCAGCAGTTACTTCAACTTCAGGAGCATTCTTATCTGGAGTGCAACCAGTAACAGTTGGAGCATTGAATTCACTGAACTTGTTGCCACTTACTGGTACCCATGCTGAGTATGAATCAACCTTTCCAGTTGCTTCATTGTAGTTAGCAGTTCTAGTGAAGACTACCTTTTGAGTAGTTGTTTCAGGAGTAGTTGCACCAGGCTTGTAAACGTTAATTACACGAGTTACATCCTTGGTTAAATCGCTGTCCTTAACAGCATCAGGCTTCTTAGTATTGTCTAAGGTAATGACATCAATCTTAGGTTGAACCTTGATGATGATTGGATCACTAGGCTTGCCAGGAATAGTTACAGTACCTGGGTTTGGAGTGCCAGGAACTACTTCATAACCTGCTGGAACCTTAGTTTGATCAACCTTAACAACATCACCAGTCTTACCAGTTAAGGTTTGACTACCCTTGTCAGCACCACTTGGATCTTGATACTTGATTACTTGGCTGCCGTCTTTAGCGTTGTAGTAAACATCGACTTGATTGCCGTCAACTGGGTTACCTTGACTGTCAACTGCGCTAGCGCTAGCAACACTTTCTGCTTCAGCAGCTTCTTGACCACTGTATTGAACAGTAGTTGAGTAGCCTTCAAGTTGAGGGATGTCGTATTGGTCAAATTCACCATCAGTTGGAGTCCACTTGCCGTAAGTTACAGTGCCAGTAACGTTATCAACTGTTACAGTTCTACCAAAGCTAGTAGTTTGCGTAATAGTTGAAGTTTGGCCATCTGGAGTGTGAACAATAATCTTACGAGTTACGCTCTTAGATAATTGGCTTGTATCTACACTCTTAGGTAAGTCTTGATCACCACGGTTGTAAGTAGAAGTTGCGTGAGTGAAGTGAATTACTAAATCTTGACTTGGCTTAGCCGTATCATCAACATCGTCAAACTTAGTTACTACATCAGTATCAACATACTTGTAACCTAATTTTTCAAGTTGCTCTTTAGCAGAAGCTACAGCAGCTTTAATCTTAGCAGCATCAACAGCTCCATTAGCCTTACCAGTGATATTAGCAATTGCTTGACTAATCTTAGAAGTAATGTCGCTGTTATCAGTATCATCAACTGCCTTGATACCTAATTGAGCATCATTTGCTAAGTAGTGGATAGTTAAGTTTACATTATCAGTATTAGCATCAACAGTTGCTGCATCGATTCCTTGGTCAGTGTGGTAACCATTAATCTTGGTTAATTCAACACTAGCCCATGAGCCACTAGTTGCAGTATCTCCCTTGACATGCCAGTTACCAAAGCTGTAGCGATCAGCACCTGACTTAGTGAGATCAACAGTGACATCACGTTCAAAGGTTACGCTTTGATCAATTGGAGTAGCTAGCTTGTCACCAGTGTAACCTTCTGGGTAAATGATTTCGATGTGACGAGTTACGGTCTTGGTCATTTGAGCCTTGATTGACTCTGGGACATCACTTGGAACGTTACTTGGGTTATAAGTTTGTGGATCATCATCAACGTAAACAGTAATATCTAAGTTTTGTGCTTTTAATTTAATGTTTGGTGGTAATTGTTGTCCATCAGTTAGCTTATAACCAGCTGGTGCAGTGTAAGTCAAATCAACAGTTTGATCAACCTTACCAGCAACAGGAACTGTAGCAACTACCTGGTTATTATCATTTCTGCGGTAAACGATATTGACAGTTGCAGGATTTGCTTCATAAGTTACATTAACATCAACATTTTGGTTAGGAAGTGGAGTTTCTTCAGCAACCACATTGCCCTTCACACCATCAATGTATGCAGTATAACCATCGGTTGATCTACCAACATTTACTGCACCCCAGCTAGCTTGACTACTATCTTGAGCTTGCCAATCACTATAACCAGTAACTTTATTAGTTACCAAGTCAATATATTCATCACGAGTGAAGGTAACTGTTTGAGTTTGTGGAGTATCTTGTCCTTGGATATGGATAGTTCTAGTTGAGGTGGTAGTAACTTGCTGAGTTGCATGCTTATGTCTTACATAAATCTTAATTGCCTTTGGAACACCATCTGGTCCCATAGTGAAGTCTACAGGGTAACTCTCACCAGTGATGTATTCATAGTTAGCACCATCTTTAACGTTATCATTTAAGAAGTTTCGGTCGTAAGTATTGCTATATCTTACACCAGCGGTTACTTCAGTCTTAGCAACTGGTTGAGTAACTTGTTTGCCATCAACAGTGACAGTTTCAGTCTTACCAATTGCAACAGATGGGGTAGCTGAATCTACATCATAGATGTAAACAGGAACAGTCTTAATAGCAGCCTTATATCTTACAGTTAAGCTAATCTTAGTTGGGTTAGGACTATCAATTAATGAAGAATCAATGTTCATAGATGGAATTGCAGTCCATGGAGCTTGACCATCAGTACCATCATGGCCATCAATCTTATCGAAAACATAACCTGTTGGTGCAGTTGGAATTGCTTCAAATGGCATAGACAAAGTCGTGGAGGTTGTACCATCTGGGTTAACAAGTTGCCAAGGAGTATAAATTACTTTCTTAGTAGCTAAATCAATTGTTGCAGTTCTCTTTAAGATGTAACTTTCATTAGTTGAGTAGTCAAGACCAGCTATATTACCTTCACCAAACTTGTAGCTAATTGTCCGGTAAATGACCTTATTCAATGGATCAACAGTAATGCCCTTAGGAGCTGACCCTTGATCAGTCAAAGTCAATTTAGTGTGCTTGAAGTGAAGTACGTATTCATTTGGATTTGAAGTATCAGTTTCTGGTACAAATGTGTAACCAAGCCCTTGAACTTTGTTGATAATAGCTTGTTCAATTGTTTGAACTTGAGATGAATCAACTGCTTGACCTGCTTGATGTGAAATCGAAGTAATAATTCCACTTGGAGTAATATCCTTACCACTTGCATCATCATCAACGGCCTTGAAGTTCAAACTAGTAGTGTTTGCAACATAAGTTACATGAACATCGTAGCTCTTTGAATCACTAGTTACAGTTTTCTTTTGAAGTCCACCTTCGCCTTGTTCAGCAGGGTTAGAACTTGTAGAAGTTACCACACGGTTGTAAGTTACACCGTTGTAGTCAACTGTTGCTGGAGCTTGAGCGTAACCAACTAAGTTCCAAGTACCAGTAGTCCAAGCACCTGTACTCTTAATTGCACCAGTTACAGCATCAAAAGTAATCGTCCGAGTCAAAGTTACCGGTTGAGTGATTACTTGATCAGCTTGACCAGGCTTAGAAATAGTGATGGTTCTAGTGATGGTCATTGAAGTTGCTTGCTTATAAGCATCATCACTTAATGGCCAATCGCCTTGACTAGAACTTGTCTTATGCTTTACGTAAATTACTGTATCAGCTGTTGGAGTTCCATCACTAGTAAATTGAACTGAACTTGGCCACTTAGCAGTTCTTGCAGTATCAAGTTCATAGCCCTTAGGAGCTACTGGACTAATTTCAGTTGTACCACCAGTTACACCAGTTACAGTATCAACACTAATTACTGCATCGTGATTGTCAGAATCTTTGATAATTACCCGCGCAGTTTGAGCATTTGGAGTGTAATTAATAGTTTCAGTAACGTCTTGAGTAGTATCTGGGTCAACAGTTACTTGATCTAAGTGATCAGCAGTACCAGTGTAGCCAGCAACTTGTGGTGCGTTGAAGAAGGCCCACTTATTGCCGTCAGTAGCAGTCCAACTACTAAAGTCGTACTTGTTTTCACTAGCATTCCAAGTTGCTGTTCTAGTGAAGGTTACACTTTGAACAACATCATCATGTGTAATACCAGTAAACTTAATTGTTCTAGTAATTGTCTTAGATAATGCATCAGTTAAGTCACTTGGCTTGTTAGCATCAGTGTAGCTAATTTGTCTTACGTAAACCTTAACTGGAGTGTTGTCACTAGAAATAGTTACTGAAGTTGGGATTGATGAATCATTTGCTAATTCATAACCCTTAGGTAATGAACCAGTGTATGAAACGCTTTGACCAACACTGCCAGTTACATTGTCAGCCTTAACTACTTTACCAGTTGCAATATCTACATATTGAATAGCTTGAGTAGTATCTTCATTACCCTTGTAAGTTACATAGACATCGCTACCATTTTGAGGAATATCGTTCAAAACAGTTACATCAGCACTTGCAACCTTGTCAGCTTGAGTTTGATCAGCTTGGCTTGGACCTGCGTATGACTTGTAACCAGCAACTTGAGGAATATCATATTCATCAAATTTAGCTGCTGACCAGTCACTGTAGGTTACCTTGCCTGTTGCTAAGTCTTTAGAAGCAGTTCTTGAAACAGTTGCATGTTGAACATAATCATGACTTGCACCAGTAGTGTCGATAACATGAATGGTTCTAGTTACTGTCTTAACGAAGTCATCGCTAGTACCAGTACCTGGGTTATTTCTGTCAAAGTTTTCGCTCTTGTGCTTGAAGTGAAGTACTAAAGTACCAGTACCACTTTCACCAAATTGAGTGATTGGATCAGAAGTTACATAGACGTACTTATCAGCTAATCTATCCTTAGCAGCTTGAATTGCTTGGTTAATCTTAGCTGGATCAATTGGAGCATCAGTCTTACCAGTAATAGCGTCAATAGCTGGTTGAATTAATGAGGTAATATCAGTTTCTGAATTATCATCATCAACTGCCTTAATCACTACACTTTGATCTTCTGGAGTGTAAGTTACGTTAACTACACTGTCGCTTGAAGCAGCAGTAATTGCTTCTTCAGCTAAACTACCATCAACATTAGTCTTGTAGCCAGTATGAGTTGGTGCAGTTGCTGCAGCAAATTTAACACCATCTGGACCTACAGTTACATCGCTACCTGAGGCAGAACTTACTGAAGCAGTCCAATCACTGTAAGTTACCTTGCCTGTTGCTGCATTCACAGTAGCAGTTCTAGTGAAGGTTATGCTTTGCTTTTGAGTTGAAATTGAGCCAGTCTTTGGATCAACAATGTTGATTGTTCTAGTTACAGTCTTAGCTAATTGAAGGTCACTTGGAACATCACTATCACCATCGTGGTAAATGTGGCTACCAGTAATTACCTTGACTTCAATGGTTTGGCCTTCCCCATCACCAACAGTGTAAGTTGCTGGAGCTGGGTTATTTGGATCAAGTTCATAGCCACTTGGAACACCACTTTGAGCATCAACTGGAATAGTTTGACCACTCTTACCAGAAATAGTCTTAGTACCAACTTCTTTACCAGTTGGGTCAACATATTTAACAACTACATCGTGACTGTTTGCAGTGTAAGTAATGATATCAGTTTCATCATTGTCACTAGCTTTGACAGTCTTACCAGTAATTGTTGCAGGACTTGCAGTGTATCCAGCCTTAGCAGGTGCTGTAAAGTCTGCCCAAGTAGTGTCACCACTAGCAGTCCAGTCACTATAACTTACGCTGCCATCAACACTATCAACAGTAGCAGTTCTAGTAAAGGTTACAGTATCAGTCTTAGCTACTGAAACTGCGCCACTTACAGGGTCAACTACCTTGATAGTTCTAGTAATAGTCTTGGTTAAGTTATATGAACCTGGGTTGTCACTAGTGTAAGTAGTAGTGCCATGGTCAACAGTGACATAAAGATCACTTGGATCTGCACTCATTTTGACATTAGCTGGGATGTTTTGACCAGCAACTAACTTGTAGTTACCTAAATTCCACTTAGATTGATCAATTGTGACACTTTCACCAGTCTTGCCTGAGTAAGTTACAGGACTAAGAACTTCATTACCAGTCTTAGCATCAATGAAGTGAACCTTGAAGCTGTGATCATTAGCAGTGTAAGTGATATTTACATCGTGAGAGTTACCTTGGTTAAGCTCATCAGCAGTTACTTGACGACCAAGAACTGCGGTTTGATCATCGTTGCCATCAACATCAATTTGTGACTTGTAGCCATCATATTGTGGAGCACCATATTGATCAAAGCTTGGTAATGTCCAGTCACCTGGAGTAACCTTTCCAGTTACTAAGTCGCGAGTCAAGGTTCTAGTTGCGGTAACTGTTTGCTTGTAGTCGTAAGTCTTGCCATCAGGAGTTGTTACATGAATAGTTCTAGTAATTTCCTTGGTAGTTGCTTCATCAGTATCAGTTGCAGTTACTGGACTAGTCTTGTGAGTGAAGTGAACAATTACAGTACCATCTTCATCAGTCGTGGTGTTAATAAAGTTGTACTTGTCACCAACTGCTGCCTTAATACCATTAACTACATTATCAATTTCAGTTTGGGTAACTGTAGTATCACCAGCGTGGCTGATTGAAGTTTGCAAAGTGCTTGGTAAATTGATGTCTTTACCAGTAGTGTCGTCATGAGCCTTAAAGTTCATGCTTGCAGTCTTAGTAGTGTAAGTAAGAGTTACTGTAGTATTTTGACTGTTTTCATCAACTGTTAATGCTGGAACTTCACCTGGAGTTACTAATCCTTCACGATCAGCTGGCTTGTAGTTTTCAAGAGTTGCAGTATTCCAATCACCAAAGATTACAGTCTTAGTTGCTTGATTGTATTGAGCAGTCCGCTTAATAGTTACAGTTTGATCAAAGTCTGTATCCTTAGTGCCCTTGTAACTAGCTGGGTATTCAAAGTGAATGTGACGAGTAATGGTCTTTTCTAAGTCGTCCTTAGTTAATGGAGTACCATCACTCTTCTTAGCACCATCTGGAATATGATCTGGATCAATGTCGTCAACCTTTTGGCTAACCTTGATAATTACATCAGCGTGGTCAGTTGCACCAAAGTCCATATTTTCAGGAACAGACTTAACTTCTGAATCAGCAGCAATTTCATATCCTTCTGGAACTGATGCATTAGTTGCAACGCCAGTTTGACCAGCCTTAGCATCAACAATCTTGTCTGAAACTAAAGCACCGGTCTTGTCATCAACAAACTTAATGTGACCAATTACACGGTCAGGCTTGTAAGTTACAGTGATATCAACGTCATGAGCAGTTTCTGGAGTTAATGCTACTGCAGGAATAGTTGCTACAGTTGCCTTAAAGCCAGCCTTTTCAGGACTAGTTACATCATCCCAATTACCTGATTGAGTCCAGTCACTGTAGCTAATTACCTTGCCGTTCTTGTCTAAGTTAGCAGTCCGGCTGAAGGTTACAGATTGAACACTGTCATCAGCCACCTTGTTGCCATTTTCATCAACAAAGTGAATCGTTCTTGTGACAGTCTTTTCTAAGTCGTCCTTAGTTAATGGAGTTCCGTCACTCTTAGTTGCACCTTCTGGAATCTTAGTTGGGGTAGCATCTTGCGTGTTGCTGGTGTATGTAATGTGAACATCAGCTGCGTGCCCTGCTGCAATTTCAGCACTAGTTACTGCACGACCAGCAACATTACCACTTTCATCACTATCAACATCAACATGAGCAGTGTAGTCCTTATATTGAGGAACACTGTATTCGTCAAAGCTTGCGCTTGACCAAGCTGAGAAGCCAGTAACTTTTTTAGTGTTCATGTCAATTGTTGCAGTTCTGGTTACAACAACAGTTTGAGTGAAATGAGTAGTGTTACCTTGAGGATCAGTAGCGTAGATAGTTCTAGTTACGGTCTTAGTAAGGTCATCGTGGCTTAAGTTAGAGCCATCATCCTTCTTAATATCTGAAGGAACTGGATCGTTAGGGCCAATTGTGTCACTAATGCGCTTGAAGTTCATGTCAAGGTATTGCATTACGCTACTATCAGTATCGTAATCAATTGGCATATCTTCACCAACGTATTGGTAACCTTGCTTAGCTAATTCATCCTTAATCTTGCTAATAGCAGTCCGTAAATCAGCTGAATAAATTGGTGCACCACTCTTGCCGTGGAATACACTAGTTACACCTGCTGGAATTGCAATATCAACAGACTTAGAAGAATCAGTTACATCGTGCAAACGAATAGTTAAGTCTTGATCACCTGCTATGTAGTTAACTACTACGAAGCTGTCTCTATCTTCAGCTGTGACATCTTTAGCAGCAACACTTGCATCATCTGCAGCTACAGTTGACTTGTAACCAGCTACAGTTGGAATGCTAATTGCATCAAAGTGACTGTCTTCTGAAGTCCAAGCAGTGTAAGTAATGGCACCAGTTGCCTTGTTCAAAATAGCTTGACGATTGAAGTGGGCAACTTGAGTGTAAGTCTTACTATCCTTACCTGGTTCATTGATAATCACAGTTCTAGTTACAGTTCTATGTAAGTCACTATCAAGAACGCCTTGCTTTTTAGCATCTTCATCAGTCAAAGTTTGAGTTTCTTGGTGAACGTAAACAATGGTTGGATCAGTTGCTTGATCACCTGCTGCAATATCAATTTCAGTAGGAACATTTTGACCATCATCTAAGACGTAGCCAGTAGGTACTGAAGTAGAAATGTTAGTTACCTTTTGACCAGGAATACCAGTTACTACATCAGTCTTAATAACTTGTTGAGTCTTGCTATCAACGTAACGAATTTCAGCAGACTTTTGGCTAGCCTTGTAAGTTACGTTAACAGTTTCATTAACCGGGCTAGTTGGAGTTTCACTAGCAACAGTGTCCTTTGGAGCACCATCAACTAAAGTGGTGTAGCCAGCAACCTTATCTGGAGCATATTCAGCAAATGAAGCATTTTGTGGATCATCAGCTTCCCATGCAGTGTAAGTTACAGTACCTGCAGCACGGTCGATAATAGCACTTCTGTGCATTGCGACTGTTTGAGTTTCAGTAGTAGTTGTGCCATCAACCTTGTGAACAGTAATAGTTCTAGTTGCATTACCAGTTAAGCTTTGAGTAATTAACTTCTTAGTAGCTTCATCTGGGGTGTCCTTTGGACCAATCGTATCAGTGTGATGCTTTACGTAAACAGGAACAATAATAGTCTTGCCATCGCTTGAGAAGGTAATGTTCTTCTTAGCATCGCTTGAATCTACAAAGTCATATCCAGCTGGTGCAGTTAAGTCAAATTCTTTACTTTCACCAGATGGGCCAGTTACTTCTTGAGTAGTACCAACTTGGTTACCAGAATCAACATCCTTAAAGATGATTTGAGCGTTAGCGTCATTTTGATCTTTTTCGTAATGAACGTAAACTGTAGCATCGCTATTTACATTTGTTACTTCTTCAACAAAAGTCTTTTGACTGCCATCACTGTAGTCAGAGTTAGTGCCAACGTATGAAGTGTAGCCCTTAACTTGACTAATACCGAATTGGTCGTAAGTGTCGTTATTGTCATATACCCAATCAGTGTAGCCAGTTACTTTACCACTAGTCTTGTCAATAATTGCTTGACGGTGACCAGTTACAGTTTGCTTGTAAGTAGTTACATTGCCATCAACGCCTTTGACATTGATTGTTCTAGTGAAGCTTTGAGTCAAGTCCTTATCAGTAACTTCTTTACCAGTGGTATCAGTAGTTCCTGAAGGGATGGTTGACTTAGATTCAGTATCCTTAGTAAAGACTAACTTAGTGCCTTCAATAGTTACGTACTTGTAACCTTGTGCTAAGAACTTACCCTTGATTGCGCTAATTACACTGTCAGTATCCTTCTTAATATCAGCTTCGCTTCTGCCCTTGCTGTTATCAACAGTGACATCTAAGTCTGAAACGTCAAGTGGACTATCAGTACCATTTTCACGGTCAACTGCTGAGTAAGTAATGTTAGCAGTGTTTGGGGTGTAGTTAATTACTACATCGTAGTTCTTAGTTGGATCATCTGGAGTTACAGTAGCAACACTAGTTTGAGAAGCAGTGTAACCATCAATTGTTGGAACATCTGAGTATGTATCAAATGAACCATTTGCTGACCAGTTCCCAAATGTTACTTCACCAGTAGCACGGTTGATAGAAACAGTTCTAGTCATGTGAACTGGTCCTTGTTTGATAGTCTTTGCATCTTGGCCTGGAATATTAATGGTGATAGTTCTAGTTACATCAGCAGCTAAATCACTATTAGTAATTGGAGTGCCGTCAGACTTCTTAGTGCCTTCTGGAACGTTGCCTTCAGAGTAAGTGTCAACATGTTGTACTACAGGGATGTTAATTGGCGTGTCGATTGGGCTAGTTTGACCCTTGTCGTCAGTCTTAGTTGAACCATCCTTAGTAGTTACAGTCTTAGGAATTTGAGCACTTGGATCAACATCATAACCTGTAGGTGGTTGTGGGGTAATTGTAGTTTCCTTACCAGTCGTAATTGGGGCATGGTCAGTATCAACTACAGTCTTTTCTTCAGTCTTAGGGTTAGTGTAAGTGTAAGTAATTTCAACTTGCTTAGTTTCAGGAACAAACTTGACGTTGATAGTAACATCTTGAGTACCTGGTCCTGGAGTAAATTCAGCAATTTGACTACCTGAGTCTGAAGTGTAGCCTTGAGGAACACTAATTGTGTAAGCTGCCCAAGTCTTGTCTTTACCAACTAATTCCCAGTCACTGTAACCAATAACCTTCTTATTAGCATCTAAAGTTGCAGTCCGCTTGTAAGTTACAGATTGAGTTTCTGTATGGTCAATTGCTGAACCATCAGTATTGTAGACATTAATGGTTCTGGTGCTGGTTACATACAAGTCCTTCTTCTCTAATCCAGTTGTACCGTCACCTTTCTTAGTACCATCTGGAATAGTTACATCACCCTTATCATCTGGGTTAAGGGTTGTAGTGTTGCCAGTGTATTTAATAGTTACAGCATCCCCATTAATTGGGTTACCATTACCATCCTTAGCGCTAGCAGAAGCAACAGTAGTTGCGGCAGTACCGTTAACAGTTGAAGTGTAACCAGTAAGTTGTGGAACATCATATGATGCAAATTGTCCATCATTTGAGTAATTCCAACTACTGAATGTGACATTCTTAGTAGTTTGATCAACTGTAGCAGTTCTAGTTGCAACAACAGTTTGAGTAAAGCTTGAAGACTTACCATCTGGAGTTTCAGTGGTAATAGTTCTAGTGACTGTCTTGTATAAGTCATCATGAGTTAAGTCACGTGGACTAGTTTCACCAGGGATGTTTACATTCTTTGGTAAATCACTATCTGGAGTGTTTGAATCGTAATTCTTTTCACCCTTCGTGAAGTAAAGTTTAACAGTTTGTTCAACATTGCTGTCAGTGTCATAAGTGTCGACATCTTGGTGATCAAAGCTGTAACCTTCACCCTTGAAGTAACTAATAATGTCATTAATTGTCTTACCAGCAATACCTGAACCTGATTTACCAGAAATTTCAGTAGTGTAGCTAGATGGAATAGTTAATTGGGTTCCATCAGTAGTGTAAGCTTCAATCTTAGCCTTTTGAGTTGAATCAACGTAGAAGACATCAACATGTTGATCTTCCATATCACCAGTTACAGTTACTTGACCAAGCTTATTCTTATTAACAGTAGTGTAACCAGCAACATCAGGAACTTGACTGGTTTCATCAGCCCAAGTACCGTTTTCTGGAGTCCAAGCTGTGAAGCCTTTGAAGGCACCAGTTGCATCATCAACAATTGCTTGACGAGTAAAGTCAACTGTTTGTGCAGTTAAGTCTTCAGTTGTGCCGTCAGTCTTATGAATAGTAGCTGTTCTAGTAACAGTCTTCTTCAAATCGCTAACTGTAACGCCACTTGGCAACTTAGATGGATCATCTGGGCCAACATTATGAGTACCAGCAGATTGAACGTAAATAACAACAGTTTCATCACTAGTACCAAAATTGTGGTTACCAGACTTCAAAGCATCATATGCAGCTTGTGACTTTGCTTCAACACTGTAGCCATCAGGAATTGTAGTTGTACCTTCAGCTAAAGCAACACCTTGTTGGTTAGCCTTACCCTTAATAGTGTAACTCTTGAGAATTACACCACTATCAGTTTGGTATTGAACAGTGAAGCTTAAACCATCTTTGGCCTTAAAGTGAACATCAACTTCTTGGTTTTGAGGGTTGTTAACATCAACTGCGCCTGATGGAACATAAGTAGTTATGTGACCATCAATCGTAGCATCCATCCCTGCTGGGGTCTTTTCAGTTAAATCTTCTGAATTCCATGAACCTGAAATAATTCTCCAGTTAGTGTAACCAAGGAACTTCTTGTTGACATTGTCGTATAAGACATCTGCACCAAGGTTGATTGTTTGAGTAATAGTCTTAGTAGTATCTTCTGTGCCATCAGCATTGAAGAACTTAATAGTTCTAGTAACAGTCTTGTTTCTACCGTTCCATTGATCATCAGTTACACCGTCTGGCTTAGTACCATCATGTGAAATAGTGTTACCAGTTACCTTGACGTAAACATTGATTGGGTTGTCATCAGTTGTAAACTTATTATTTTCATAACTAGTAAAGTTTTGACCTGGAACTAATTCATAACCACTTGGAACATTGCCGTTAATCTTATCAACAACACCGCTTCCAAGAACTGTGCCAACATTACCAGACATTGAAGTTGTACCAACTTTAGTACCATCTTCAGTTACGTAGTTAATAGTTTGAGTAGCTTCACCTGCTTTATAAGTTACAGTACTTTCAAGCGTGCTTGGTGTGTTGTTATCGATAGTTACGCTAGCAACTTCCTTAGCATCCTTGCCATCAACTTGTGAAGTGTAACCAGTGTATTGGTTGACGTTAAATACAGGAATTGAGCCAGTCCAATCAGTGTAACCAGTAATCTTCTTAGCTACCTTATCGTAAATTGCCTTACGAGTTGCAGTAATTGTTTGAGTTTCATCATGACTGCTCTTAGTTGGTTCACCTTGAACGTGGATAGTTCTGGTGATGGTCTTAGTTAAATCTTCTGGAGTTACACCTTCTGGAAGTTGACCTTGGTCATCGTCTTCAGTTTGGTGAGTGAAGTGAATAGTAATCCATTGATCAGTCTTTGAGTCATCATCATAAGTATCAATGGTGTTATTTCCAGCAAACTTGTAGCCTTGATCTTCAAGAGCCTTAACAATCTTGTCAATTGCACCTTGAAGCTTATCTTGGTCAACTGGTGTGCTACTTGTACCCTTAATTTCAGTAGTTAAACCACTTGGAATAGTAATTTCAGATTCATTATTAGCATCGTCAACTGCCTTTAACTTAAGGTTTTGGGTGTTGTCGGTGTAGTTAATGGTAATGTCGCTATTTGGAGTTTCTGCAGTAACAGTTTGACTAGCAACTGTAGCAGTGGTTGGAACATAACCAGTAATTGTTGGTGCGTCATATTCTTCCCAAGTACCACTAGCATTATTATCATCAGTTAACCATGCAGTTGCAGTATCAGGAATAACTTGACCAGTAACTTTATCAAACTTAATCGTTCTGTGGAAGATAACAGTTTGCTTAATTACTTGTGGAGTCTTATCACCAGGACGGTTAACAGTAATTGTTCTAGTAACTTCCTTAACTACTTGGTCACGTAAGTTAGCTGGAACATTGTCTTGAGTGTATGTGTCTTGACTAGCCTTAACGTAGATAGTACCAGTTGGTAAATCTTTATCTTGGAAGTGAGCAACAATACTTTGACCATCTTGACTGAAGGTTACGTTTTCAGCTGGCTTAGCAGTATCTTGTTCATAACCTGCTGGAATTTCAAGATTTTCTGAAGAATCTTGTCCTGAAACACCAGTAATAGTTTGACTGCGAACAGTCTTGCCAGTAGCTGAGTCAACATAGTTGATAACTTGTGTCCGCTTTTGGTTGTTGTAAGAAATGTAAACCTTAATTAAGTGTGGAGTATTGTTATCAATTTGAATAATTGGAGTTACTTGAGCAACTGAAGGAGTGTAACCAGCATAAGCAGTTGGAGTGTAGTCTGGCAAAGTGTCATCATAACCATCAGCTGTATGTGCCTTGTTATATTCAGAGTTTACTCTCCAATCAGAGTAGCCAATAACTTCGTGAGTAAATTGGTTGACTAAAGCATCCCTAGTTAAACGAACTCTTTGTTCCTTAATCAGCTTAGGTTCAGTTGTACCAGGTGCAGTTTCATAGATATCACGAATAATATCAGTACCTAAATCAGCATCTGTTAATTTAGTACCATCCTTCTTGGTAGTACCATCTGGAATGTTTCCTTCTGGAACTGTTGAAACCTTCCGGTAGTATACGTGGAAAGTATCAGCATCAATTGGAACACCATTTGATTTTGCAACTACTTGACTTGGAACTACAGTAATTGGGTGACCAGTTACACCATCACTATCAACATAAACACTGATATATCCATCTACTTGATCGATTGCCTTTTCGCTGAAGATTGAATCAGCATCAGTCTTAGGAGTCCAATCACCAAAGACAACCTTTTGTGGTTGATCAGCTGTAGCTGGGTAAACAGTGACAGTTCTGACAAAGTTAGCATCTTGATTAATATACTTATCATGTTCTTGACCAGCACTTGTCAAGTGTTCAATGATTTGACGATGAACTGTCTTTTGTAAATCATCAGCAGTTATACCAGTTGGCAAGTTCTTGTCAGTGTAAGTGTAAGTAGTACCCTTACGTTGAACAGAAACAACAACAGGAACATTATCTGAAGTTATAGCAACTTGACTTGGAACTTCAATGTTAGGTGTTAATTCGTAGCCATCTGGGACATGCCCCTTAATATCAACATCTACTTGAGTACCAACCTTAGCTGGATCAGAGTCAAATGATCCAACAATCTTACCAGTATCTTTATCTTGGTACTTAATTGTTCTAGTTGCATCTTGAGCATCATAGTAAACATCGACATTTTCACCAGGAACAGTATCAGCTGTAATATGTTGAGCATCAACATCATATGCAGGTACTACTTGGTAATCAGAATCTCCACTCTTAGCAGCAATTGTAGCACCTTCACCAAATCTAGTAGTCCAGCGAGATTTGTAGCCCTTTTGTGGAGAAATTGTGTAAGTATCACTTGAACCAGACCATGGATTGTAACTAATTACTGTCTTAGTAACCGGATCATAGTTGGCAGTTCTAGTTGCAATAAAGTCTTGGCTAACAGTTTGAGTTGAACCATCAGTATTATGAACAGTTACAGTTCTCTTAACAGTAGTTTCAAGGTCAGCCTTCTTAATTGGACTACCATCAGGAATATGATCATGATCAACTACATCAGTCTTGTGATCAAAGTCTAATTCAATAATTTGATCAACTTTATCATCACTATCATAATTCTGAGGAATTACTGGATCCTTGGTAATCATAGTGTAACCGTTAGATTCAAGATATTGCTTAATAGCATCAATTGCAGCTTGAACTTCACTAGTATCAACAACAGCCTTACTCTTACCAATAATTGAAGTCATAATTCCACGAGGGATAGCTAACTCGGTCTTAGAATTATTGTGAACATCATAAGCCTTAATTAAAATCTTTTGGTCATTGGCAATGTAGCTTACGTGGACATTAATGTCACTACTATTTGGAGTTACTGTTTGCGCATCTAAACTGCCACCATTCAATACTCGAGTATAACCATTAATTGTTGCTGGAGCCACATCATCAGCTACTGCATTAAAGCTTTGACTATCATGGTCGTACTTAGTAGTAGTCTTACCATTTACCAAGTCTGTATCAGTAGTGTAGTTAAATGTTACCTTGTCGCTGTAGTTAATTGCACTACCATCTGGCTTAGTACCATCAACAGTTCTAGTGACATCTTTTGTACCTGTTGTTGTTTTATGCATGTGCTTTACATAGTAAACAGTTACAGCAGGTGTAGTGTCGCTAAGGGTGATACTATCGCCTAACTTATTATTTTCATCAGCCCATTCATAGTTTGCAGGCAAAGACTTTTCAGTATCGCTATAGGTATGTGTTTCTCCCACTTTATTATTGAAGATAAATGCCTTAACAACCTTATTGCCATCATCTTGGTCTTCCAAAACAACTTGGAAAGTAGATGATACAGGAGCATAACTAATCGTTACACTTTCTGGAGTAGTGCCTGCTTTAATGTAAGCATCATCAACACTTACAGAACTTACGCTAGATCTATTAGGAGCATAACGTGAAATTTCTGGTAAGAAGGCTTCACCGTAGTTAAGTCCTGGTAAAGTTGCGCTAGCTTGGCTAGTACCCTTAACTACCCATGGGGAGTAGGTGTAAGTATTAGTTACTAAGTCCTTAGTAGCAGTTCTAGTAAAGCTTGCGGTATCAGTTCTAGTTACTGATTTACCATTTACTGTGTAACCTGCTTGACCAGCAAATGCTTGAGCATGAGCTTCATCTGGGAAGTTAACAGTAATTGTTCTGCTAATAGTCTTTTCTAGATCTTCAGCATCACTAGGCTTGTTGTCTGGAGTAAAGTCTTGGGTATTGTGAGTGAAGTAAAGGGTAATAGTTTGATCAGCATAAGTAGTTGGGTTTGAAGTTGGAGTTTGAGAGTCAAACTTATAGTTTTGGCCAGCTAATCTTTGCTTAATTGCATCAATATAACCATTCAAGGTAGTTTGGTCAATATTTGAACCATCTTTACCTTCCATAGTAGTGGTTAAATCACCTAATGCGATTGGCTTATTGTTACTACTCTTATCAACAGCCACAATTTGAATGACACCATTTTGAACATAATCAATGGTGAATGATTCATTTTGAGTATTTTCATCAACTGTTTCTGCATTAATTGAGTCAACAGTTGTCTTCTTAATATTGTCAGTTACAGTTGGAGTGTATTTGGTAATTGCTGGTAATAAGTCACTACCATTAGTTACATCTGGCCAGTTTCTGTCAGTGTATTGCCAGTCAGTAGTTTGCCAAGTACCATCACTCTTCAAACTTACAGTTCTAGTCATCGTAGTAGTATAAGTTCTAGTGACAGTTTGACCATTAACAGTAGTAGTTACACCATTACCATCATTTGCCTTTAAGGCAGTAGCATCAACTGAGTAACCAGCTGGGAAGTTGACAACAACAGTACGAGTTACAGTCTTTTGAGCATCTGGCTTCTTAGTACCTGGATTTTGATAGTAAACATCAACAAATTCATCGTTAGTATTTGAGTCGATAGTTTCTTCAGGAACATTTCCATCTGAAATGATTGTAGGATCTGTCGTCTTGCCATCTATTGTCTTAGTGTAGACTATTACTTTATCTTGAACTGAAGGTACATTATATGCTGCCCACAAACTATCATCAGGCTTGTAAGCACTAGTTGCAATAATCTTCTTATCTACTTCATCGTAAGTAATAGTCCGGTAGAAGTCGACTGGTTGAGTGACAGTTTCAATCGTGCCATCAGTCTTGTGAATTCTAATAGTCCGAGTTACAGTCTTAACCACATCACGGTAAGTTATCCCATCAACTGGATCAGACTTATCCTTATCTGGGAAGTCACCAGGGGTAATTACTCTTTGGTTGTGAACATAACGGAATTCAACATGCAAGTCAGTGAAGTAAGGTTCTCCTGTAATCGCATAAAAGACTGAAGAACCCCAAGCATATTCTTGGCCATCTTTACCAACTAAGACCTTTTTATCTAGTTTCCAGCCAGCAGGAATCTTACCATCTGCCATTGAATCTGGATAATCACTTTCAGTATAAACTTCCCCAGCATTTGGTGTGTAAACAGGTCCACGACCTAAGTCAATATCAGCTATTCCTGAGTCACTTGGAAAGACTGCCTTGACATCAAGTGAATCCATAACAGTAGCATCAACTTCAGCAGCACGGCGACGACCATCTGTATTAGTCTTAGTTAAGATTGATAAAGGCCCATTGTCGGTATTATCTGGCTTCTTAGTATAAGTAATCGTTGGCAAGAAGGCAGTCCCAGCATTAGAATACCGAGACTGAGTAATGTAACCAGTAATTTCAATTCTACCAGATGAAGATTTAGGAGGAAGTGAGTCAATAGCAATTGCAACATACTTAACCTTTGACCAATCGGTAATTTGATCTGCTGTTTGCCATTGAGATAAATCTGGCTTGCCACTAACTTCAGTATTGTCCATGTTAAAGTCGCCAGTGTAGTAGTAGGCTTTAGCATTAGTTAAATTGCTTGGCAAAGTAATTGGACCAGTTAATTGGAAGTTCATTGAGTTTCCATGCTTATCAATTTGTGGTACTTCAGCAACAGAAACAATCCCTTTAACTCCATCAGAAGCTTGGTTATTCAAAGTCCATCCAAATGAAATAGTGTGGTCCTTAAAGTGAGTTGGGTTAACATCCGTTTTTACCACATCGCTCCAAGCCCCATTATCTACTTTAGCTGAAGTTACAGTGTTAACAATATCACCACTATTAACTTTAAAGGTCAAATCAGATACGTGGTAAAGATTAGTTGCATCCCCAGCTAAATCAAGTAAGTTTTTAGCATCATCACTAGTAGCCTTTGGATTTAAAGTAGAATCCATTGGCGTGGTTGACTTAATGTAAACTGACCCCTTGTAATTACCAGCAAGCACATCAAGTCCTGGAACTGCCCCAATTGTGTATTGATCGTTAATACCAGACTTATCCTTTGGCCAAGTATAGTATGATTTAGTCCCAGTATAATCCACCTTAATTACTTGTTCACCTTGTGAGTTAACAAAGGTGGAAACTTTAGGAATTGCAGTATTCCCACCTGCAGTAAAGTTACCTGCAGCTAAACCTGGAGCATTACGGTAAGTGATACCCTTGGGCAATACATAGTAAATGATTGGTTCATATGAACTATAACCACTAGCAGTCTTGCTTGAATCATCATATAAACCACGAATAGTCCAACCCTGTAAGTCACCAGCTTGAACACTTGTATCAGGTAAGGCTTCAAATTTAAGTGAGGCTTCAGTTTCGTCCACCGTTTGTGTTAATTTAGCAATTGGTGAATTAATTACTACACCTTGGGCAGTAGTTGACCTAAATTGGAAGGTTGCAGTCAATTTGTCACCAACATTTGACTTAGTTTCACCAGTTGCTAAATTCTTATTAACTACACGACCATAGAATGTATATTGATTATGTTTATCAAAGTAGTGGTTAACAATAGAAGCTGAACTTACTTGGTCAGGTGTTAAAACAATGCTTACAATTGCTGATGTAGGGTTAGCATTTTCAATTATTCCACCAGCATCAATTTTACCTGTTTGGGTACTACCATCTGCACGGGTTAAAGTGTAGTGATAATTATTAATGAAATTTGTTCCCTGCATAAAAGCAGCATTTGGAGTTGATAACTTATAGACATTTAACTTTTTATCAAAAGTGAAATATAAAGTTGGATTTCCATCTTTAGTAGTAAAACTTTGAGCCGTACCAGTATCAAATCTAAATGAGCCTTCATTATCATCAGGTTCTGCATCCAAAAATAATTTTTCACTTTTTCTCTTTGGTACCTTGTAAGAATTTACACTACCATAATTTCCAGCAATACTTGATGCTTCTTTTGGCATTCCTGTATCTGGGTCAATAGCTGTTTGAGAAGCTTTTTTTGCTTTATCAATACTATCTTGACCCATGATAGTTTCATTCCAAGTTGAATCACCAGTATATGAAATAGTAACTTTTTTACCTGTAGAATCATAGCTATTAGTCTTTTCAACATGTATTGGTCCTGACGCCCAAACTCGGGTATCAAAGTCTGGGATAGCTTGAGTAAATCTACCAAGAATTCGATATGAAGCTTGTGGAGTATCTTGGTACATAATACCGTAGCCAGAATCGATTTGGATAATGATATCTTTACCCGGACCATCTTGAGTAATATGGTAACCCTTACTATCCCAACCATTAACATTCATAGTTCCAACAGCATCAATTTGGTAACCTTCTGGTGTTGGAATAGTAATAGTTGTCCCTAGATTAGTTCCGCCATAAATTCCCCAATAGTTTGCCTGACCATTATTAGCTGGCAATGATACATTATCCCAGACGTGTAGAAACGTCGAGAACTCTTTTCCTGCTATTACTTTAGGTGTTCCATCTGGATAAGGATCTTGTCCAGATCCAGCAACTAAACTGGAATCGTTAGACATTCTAGCAAAAGTAAAATTTTCTTTAATATGAGTTGTAAAATCAGCTGAACTTTCTTGTTTGTCTTTATCTTTTTCTGGATCTTCTCCGCTACCGATAACGGCCTTAATTTGATAAGTCTTATCACCTATATCACTAGCTGAAAGATTATAAATCTTCGCTGAATCCTTACCTGAAACAATCCACACACCTTGGTTTTGGTATTGGAAGTAAACCGTTACTAAACTTTCAATATTGTTAGTCAAGTTATAAGTTTCAACCAAATATTGTCTACCATCTTCACCAGTAATAGTTTCTTCTTTTTGAGAAGTTACAGAGGCTGGTAAATCAGCTTGGGCACCTAACTTACTTGGACTAAACCCCTTAACATAAGGAAGGGTAATTTTAACAGTGTCACCAGCTTTTCCTTGAAAAGATACTGCAGCCACATAGTAACCTTGATCTACATCAACGCCAGGGTTGACGGCGCCTGTTGGTTGATCATCCCCATCACTACTTGCATAGAACTGATTACCACCAAGGAAGGTAACCTTAATGTTACGCCCTTGAATAGTAGAACCAGTAGTTGATTTATCAGCTTCAGCATTTGTCACTGCCTCACGTTTAGAACGATTTTGAGTTTGATCACTACTTGTAACCACTTCATTTGCATTAGTAACTGTAGTAGCTGCTGTCTGCTTAGCTACTTGGTCAATCCCATTTGGTGCTGTTTCTGAAGTAGAAATAGCTTCAGATTCTGCACCTGCATCGTTATTGGTAGCAGTATTAGCAGCATTACTATTTGAAGCTTGAGCAGCTAAATTGGTAGTTAGTGCTGCAACTGTCGCATTATCTTGATTTGCTACCTTGGTAACACTCAAACTATTATCCTTAACTACTGGTTGTGTTTCTTGAGTTTGCTTAGCTACTTTTGTTTCACTAGCTTGAGCATTAGCTTGCTCTTGTTTTTTAGCATTATCGCTCAAGGCTTTAATATAAGCCTGCTTCAAGCTTGCTAAAGCTGAGTCTACTTCCGTTTGTGAAGCGCTTTCATTATTAAGAATAGACTTAACAGAAGTCAACTGTGAAGCTAATTGATTCTTTTCTTCACTTTTGACAATCTCATCATAAAGCTTTTGTAAATCCGTCTTATCAGCTGATTTAACTGATGAACTGGCAGAACTAGTTGAACTAGAAAGTACCTCTTTATTTAGCTCGCTTCGTGCCGATGACGAACTTGCCGAACTTGTCTGCTCAGTACTTTCAGAACTGGTCTGACTTAACGGTGTTGTTGCAGCTTGCGCTCCCGCTCCCATAAAGCCAAAATACAACGACGTCGACAATAAAACACTCGTCAAGCCAACTGAAAACTTACGAAAACCGAAGTGTTGAACCTGTCTTGACGACTGTTCCATCTTATTTCGGAAATTATTCTTTGAAACTCCCATTATAATAACCTCCCACGGGAATATTCCCTTTATTACAATAGATATATTTGTTGTAGATTGTATTTGTTTAATATTAATTTATATAATAATAACGTTTACAACGTACATTACTATTTTACCACTTTAGTGCTATATACAACTCATTTACACATGAAATATAATTATATTTTTATCTTAAAAAAGCGCATAAAAAGAACCATATATTTTCTATATGGTTCTTTTTATTGGTTATACTAATTCATCATATAAGTCGAGCATTTCCTCATCATCTGGAATTAACTCCAAATACTTTTGAAGTAAATCTTTCAATGCCACTCTTTCTCCATCGATATTAAAGAGCCGAATCATGTCCTTCAAAAAATCAGCATTATTTTGCAAGTTTGGATAGGCAAGTAAGAATTCTTTGCGTGATTCTTGATATTTTTCTAAACGATACAACGAAACTGCAATATTCCATCTTGCTTGCGGTTCAAGATTTTCTTCATCAACTTCTCGGAATAACTGTAAGTTTTCCTCGTCTTTTTTCAAATAGAGATATAAATTCGATAATTGTACACGTAAATCCATATTATCGGGGGCAAATGATAGACCTTTCTTTAGCATATCAACAGCTAGGTCATATTTAGCACAGTTAGCAGCTACACGGCCAATTAAAGCGTAAAGGGTCTCATCATATTCATTGTATGTTAAACCTGTCTGAGCCGTCTCTAGCGCCTTTTCATTATCACCATTTGCTTCATAAGCCTGTGCAAGCAATGGATAGGCATTTACATAATCACTTGCCTGCTCTAATACACCAGTTAAATATTCAATTGCCTTTTTATAATCTTTTGTACTTAACAGAACTAAGCCTGCTTCGTATCTGGTATCAATATCAATAAAGTCCTGTCCATATTGTTTGATTATTTCACTGGCTTCTTCATAGCGACCTAATTTAGCTAAACTAGCAAAAATCCGCTCACGCAAATTAATCTCACCAAAATGTTTTTGTCTAGTAGCTAAATCTTGATAATAATGCAATGCCAGTTCATTTTTTCCAGTTGAATATGCTAATTCAGCCAAACCAAAAATAATTGCATCTTCTTTAGGAGCTAATTCATGTGCTTCTTGTAATTTTGCTTGCGCAGTTTCAAAAAGACCTAATGATTGGTAATAATCGGCTTGTACTAACAAGATTTCAAGGTAGCTATCACTATTTTCGTCTATGCTATAAAGCAAGCTTAAAGCATCGTCATCTTGACCATCATTCAATAAGATTTCGGCTAGATAAACTTTAAACAAGTCCTCTTCGGGATTCTTAGCAATCAGTGAACGATAAACATCTTTTGCCATATCACTAAAGCCCATATCTGTTAAGTTCTCTGCCAAAGCTGCGAGAAGCTCACTACTGTCAGAATCAAGTGCCTTCTTTAAAAGAATATTATTTTGAGAAAAATCATGTTTTTCAATTGCATCAAGCAGTTGCTCAGAATATGACATCAATTGATCCTTCTTTCTAGGTAAATTCGCTCTTTCTATCTTAACAGCTTCAAGTCATTTAAGAAATAAAAAAAGCCTAGGAAAACCTAGACCTTTTAAAAGTTAAGTAAAAATTACTTAACAGCATCCTTAAGAGCCTTACCAGGCTTGAATGCTGGAACCTTGCTTGCTGGAATTTCGATTTCAACACCAGTTTGTGGGTTACGACCCTTACGAGCGGCACGGTTACGTACTTCAAAAGTACCAAAGCCGATCAATTGAACCTTTTCACCCTTAGCAAGATCATCTTGGATTGATGCAAAAATTGCGTCAACTGCTGCAGCAACATCCTTCTTGGTAAGCTTAGTCTTAGCTGCAACTTCTGCTACTAATTCTGCTTTGTTTGCCATTGTATTCACCTCCTGAGTTTGAACCTATGAGTTCAGACTTATTCTTTAAAAAAGAATAAGGAAGAATGATCATGACCAATCATTGTTTCCTGATTCTAAAAATAGCACAATAAGCCCGTCATAACAAGGTTTTTTCAAAAAATAAATAATAAATCTTTCTTTGCTAGATACAAATATATATTTTCTTAGTTTATTATTAAAAACTTCTTTTAATTCCTTTATTTTCGCTTACGTGGCAAGATTTTTATCGGAGTACCAGTAAAATCAAAATTGTCACGAAGTTGATTAATCAAGAACCGTTTATATGAAAAGTGCATCAATTCAGGGTCGTTTACAAAGACAACAAAAGTTGGTGGTTGAACAGCTACTTGAGTCATGTAGTAAACCCTTAAACGTTTTCCCTTAATTAAAGGTGATGGTACAAGCTTAGATGCTTCAATTAACATGTCATTCAAGACACTAGATTGAATTCTTTGACTTTGGTTTTCAGCAACTTCTTTAATTAAATCTGGTAGTTGATCCAAATTTTTGCCAGTTTTTGCAGATACAAAAATAATAGGGGCATAGTCAAGATATTGAAATTCTTCACGAATGACTCTAGTGAAGTCTTTAGCGGAATTAGAATCTTTTTTAGGTAAATCCCACTTGTTGACAACAATAATCATTCCACGGCCTGCATCATGCGCAAATCCAGCCACATGCTTATCTTGTTCACGAATGCCAGTACTTGCATCTAAAACTAGGCAAACTACATCAGAGCGTTGAATTGCAGCCTGAGCACGTAAAACAGAATATTTTTCTGTCTTTTCGTAAACTTTTCCGCGACGTCTAATACCTGCGGTATCAATCATTCTAAACTTCGTGCCATCTTCGGCTACAAATGGTGTATCAACAGCATCCCTAGTTGTACCTTCTTCATTAGCAACAATAACTCGTTTTTGACCCAACATGGCATTGATAATTGATGATTTACCAACATTTGGACGCCCAATCACACTAAAGGCAATTTCATCTTCATCCTTAGTATCAGCTTCAGGTGGAAAATTCTCAACAACAGCGTCAAGCAAGTCCCCAATTCCTGTACCATGAGTTGATGAAATTGGAATTGGATCTCCTAGTCCTAAACTATAAAAATCATAAATATCTGCACGTTGTTCTGGATTATCTGCCTTATTAACAGCCAAAATAACTGGTTTACTTGAGCGATAGAGAATTCTAGCAATTCTCTCATCCAAATCAGTCAAATGCAAGGCAACGCTTGTAATCATTACAATTACATCCGCTTCTTCCATAGCAATATCAGCTTGAGCGCGAATTTCATCTTCAATTCGTCCACCTTCCCAAGTAATACCACCAGTATCGATGATATTAAATTCATGGCCTAGCCAAGAGGCTTTGGCATAATTACGGTCACGCGTTACTCCTGGTCGGTCTTCAACAATAGCTAAACGCTCATTAATAATTCGATTAAATAAAGTTGATTTTCCAACATTAGGTTGACCAACAATTGCAACAGTTGGTAGAGCCATTATTATCATCCTTTCTTTATTTGATTAAATTTAAAATCCAACAAAAAAAGCCGACTATCGTCGGCTTTTAAATCATCATTATTGACGGTCTTTCAATTGGTCACCAATGATGTCGCCAAGTGCAAAGCCGTTGTCGTTGTTATCGCTCATGTACTTCTTAGCTACAGAATCGTTACGTGATGCGCTACGACGAGCGTTGTTTCCTTCGCCTTCAGCTGCTGGTTGTGCTTGCTTAATTGAAAGAGAAATTCTCTTTTCATCTGGGTTAATGCTCAAAACCTTAACCTTAACAGTTTCGCCAACCTTCAAAACATCGCTAGGCTTTTCAACACGCTTGTTTGAAATTTCAGAAACGTGTACTAAACCTTGAATACCATCTGCTACTTCAACAAAGGCACCAAATGAAGTCAATGACTTAACTTCACCTTCAACTACTTCGCCTTCACTTAATTCTGAAGTTGCTTGTTCAAATGGTGATGGTTCAGTTTGCTTAATTGAAAGGGAGATGCGGTGTCTGTCGTCATCGATACCGATAACTTTAACCTTAACATCTTGACCAGTCTTCAATACATCACTAGGCTTGTCAATATGCTTGTATGAGATTTCAGAGATGTGAACTAAGCCGTCAACACCACCAACATCTACAAAGGCACCAAAGTTAGTTAAACGAGAAACTTTACCTTCAACAATATCACCAGCAACAAGTTGTGAAGCTACAGTTTCAAATGCTTCTTCACGTTCTTCTTCGATTAATTCCTTGTGTGAAATGATTAAGCGGTTCTTGTTAGGATCAATTTCGGTAATCTTAACCTTAATAGACTTACCAATGTATGGCTTAAGGTCTGAAACAAAGTGGTTAGAAATTAATGATGCTGGCAAGAAACCTCTAGTACCAACGTTAACAATTAAACCACCACGTACTGAACTAGTTACAGTACCTTCAATAGCGTTACCTGCTTCGTAGTCCTTTTGAAGCTTATCAAATGCTTCTCTTTCCTTCAAGCGAGTTACTGAGAAGAAGAATTCGCCGTTTTCCTTATCGCCACCGGCTCTTCTCAATACCAAAGCCTTGAAAGTATCACCAGGCTTAACTAAGTCGTGGAGATCTGCATTACGATCTTGTGTGAATTCACGACGAGTGATGACACCTTCAACACCTGCATTTTGAACACCAACTGCAATTTGTCCGTCTTCAACACTTAAAACTTCAACGTCTACAATGTTGCCAACTTCAACACCTTGCATTTCCTTTAAAGCATCTAAAAATTGATTACTGTTATCTGACATAAATACCTCCCAATATCATGTTTAATTTTAAATGAAAGCATGATATTTTTCCACCTTTTCGAGCTTTTTTTTCAAAATTTCTCTTGATTTTTTGTTATTTTGCCATTTTTGCCTTAATTTTTGCCAAAATGTCACTAACTACTTCATCAATTGACATATTTGTTGTATCAACTTCAACCGCATCATCTGCCTTTTTTAATGGAGAAATTGCACGATGCGAATCTTTATAATCACGCTCGGCAATATCATGTTCAATTTTAGCTAAATCTTCATGAATTCCCTTTTCAGCATAATCAAGCAATCTTCTCTTAGCTCGTGAATGAACACTTGCAACTAAAAAGATTTTTAATTCAGCATCAGGCAAAACCGTTGTACCAATATCACGGCCATCCATAATAACATTAGTTGAACCAGCCATTTCTCGTTGTAATTCAACCATTTTTTCGCGTACACCTTTTAATGCACTTACTTGCGAAACATTAGCAGTGATTTCTGGCGTTCTAATAGCAAGAGAAACATCTTCCCCAGCAACGTAAACTCTTTGTTCACCATTTTCTGACTTAAACTCAATTTTATTTTGACTAATTGCTGTTAAAATATGAGCTTCATCGCCATAATCAATATTTTCTTTTCTTGCAATAAAAGTACATGCGCGATACATCGCACCAGTATCAATATAAATAAAACCTAACTTTTTAGCAATAATCTTGGCAACTGTACTTTTTCCAGCAGAAGCTGGACCATCAATAGCTACTTGCATTTCAATAAAAAAGAGACCACGGTCTCTTTATCCTTTCCTGTGATTTTAATTAAGTTTGAGTGTTTCCCCAGCTCTAATACTTGTTGCATCAGTAATATTATTCAACCGAGCTAATGTATCAACAGACATCCCATGAGCTGCAGCAATAGATGATAAGCTATCTCCATCTTGAACTACATATGTCCGCAACTCTGAACTTGATGAACTAGCAACTGAACTTGAAGAAGCGGCTTGAGAACTAGATGATGATTCGCTTGAAGCTGAGCTAGAACTTGAGGATTCTTTTACAATTTTAATTTTTTTACTCTTAGAACTTGCAGAACTTGAAGCTGAAGTTTTAACTCTAGTCGGTGTAGTCACATCTGAACTTGAAGATTTATGATTAAATGTCAAGTAAACTGGGACACCAACCAATACAACAATTACTAAACCAATTACCCATTTAACAAAATGATGAGCCTTTTTAGGCTTAGATTGTTGAACTCGTCCTTGTTCAGGCCGCTTAAAATGCTTGTAAGGGCCGTTATTTGATGAATTATTATTCACGATAAACACTCTCCCAACATAATCACTGTTATTTTAGCATATTTAAGGATAAAGAAAAAAGCCCCTCTTAGGGCTTATCTAATATTAGTCAAATTAAAATCTCTTTGAAGCAAAATTCTCTAGTTGTGGTAAAACAAATTTAATCACCATAACTGCTAAAATTCCGTTAATTACTCCCTTTATCACATTAAATGGAACAACTCCATAAAGAATGTAAGTTGCTGGGAATGAGAAATTAGCAAACTTAGCATACATTGGCATTAAAAGCCAAATATTTGCTAAGCTCATCGCAAGGGTTAAGCAAATTGTACCAACTACTACTGCGGCTATTTGCATAATGAATTTATCTTCATTTTTCTTGCTAACCACATATAAAGGCACAATATAGCAAATACTTGCCAAAAATGCTGCTATTTGGCCAACTAAAGACAGAATATTAAATCCTGATAAAGCTAAACTCAAGAAGCACTTAATAAAAGCCATTCCAATTCCAGACACTGGTCCGAATAAAAAGCTACCAATTAAAATAATGACATCTGAAAAATCCATTTTTAAAAATGGGAAAATCGGAATAATTGGGAATTCAATCTTCATTACTACAAAAGCAATTACACCAATCATTACTGCTGCTAAAGTCTTAGCTAGATTTGATCTTGTCTTAGTCATAAATATTTCCTACAAACAAAAGGGTCTGCGCTCCAAGAGGCAGACCTTTGAGAAAGTATTATGTAATTTTCCTTTATCAGCCTGTCTTCTTCCATCTAGACTATACTATCGGTACCTTAGGGTTCAGCCACATAAGTGGGTTGCTGACTCAAACAGCCGGTCGGGATTTTCACCCTGCCTTGAAGACGCTTTCCTATTAAATTCAGCTTCAGTATACTACATGCTTTTTAGTTTAGCAACTTCTTCACGAGTTAATTCACGATATTTACCTGCAGTAAGTGACTTTAAGGTTAAAAAAGCATATCGTTCACGTGATAACTTATCAACTAAATGACCTACTGCCTTAAACATTCTTTTAACTTGATGGTAATGTCCTTCATGAATTGTTAATTGAACAATTGAAGTTCCCTTTTCTCGATTAGTGCTAATGATTTTTACCTTTGCAGGTGCTGACTTTTTACCATCAATCCTTACACCATGTTTTAAACTATATATTTCTTCTGGGGTTAAAAAGCCCTTAATTTTTGCAACATACACTTTATCTACCATGTGGCGAGGGTGCATTAGTTTATTAGCCAATTCACCATCATTAGTAATAAGTAGTAACCCAGAGGTATCATAGTCAAGTCTCCCTACTGGATACAAACGATAAGGACTCTCTTCAAAAAAGTCCAGAACAGTTTTTCTTCCTTTATCATCTTTTACAGAAGAAATAACTCCTCTTGGCTTATATAAAAGGTAAGTATGTTTACTTTCTTTTTGAATTGGTAAGCCATCAACTTCAATATTTGCACTAGGTTCAACCTTAGTTCCCAATTCAGTTACAATTCGCCCATTAACTGCCACTCTGCCTTCAGTTATCATTTTTTCAGCTTTCCGACGAGAAGCTATACCTGCTTGAGCAATCAATTTTTGCAAACGTTCTGCCATTATCTTTCTCCTAGTCTATTTTGAGGATTATTACTATCTTTTGCCTTAAAGAGATCTACTTGTCCCTTTTCATCAATACTTTCATTTTCAAAATCTTCAATCACTGGCAAATCAGCTAAAGACTCATATCCAAAATATTGCAAGAAATAATCTGTCGTTACATATAAGTTAGGATGACCGGGAACATCTTTTTTCCCGCTTGTTTTAACTAACCCACGCCAAATTAACGTTTGAATTGCACCAGCAGAATTAACTCCTCGAATTTCATCGATTTCAACTCTTGTAATTGGTTGACGATATGCAACAATTGCCAAAATTTCTAAAGCTGATTGGCTCAAGGTCTTTGAAAGATCTTTTTGATAATATTTTTCAACAACATCAGCCACATCATAACTTGTTGTCATCTTATATGTATCTTTAATCAAACTAACTTGCAAACCTGAATTTTCATCCTCAGATAGTTTTTGAGTTAACTTCTTCGCTAACTCACGCAAAGCCGGAGCTTCAATTTCTAATAATTGACACAAGTTAGCTTGTTCAACACCTGTATCACCAGCTAAGTATAATAAACTTTCTAATTCAGCGAGCTTAGTTGCCATTTACTAATCAATTCTTTCTAGTGTCAAATCGCCATATTCACGACCTTGACTTACTTTTATTTTTTTATTTTTACTCATTTCTAAAATAGCCAAAAAGAGTGAAATTACATCATCTAAGGTTTTAATTTTTTGAATACATGAAAAAAAACTAATCCTTGTTACTTGCGAGAACTTATTTTCAAGCATTTTAGTCATATCACTTACAGAAGAATATTTAATCTTTACTGTAGCTGATTCTGGTGTCCGCAATTTATACCGCCGAATCAATAAGGAGAAGGTATTAGCTAATTCACTCTCACTAAGTTGTCCTAATGGTAATGGAGATATGCTTTTAGCTTGTCCTACACTAGGCTCTTTGGCTACAGTAACAGGGACACTATCATTACGCTGTTTTAAATATTTAGATATTTTCTTAAAAACAGAGTATTGAACTAATTGTTCAACTAATTCTTGTCTTGGATCGATATCTGGTTCTTGCTCTAATTCAACAAAATCATTTTTGGGCAATAAATATTGTGACTTAATTCTCAATAAAGTTGATGCCATAACAAAGTACTCACCAGCTAGTTGCAAGTTGAGTTCTTTCATTTTTTCAAGATACGTAAGATATTGTCTTGTTATTTCAGCAATTGGAATATCATAAATATCAATCTCTTGAGAACGGATTAAGTGTAATAATAAATCTAATGGCCCTTCAAAATTGGGTAATTCAACTTTTAAATTTTCTGTCATCGTTAATCCTTAAATAAGTAACTATAATCTGGAAGTGCTGTTAATCGCTTCTTGGGAAATTCTTCACGTAAATCTCTAATTATTGCTTGTTCATATTCGTGATTTCTAAATCCCGGTGCTAGTGACAAATATCTAATTAAAACAAAATGTTCTAATAATTGAATCCCCACAATCCCGATTAAATCAGACTCTTTATCTCTAAATAAATATAGGAAGAATTCACCAGAATTATCATACAAACTCATTTCTTCTTGTAAATTTTTTAAATTTCGTAAATCAGGCAAATAGGATAACAACCCCATTGCGATTTTTTCATAGTCTTTTTTATATTTTACTAACATAATTATGCTCTAGGATGTGTTTTCTGATAAACATCAAAAATATGCTTTTGTGATAAATTAGTATAAATCTGAGTTGTACTAATGTCACTGTGACCCAATATTTCTTGCACAACTCGCAAATCTGCTCCGTTTTCAAGTAGATGAGTCGCGAAAGTATGCCTCAAAGTATGCGGCGTAATATCTTTGTCAATCTTAGCCAATTTACTATATTTCTTAATTGACTGCCAAACTGCTTGTCTTGTTAACTGTCCGGCTCTATTATTTAAAAATAAAAAGTCACACGCAACACCCTTTTTGAGCAATGCTGGATCTCTTACATTTTTTAAATACTTATCAAGCCAATTTAAAGCAAAGTCAGTCACAGGAACCAACCGCTCTTTTGAGCCTTTCCCCAAAACCCTAATTATCTTTAAATCAGTATGCAAGTCCGCTTCTTTTAAATTAATTAATTCGCTGACCCGCATGCCAGTAGCATACAGTAATTCCAAAATTGCCCGATCACGCAATCCAGTTGTAGTTTTGATATCAGGTTGAGCTAGCAGCTGTTCTACTTCCTTTTGTGAAAGAGCAAGTGGTAGTCTTTTTTCTTGCTTAGGAGTATCAATTTGAATTAAAGGATCAACTACCAAAATATGTTGTCGCAACAAATAGCGATAAAACCGTCGCAAAGTAGTTATGCCACGACTAATTGTACTAGTCTTTTTTCCTTCATCACGCTGTTTAGCTAGATAAGAATCGATTATCAATGGATCTTCTGGCCAATCAGTAATTTTTTCTTTATCTAAATATTCAATAAATTGGTTTAAATCCAATTGATATGAATCAACTGTATTCTTACTCAAGCCCCGCTCCAAACTGCAAAATCTCAAGAAATCAGCAACTTGATCAAGATTATTCTTCTTCATTTTTATCTACCAAAGTAATTTTACCAGCATCTTTATCTTCAACAATCAAGCCTTGCTTTAGCAATCTACCAATTGCTCTCTTAAAAGCTGATTTAGAAATACCAAAATGATTTTTTATATCTTGCGCATCACTTTTATCGTAAAATGGCAAAGATTTGCTTGCTTCACGTCTAAGTGACATCAAAATCATCTGACTATCTTCATCAATTTCTTCAAATGCTCTTGGTAATACACTCAAATTTAAACGGCCATATTTACTAATTCCTACAACTCTAGCCTTAATTTGTTCCCCTAATCTAAGTGGGGTCATCATTTCGCTTTCATGGATAAAGCCTAAATAAAAATCGCTTGTTAAAACAAAATCTCCTACTGGACGCGTCGCATAAACAGTAACTAACAAGTTTTTATTTTTCATATTTTGAGGAAATTTGCTTGAAAGTTGTTCAAAAACATTTTCATCGGCCATTTTTGCCCAAATACGATCTTTATGGTCGGTTTCTAAAGTAACTAACAAGCGATCTCCAATTCTTGGCCATTTCGCCTTATCAAGAGGTAAATCATCCAAAGAAATAACTACATCTTTATCTGGCAAACCAATATCCACAAAGACTCCTAAATCACGTCTAACTTCAGTAACTTTACTCCATCCATATTGATCTGGCATTGCAAAAGGATAAAACTGAGTCATTTGTTTTTTATGATTTTTATTATCATAAATAAAGCCTTGAACAATATCACCTAATTGGGGCATTTGCTCTTGAGTAACTTCTAGCTTATTGAGCTCATAAGTCACCCCATTTACCTGAACATAATATGCCTCGTCATTTTTATCAATAACTTTTCCTTTTTGAATTGTCCCTAGCATGCGAGGCCTCCTTTCTTAAATATATTTATTTTACATAATCTAATTCTATAGTATAAAGAATTTAGGCAAAAAATAAAAGCAGTCTGAAAAATCAGACTACTTTTATTTTTATATTTAACTAGCTATTATAAGTTAGCTGCTTCACCTTGGTATACAGCACCACGACGAGCATCAATAGTAATAGTAGTGTTGTCAGCAATCTTGTCAGTTGCGTCAGTAGCACCAACGATAACTGGGATACCTAATGAAAGACCAACAACAGCAGCATGTGAAGTTAAACCAGAAGCTTCAACTACTAAACCACTTGCCTTCTTGATTGCGGGTAAGTAATCCTTGTCAGTAGTCTTAGCAACTAAAATGTCACCATCTTCTACCTTGTTGTTTGCTTCATCAGCACTGTTTGCTACAACAGCCTTACCGATAACTGAACCAGTACCTACACCAAGACCCTTAACAAGCTTTGAACCGATAAGTTCAAGCTTCATCAAGTTAGTAGTACCAGATTCACCAACCGGAACACCAGCAACGATAATTACTAAATCGCCATCCTTAACGAAGCCGTTTTCCTTAGCAATCTTAGCTGCCTTTTCAAACATATCATCAGTTGAAGTTGGCTTTTCAGTAAGAAGTGGTTGAACACCCCAAACAATACCAAGTGAGTGTTGAATCTTTTCATCGAAAGTCAATGCAACGATGTCTGCATTTGGACGGTACTTAGAAATCATTCTTGCAGTGTAACCTGATTGAGTTGCAGTAATGATAGTCTTTACACCTAATTCTTCAGCAGTTCTAACAACTGATTCACCGATAGCTTCAGTTACATTTGAACCTTGGTATTCTTCAAATCTTTGAAGTGCCAAAGTGTTACGTTGTGCAATTTGCTTTTCAGTACGTACATCAATGTCGTGCATTGCTTGTACTGATTGTACAGGGTATAAACCGTTTGCTGATTCACCTGAAAGCATAGTTGCATCAGTACCATCCAAAACAGCGTTAGCAACGTCAGTTACTTCGGCACGAGTTGGACGTGGGTTTTCTTGCATTGAGTCAAGCATTTGAGTAGCAGTAATAACTGGCTTACCTAATGCATTTGCCTTCTTGATCAAAGTCTTTTGTACAAATGGTACGTTCATGAATGGGATTTCAACACCCATGTCACCACGAGCTACCATTAAACCATCAGAAACTTGAAGGATTGAATCAATGTTGTCGATACCTTCTTGTGATTCAATCTTAGGGAAGATCTTAACGTGGTCTTGGCCAGCGTTTTCACATAATTGACGAATATCTAAAACGTCTTGAGCCTTACGTACAAATGAAGCAGAAATAAAGTTAATGCCGTGTTGTAAACCGAAGTTAATGTCATCAGTATCCTTTTCAGTAATACCTGGGAGACGGATTTCAACACCTGGTGCGTTAACACCCTTCTTAGAACCAATTAAACCAGTGTTTTGAGCCTTGGTTACTAATTCCTTGTTTGCTTCATCTTTTTCAGTGATTAATAAGTCAACCTTACCATCATCGATTAATACGTGACCACCTACGTGAGTGTCATCGTAAAGACCTGGGTAAGTTACGTAAATCTTGTCCTTGTTACCCTTCTTGGTAGCATCCATAGAAATACGCATAGTTTCACCAGTGTGAATAGTGAACTTGCCTTCTTCTTGTTCGGTAGTTCTGATTTCAGCACCCTTGGTGTCAAGCATAATACCAACTAACTTGCCGGTCTTCTTTTCAGCTTCTCTAACCAACTTCATACGTGAAAGGTGTTCTTCGTGATCACCGTGTGAGAAGTTGAAACGGAAGACATTTGCACCTGCTTCAATTAACTTAATAATAGTTTCTAAATCGTTTGATGCAGGACCTAAAGTACTAACAATCTTAGTTTTCTTCATTTAAAAAACTCTCCTATTACAAAAACAAAATTTACCGTGACAAATCATCATTCATTGCAAGCAATGAGTAATCACCAACATGGCGTGAATCAAATAAATCAACGATGTCATGAGTACACAAGTGATTGTCTTCAATACCTACAGCTAAGCCACCTTTTCCTTCCATAAGAAGCTTAACAGCATATGAACCCATTTTACTTGCTAAAACACGATCACTAACAGTAGGTTCACCACCACGTTGCATGTGACCTAAAACTTCAGTACGAGCATCAAAGTCACCATACTTGAGAAGTTCCTTCAAGAAGTCTTCTGAAGACATTACGCCTTCTGCAACAATGACAATACCGTGATCCTTACCATTAGCAAAGCTCTTTTTAAGCTTGTTAGCAATAGCTTCAATGTCATATGGCTTTTCTGGAATAACGATAGCATCAGCACCGCTTGCCACACCAACACGCATGGCAATATCACCACAATCACGACCCATAACATTAATTACGAATACACGTTGGTGACTGCTTGCAGTATCTCTGATTTTATCAATTGCATCAGCTGCTGTAGTGCAGGCAGTATCAAAACCAATAGTTAAATCAGTGAATGGAATATCATTATCAATAGTACCTGGAAGACCAATAGAGTTAAATCCTCTCTTAGTCAAAGCCAAAGCACCATGGTAAGAACCATCTCCACCAATAACTACTAATGCTTCAATACCATGCTTCTTCAATTGTTCAATACCACGTAATTGACCTTCTTCTTGCGCAAACTCCGGATAACGAGCTGTGTAAAGGAAAGTACCACCACGAGTTAAGATATTGGCAACTGAATCAGATGTCATTGGGAAGATGTCACCAGCAACTAACCCTGCAAATCCGTAGCGAATACCGAATACTTCGATGCCATTAGCCATCGCAGTTCTAGCAACCGCACGAACAGCAGCGTTCATACCAGGGGCATCCCCACCACTTGTTAAAATACCAATCCGTTTCATGAATTCACCCCATCATGATTATTATGTGTAATTTCTCACATCAATTAAATACTACCATTTTTTTCTCTCAAAGTCTTTAAAAAAATGGGCTAAATTACTATTCTGTTGCTTTTTTTATTTTGTTAGCGTTACCATTGCCGCTAGATTGTGATTCTTTGAATTTGTTTTTATTCAGTAAAATTGACAAGTTTCAAATTGGTCAACATATATTGAACTTTTCCAGCATCATAGCGATCACTTTGAGTTCTAATTCCCAAAAGATATATTTGTCCCTCTTTCAAGATATTTGAAATATTATTGTAAATTCCTGGGAAAATTGTAATTTCTTGTTCACTGCTTGCATCCCTAAAAGTTGAAAAAGCCATTGTATCGCCTTTTTTAGTTCTAATTAATTTCAATTTAATTAATTTACCAACTGCAATTCCCGTTTCATTAACTGTAAAAGAATTTAAAGCTTGAGCATTGAATCGTTCGGCGTATTTTTGAACAACTAAAATTGGAGTTTTGGTTGTTGAAAAACCTAACACTTCTTCTTCCATTGTGGCCTTTTCATTTGAATTAGGGGCTGGTGCTTGCTCTAAACGAATTCCACCTAATCCTTCAGATAAAGTTTCATTTTGACCAGTAAACTTAATATTTTCTACTATTTCTTTGCAGTTAGCCAATAACATTTTTCGATTTTCATCAATTTTGTCAAAGCAACCTGCCTTAATCATGGCTGCAATCGCTTGTTCAGAAAGAAATTTAGCATCTATTTTTCTTAAAAAATCGGCTAAAGAGGTAAAGTTTTTCGGCAAACCAGCAATATTTCTTAAAAAATCAACTCTCAGACCCTTAATTGCTTTAAGGCCAACCTGAATTTGACCATTTACCAAATAATAGTCAGTCTGACTATTATTAATATCTGGGGCCAAGATTTTTACACCAGCTTCTTGAGCCTGAGTGATATATTCACCAGCTTTTACTCGATTAGCACTAACAGAATTTAATAATGCAGTAAAGAATGCAGCTGGATAATGAACTTTTAAATAAGCAAGCCAAAAAGCAATTTTGGAATAAGCTACCGCATGTGAACGATTAAAACCATAGTTAGCAAACTGTTCAATATATGCATAAACTTTGCTAGCAGTAGCTTGTGGATGGCCATTTTTAACTGCTCCAGCAATAAATTTTTCGCGTTCTTGATCAATTAAATCTTGCTTTTTCTTAGACATGGCTCTACGCAATAAATCCGCCTCACCCAAGCTAAAACCAGCCATAATTTGTGCAGTCTGCATAACTTGTTCTTGATAAACCAAAATTCCATAAGTTGGTTGTAAAAGTTTCGCTAAAGATGAATCGGGATAAGTGATTGGCTCTTTACCTTGTTTTCGATTAATAAAATGATCAATATTTTGAATTGGTCCTGGCCGATATAAGGCGTTAACGGCTACAACATCTTCAAAACTATCAGGATGCAATCGCCTTAGAACATTTTTAATTCCTTGTGATTCAAATTGAAACACAGCATCAGTCTTCCCCTTTTGAAACAATTGTAAGGTCTTAATATCATCAAGAGGGATCCTTTTAGGGTCTAATTTTATGCCATCTTTTGCTAGCAATTCTATCGTATCACCTAAAATAGTTAAATTTCTTAATCCCAAAAAATCAATTTTTAATAAGCCTAGTTCCTCAACGTGGGCTTTTGTTTGTTGGGTCACAGGAATCCCCAATGTTCCTGCTTGCAATCCTGCTATTTGCGCAATAGATTTGTCACTAATTACTAGTCCTGCTGCGTGAATGGAGGCATGGCGTGGTATCCCTTCTAATCGCATAGCCGTTTTAAATAATAACTTATTAAGTTCTGATGCATTAACAAGCAATTGCAATGCTTTTGATTCTTGATAAGCCTGTGCTAAGGTGATTTTTGATTTGGAAAACGGGATTGCATGGGTAAATTTACTAGCTTGAATTGTTGTTAAACCAAATACCCGGGCGCAATCACGCAAAGCCTGTTTTGCAGCCAAAGTCCCAAAAGTCAATATCTGGGCCGCATGATCCATTCCATATTTTTCAAACATGTATTTAATGATTTCATCACGACGATTATCTGGGATATCAAGGTCGATATCTGGCATTTGAGCTCGAGCTGGATTTAAAAATCTTTCAAAAAGCAAATTATATTTTATAGGATCAACTTCTGTAATTGCCAAACTATACGCCACTAAAGAACCTGCTGCTGAGCCACGACCTGGTCCAGTAGTAATATCAACAGAATGGGCATAATTTATTACATCCCACACAATTAAGAAGTAGTCATCAAAGCCCATCTGATCAATAATTTTTAATTCATAATCTAGCCTTTTTTGATAAATTTCTGGGATTGGTTGCCCATTAAAACGCTTAGCAAGCCCTTTTTGAACTAACTGACGTAAATATATTTTAGAATCAGGGGCAAAACTTTGCTTATATTTAGGTAATTCTGGTTGAGTAAAAGTTACTGACGCCTTACATTCATCAGCTATTTTAGCTGCATTATGCAAAGCTGATAAAATACTGCATTCATTATACGCAGATACTAATTCACCACTGGTGCGTAAATAATGAGAACCCTTTTGCAAGGCCAAACTAGAAGTATCAACTAATTTTTGTCCTTGTTCAATCGCTCTTAATGTTTTTACCAAAAAATGATCACTAGCTTGCAAATATTGAACATCTTCAGTTGCAGCTAGAGGTAAATTAAACTGTTTAGCCATGCTTTTTGCATAATCAATATATGGCTGATTTTTACCGGCATAGGCTCCTAAATATAAATCACTAGAGCTGGGAATTATTTTTTGTAATTCACGAATGAAATCACTTCCCAACTTTTCATTATTTTCAGCTAGATAGCGCAGTTCACTAGTTATATTAGCTGGCACAATAAAAACTTGATCACTTAAATATTTGGCTAACTGCTTTAGGGTTAAAACTTTACGTTCATCGCCATTATCAGTTTTTAGATTGATTGCACTAGATAAACGTAATATATTTTTATAACCTTGGTTATTTTTAGCAATTGAAATTAAGTCATAACGATGCGCTTGGTCAACAATCCCATTAAGTCTGATTGTCATTCCAAGTAAAGGTTTTAAGTTAACTTTTTTGGCAGCTAAATAAAAATCAACTAAGCCATATGTAACATTTATATCAGTTAAGGCTAAACTACTATATCCTTTATCTACGGCATCTTTCACCAAATCATCAATTAAAATTGGACTTTTGAGCAGAGAAAAAGAACTCAGCGTTTGTAAACCAGAAACTTGCATCACGTGACCCCTTTCATTTATTCTAAGTATACCAAAAACTGGTATTATGTTTCATTTCCTTGTTTACAATTTCAAAATTTGATAAAATGCAAAGCGAAAGAAGGAGAGATTATGCGCTACATTATTTCAGTAATTTGGAGTACTATTTTTATGTCAATCATTGGTTTTATTGCTGCAGCATTAACTGAAACGCAATTTAACCCAATGCAAGCAATTCGTGTAGGAATTGTATTTGGTTTGTTATTTGCTGTTATTATTCCTTTCATCGCAGCTAAATCATACAAGGGTAAAACCAAGTACAGTAAGATGTTATAATTATTGAATATAAAAATAGGAGACGTAGAATGTTACGTCTCCTTTTATTTTTATTGAAACTCTTTAACTTTTTCAATCTTTACTCTATATTCTGGTTTATAACGAATTGCCCAATCTTTCGTTATAATTTTATCAATAAGTTCTTCTTGATAAGTTGCTTCATATTTTTGACCTTTGAAAGTAAAGGCTAGTGTGTACCAGATAGTATTGGTAAAAGCCCTTTGATTCCTAACAAAAGGCTGGGCAACTTTTATTTCATGAGTATTAATATTTTGTTTTTTCAAAGCTAATTCAATTTCTGAATAGGCAACCTTCGTATCATGCTCTTCTTGAAAAGACAAATAACTTAAATAAATACCAACTAAAATCAGCAAATTGAATAAAAGTGTTAAAATCCACACCATCAAAGGGTGCTTTTGTCCAAAGTTTTTCATAGTTATACCTACTTTAGATGTTCAATCTTTCCAGTTTTTAAACTGTACCAATCAAAGTGTCTTCTTCCAGATTTCTTGTAGCAAGCAAGGATATATTTCCTATCTTTATATTCATATGTTTGATAATAAACCTTGCTTTCTGTATCTTCTTGCATCATATCCAGTGCTTTGGCTTGTGGTTTCTTTTCTGAAACCACTTGAGTAATTTGATAGTTAAAATATGCTGATTTAATCGAGGTTAAAATCTTGGGTCCGAAAAACATTAAGAAAACTATACTCCAAAATACAATTACTGGAGAAATAAATGGATGATTCTGGCAAAATGATGTTACTTTCTTCATAAGCTTTCTCCTTAAAAAATCCCACTCATCATTTCAGTTTAATTATATCATGTAAGCAATTTCAAAATTAAAAAGACCACTTCCTTTTGAAGTGATCTTTTTATCTAATAAAACTTGTAATATTGCTTAGTATCTACCTTAACTTCGCCACTAGTCAGATATTCAGTAAACATTTGTACATAATCTTTATCAAGCATTAGTTCAATTTTATCCATTGAATATGCAGGGTAGAAACCTCCACCCATAGCCCGATAATTATTTACTGCCAAATGATAAATATGTTCATCTTCGATTGGTTTTCCATATAAAGTCAATTCTACTACTCTTTGCCCATGTGGCTTAGATAAATCAACTTCATAATGTAATGGATAAAAGACATCAAAATGATACAACTGTGGCTTAGGCTTAATATAACGATCAATGAAATGAATATTTCCCTCGTTATCTTTTTCAAGGAAAGTAGCAGTATGTTCTAAAATCTCCCTTAATTCCTTGCCAGTTAGTTTTACCTTACAAAGCTGATTAGCATATGGATAATTCAAAATAACTTCTCTCAAAGTTACTGTTTGATTGGTAAACCCACGTGCCTTTTCGCTCATAACAGCAGTTGCAGAAATATCAGCACCAGTAAAGTAAATTTGCATTTGTTGAAGCAGATTTATAAATGGTGCTCCTTTAGTTCTACCTTCAAAAGCATTTTTAATTGGTGCTGGCTCAGATAAATGAGCAATTGGTTGATCAAGCCATGCTTGAGCTTTTTCGTCAACATCAGTTATATCTTTTACAATTTCTGAATCTGGTTCATAATCTTTAGTCTCAATTAAACTAGTTTCTAAATTGTTAATCTTAACACCATCACTAGTTTTATCCAAATCAATTACTACTTGCGCAACACATTCGCCTCGATATCCTGGTTGGACGATGGCAGTATTATTAACCACTAAGTTCAAGCGACGATGTTGATGCCCAGTCAAAAACACATCAACTTCTGGAACTTCTGTTAAAATCTTGTAGCCTTCGTTTTCACCATTATGTGGTTCAGTAGCTACTCCAGTAACGGGATCACTTTCAAAGCCCCCATGATACATTACAGCTAAAATATCAACGTCTTTTTTCAATTTAGGTGCTAATTTCTTTATTTGCTCAAAAGCTGAGACAAACTTTAACCCCTGAATATGTTCTTCTGGTTCCCAATGGGGAACATACTGGGTTGTAATTCCTAATAAACCGATTTTAACCCCATGACGTTCAATAATTTTGTATTCTTGACCAAAAGCAGGATTATCTGTATTTTCATCAAGAATATTATCATTTACAAAACTAGCTGTATTTTTTTCAATATAGTGCTTTAAATAATCCAAGCCAAAGTTAAAATCATGATTTCCTAAGCAGCGACCATCATATCCAATTTCATTATAAGCAGCAGTAAATTGATCGAGCCGTTTGAAACTACTATCTTTATGACAAAAACTTGCCAATGGTGAACCTTGCAAACAGTCACCTGCATCAGTAACTACTACATTATCTGCACCCCATTTTTCTCTTTGCTTTTTAATAGCAGTTGAAACTCTACTCAAACTAATTGGTGCTTCATAATCATTTTTATCTTGATAATCTGTTGGTAATAAAAATCCATGCGTATCGCTAGTATGTAAAAAAACTAGTTTCATTGTTCAATAATACTTTCCTCTTTGTTTTTTTGTAAAAAAAAAGACACCGCAAATCAGGTGTCTATTAATTAGTCGTTGTTGTTAGCTTTTTTAACAACTTGACGACCCTTGTAGTAGCCGTTTGGTGAAACACGGTGGCTTAAACGGTATTCACCTGTAGTTGCATCGTAATGCATTGCAGGTACAGTTAACTTAATGTGACCACGACGTGAACGTTTCTTTTGTTTTGAAGTTTTTCTTGCAGGAACTGCCATTCGTTAAATCTCCTTTTTTGTAGTTTGAGACTGAAAAAGTCCAATAAGAATTAGACTTCGTTACTCACGTATTTCCATAATACTATTAGATAATGGATAAATCAAGTTATTCATTAATCTTCTTGTCGTTTTTTTTCTTAAAAAATCCCCATGATCCTTTTTGGTCATTCTGACTCTTTTCTCCCATTAGCCATGATACTAATGCCCCTAAAAAAGCCATAATAACCAAGACTACAATTAACGGCAGTTTAGGTTTAACTACCAAAAAATTAATTGTAACTGGTTCCGTATTTAATAAAACAAAGATTATTAATAATAAACTTACTGCTAATCCAATAACTAAATTCTTTTGTTTATTCATATCCATTACTTTCTAGATCCAAAAATCATTGATAAATAATCACCAGCAGATGGGAATAAGTTATAAAGTTTAGCCATCGCTGCTAATGATAATGGTAGATTGAGCTCACGCTTATCACTACCAAAATAATGTACAACTTGCCAAGCAACATCATCAGGATCTAACATGAAAGATTGAACGTTGTGGACATAATCGCCAGTATGATCTGCTCTGTTAAAGAAATTAGTATAAACAGGACCTGGATTTACCGTCATTACTTTTACACCAAATGGTTTAAGTTCTAAGCGTAAAACATTTGAAAACTGAATAACTGCAGCTTTTGTAGCACTATACACTGCAGACTTAGTTGTTGGTATTTTTCCAGCCATCGAGCCCAAATTGATTACTTGACCTGATTTTTGATCAATCATCACTCTCGCAATTAATCTAGTGAAGTAAATTAAACCCAAGACATTAACCTGGAACATATTAGTTATAAGTTGCGGATTTTGATCAAAGAAATCATCAAAATCACCAAAGCCTGCTGCATTAACTAAGAAATCAATCTGCTTAACGGCCACGATAATTTTTTTGAAAGTATCTTCAATTTGATTGGCTTTTCCCATATCAGTTGGATAAACCCAAACTTCAGCTCCTGATAATTCTTTGGCTTCAGCCGCTACTTCCAATAATTTTTCTTCACGACGAGCAATTAAAATTAAATTGGCACCTCTTTCTGCAGATTGCAAAGCAATTGAACGTCCCAATCCGCTTGATGCACCAGTAATAACAACAACTTTATTGCGTAATGAATTATTCATGATTTATCCTCTCATTGGAATATCAAAAACATCTAAATCATTTACTAATACTGTATTAGGGAATACTTTTTGCGCTTGTTTTTCCAAAATATGTGCTTTTGACCCTAAGTAACGAGCTGACACATGAGTTAAAAATAAGCGCTTTACATTTGCCTTCTTAGCAATTTCAGCTGCTTGAGTAGCTGTTGAATGATAATATGCTTTAGCCATTTTACCTTCAGGTCCAGCAAAAGTTGATTCATGAACTAAAACATCTGCATCTTGGGCTAATTCAGCAATTGAAGGCGTAATCCGAGTATCATAAATAATTGTAACAATTCTACCCTTTTTTTCAGGTCCCAAAAAGTCTTTACCATTTAGAACCCTTCCATCTTCTAACTCTACCACTTTTCCAGCTTTTAATTGACCTAAAATTGGCCCATTAGGTAGATGATATGGAGCTAGTTTATCCATTAATAATACACCAGGATGCGATTTTTCTACTACACGAAAGCCAAAACTTGCAACACGATGATCTAGTTTTTTGCAATATACGGAAAATTCTGCATTTTCAAAAATTTTTTGATCATCTTTCAATTCAACAAAATGAATTGGATAGCTAACTTTAGTTTTAGATATACGTAATGCTGTTGTAACAAATTGTTCAAGCCCCGCTGGTCCATAAATAGTTAAAGGTCCTACATCTCCTTGAAAAGAACGAGTTGACAGCAAACCTGGTAAACCAAAAATATGGTCGCCATGATTGTGGGAAATAAAAATTTTAGTAATTTTTCTTGGACGGATATTGGTACGTAAAATTTGATGTTGAGTTGCTTCTCCGACATCAAACAGCCAAATCTCATTCAGCTCGTCAAGCAACTTTAAAGCTAGACTAGAAACATTTCGCTGCTTGGATGGCTGCCCAGCTCCAGTTCCTAAAAATTGAATTTCCATTAATCATTCCCCTATCTAAAACTTTGCTTTTTTCAATATTTCTTTTGTAATATAGCTACTATAATACTTTGATCCTTCAATATTTGGATGTGTTTGATCACCATAAAACCAATCATTGTGGTTCTTGCTATAACTATACCAGTCAATTACTGATAGATTCTTATACTTTGCACTAGCTTTTGCAATCAAATCATTTACTGGTCCTTGCCATTGCCTGCTTGGAACATGAATACTTATCCAAAAAGCTTGCCTTTTAGGGCCAATAATTTTCATCAAATGATCAACATCATTCATAGAAAAAGGTCCATTAGTTCCTAAACCTATTAAAACATTTTCAGCCAAAGCGCCTTGGCCTTTATATTGATCAAATAAGCCAATAGTTGGTACTAACTGCCTTGAAACAGCAGCATCAATTAAAGCATTCGGCATTAATTGCTTAAGCATATCACTAGAACCAGCCATCACTGAATCCCCAATTGCCGTTACATGAACTTTTTGTGCTAATTGTAACTCAACCTGATTGATTCCATATTTTTCAAATTCCTTATTAACTGGTTTATCCTTAGCAGCCTGTTCTGCTTCTACGTAAACTTTAGATTTACTTTCTTTTTTCTTGGTACTTTTAAATTTGTCAATTAACTGTTTATTTGACTTTTCTTGATTAGCCTTGTTTCTCTCAATTCTTTCAGCAAGCTGTGATTTATTTGCATTTACCACTTTAACAGCTGGGGATTTTATTAAGGCAATTGTTCCTAACGCTAAAATTAAAGTTGATATTCCACTAGCAATTCTTAAATGAGCATTTTTTTCTGAGTCCTTTAAATGAGTAATAAATATCCGAATGCTCTTAAAACTAATTTTAGAAAATGGCTTTTCAATAAAGCGATACGTCAATTCAGCCAAGCCTAAAATAATAGCAAGCTCAATTAGCCGATATAAAACGGCATGATTTGCCATATCGGTAAACTTAGCTTCAAAAAAGACCATAACTGGGAATTGGTACAAATATATTCCATAGCTTCTACTACCTATCCAATCAAAAATTCGATTTGTAAAAATTTGATTCCAATGACTGGCTGGGTGAGCTATTATTGCGACTAAAATTGTAGTAAACAAGCTAAATAAAAACATTCCACCACGATAGGCAAAAGTAGCCTGTGGATCCATAATTCTTGATAAAAATAACCAAAGCATTCCAAGCAAAGAAACTGCACCAGTAATATCAAGAAATATCCAATCACTTCTATTAATTTTGGGATTAAGATGTCTAATTGGCCAAACAAATGCTAAAGCAGCACCTAATCCTAACGCAAAGAATCTAGTATCTGTCCCATAATAAATTCTGCTAGTATCAACATTTGGCTGATATAAAATCGCCATCTCTAAAGCAGACAAGATACTAAAACCTATAATAATCCAAAAAGCACGATATCTTGTCTTGCAAAACTTAATCAAGGCCATCATTATTAGTGGCCAAAATATATAAAATTGCCCTTCAATTGACATGGTCCAAAGATGAGTAAATGGTGATACATTCCCGGCAAAACGTTCAAAATAGCTCTGTCCATTAACTATTTGCCAAAAATTATAAATATTAAGCAAATTGGTTATAACAATCTGATTAAACTTGGCAAGAGTTTGTTGTTGAAACATTAATATATAAGCACCACTTGCCCATAATAATGTAATCAGCTGCGGATAAAGCCTTTTTAATCTTGATAAATAAAAACGTTTATTATCGTAATAACCTGTTTTTTCATAACTAGCTAATATGTGGTCAGTTACTAAATATCCGGATAATACGAAAAAAATCGGCACACCAAGATACCCACCAATAAAAGTATTAGGATCAAAATGATATAAAATAACTCCAATAACTGCTATTGCCCGAAGGCCTGAATACCCCTTTATAAAGCGATTTTTTCGCTGCATCCTTTCCAATCTCCCTTTTTATTGGACAAATTCAAAGGAAATGTCGCCAATTGTTACATCATCTCCATCGACAGCTCCTTTGGCTCTAAGTGCATCATCAACACCCATATTTTTCAGTTTTCTTGCTAAAAGCATAATACCATCTTGGTGTTCAATATTAGTTCTTTGAACCAAACGTTCAATTTTTGCACCAGTAACAATAAATTCATGTTCACCAACACATTCAACCTTAAAGCTTTCATCAACTTCAGGCTTAAATTTGTAGTTCTTTTCTTCAGTAGTTACTTCTTCCACTTCTTGACTAGCTTCAACTTCAGCCACTAAATCTGCGGCCTTATTCATTAAAAGTTCAAGTCCTTGATGAGTTACACTAGAGATTTTAAAAATTGGCTCTTCAATTCCTAGCTTTTCTAATCCTTGTTTAAACTCTGTAAATTTCTCTTCACTACCTGGAATATCCATCTGTGAAGCTACAATAATCTCACGTTTTTTAGTTAAATCAGCAGTATAATTACTTAGTTCTTTACGAATAATCTTATAATCTTCAACTGCATCTCGACCATTATTAGGGTCCATAGAAACTAAATGTAAAATAACCTTAGTTCTTTCAACATGACGCAAGAACTGAATTCCTAAGCCGACACCTTGACTGGCTCCTTCAATTAAACCTGGAAGATCGGCCATTGAAAAATCTCGACCATCATTTAAAACAACCATTCCTAAATTTGGTGTTAAAGTTGTAAATTCATAAGCCGCAATTTTTGGTTTTGCCTTGGTAACAACTGAAAGAAGTGTTGACTTACCAACAGATGGAAAGCCAACTAAACCAACATCAGCTAAAACTTTAAGCTCAAGTTTTAGAGTTCTAAATTCGCCCGGTTCACCATTTTCTGCAATTTCAGGTGCAGTATTAACGCTAGTTGCAAAGTGAATATTTCCACGGCCACCTCGACCACCCTTAGCAACCACTAATTCCTGACCTTTTTTGGTCATATCGCCAATGATTTCACCAGTAAAGAAATCACTCACAACCGTACCAACTGGAACTTTTAAGTATAAGTCTTTAGCTCCTCGACCATATTGTGACTTAATTCGACCATTTTCACCATTATCAGCTTTAAACTTTCTACGATAACGAAAATCCATTAAGGTTCTAAGTCCACTATCAGCAACAAAAATTATGCTACCGCCTCGGCCACCATCACCACCAGCTGGTCCACCATTAGGAACATATTTTTCATGACGAAAAGCGACCATACCATCGCCACCTTTACCAGCTTGGACTTCAATTTTAGTTTGATCAACAAAAGTTGGCATAATTTCCCTTCTTTCTAAAATGAATTTCAACTAATTAAACATACCATATTGACAAAGTAAATTAAATAAAATCTTCAAAAAAACTATAAAGTTAACTTTACAGATTGAGCCTGTGGCAAAGTTAAGCCTGCATCTTGTAACTCCTCAACAGACGCATCCTTAATTTTTTTCAATGAGCCAAATTTCTTAAGTAGTTTATTACGACTTTTAGGTCCTATTCCTTTAATTCCATCTAATTTACTTGCAAGTGAATTCTTGGCATGTGTTTGTCTATGAAAAGTAATTGCAAACCTATGAACTTCATCTTGGATTCTTGTCATTAGATAAAACCCTTCTGATTTAGGATCCATCGGGATAAGTTCTAAAGGTTTACCATTAATTGGATCACCAAAAATCAAATGATTGGTATGGTGATGATTATCCTTAACCATACCAGCAACAGGAATATCACAATTCAGTTCATTGCGCAAAACGTCTAGACAAGCATCTACCTGTATCTGACCACCATCCATTAAAATTAAATCTGGCAGGCGAGAATGTTCTTTTAACATTCTACTATATCGACGTCTTACGACTTCACGTGTATTTCCAACTTCATCTGCACCATTTTGATGCTCGACTTCACCTTTTAATTTATATTTACGATAAGCAGTCTTGAAAGGTTCTCCATCTTTAAAAACTACACAAGCTGAAACTGGATCTGTCCCTTGAATATGGGAATGGTCAAAACTCTCTATGATATGACCATATGGCAGACCCAAAGCTTTAAAAATTTCTGCTTGAGCTCCTTTGGTTTTACGATTTCCCAACTCAAGAAGCCGGAACTTTTCATCTAATTTAAGTTTAGCATTATCTTTAGCCATTTTAAGTAAATCACGTTTTGTTCCGCGCTGTGGAGTCCGAACCTTTACACCAAGGACTTCACTTAAATTACCATTATCTAAATCTTCAGGAACAAGAACTTCTCTAGGTAAAATTCGATTCTTTTGATTATAAAATTGAACAATAAAAGACATAAATTCATCTTTAGGATCTGATAAGTCCATCAAAGGGAACATTTTAGTTTCTCGCCGCAAAAGCTTAGCTTGTCTCAAAAAGAATATTTGAACAGAAATCCAACTTTTATCTACATAAAAATTGAAGATATCACGTTGAGTATGATCGTTAGAAATAATCTTTTGTTTTTCAACAGTTTGTTCAATATATCTTAATTGATCTCTTATTTCAGCAGCTCGTTCAAATTCTAAATTACCACTTGCAATTTGCATCTTTTCTGTTAACTCTTGCTTCACCTGAGTGATATCACCATTTAAAAAGCGCTTTATTTTTGCTATTTGTGCTTCATATTTACTACGCGGGACCTCTTGAAAACATGCACCTAAACACTGTCCCATATGATAATACAAGCAAGGTCTGCCTTGATGACCATTGCAACGTCTTAATGGCCAAACCTTTTGAATAAAACGCAATGTTGCTTGGGCGGCATAAACATTTGGATAAGGTCCAAAATAATAACCATTATCTTTATGAACAATTGAAGTTAAGCGTGTTTGAGGATCTTTTTCATTAGTTATTTCAATGTAAGGATAGCCAGTACCTTGCTTTAATTGAACATTATAATAAGGTTGATATTTTTTTATCAGCGTTATTTCAAGCAAAAAAGATTCTTTATCAGATGTCACTGTAATAATATCAAAATCAGCAATTTCTTTAACTAACTCAGCTCTTCGGCCAACTTGCTTACTTTTAAAATATGAACGAACCCGATTTTTTAAATTTTTAGACTTACCAACATAAATAACAGTACCATTGATATTTTTCATTAAGTAACAGCCTGGTTGTTCAGGTAATAACTTCAATTTATTTTCAATAAGTTGATTAGCCAAAAAATTCACTCCCTTTATATTCTACTTTTCTAGTCTAGCATGAAACTGCTTTTAAATGGCTTTTTATGTTTTACTTCCCTATAATTAAAAGTAAGATACAGGAAAAGGAGAATATTTATGACTGAATGGATGATCAGCTTAATCAATCAGTTTGGTTTTTGGGCAATATTATTTCTAATTGCACTTGAAAACGTCTTTCCCCCAATCCCTTCTGAAGTAATTCTTTCCTTTGGGGGATTTTTGACATTACATACGAAGATGTCATTATGGGAAGTAGTTCTTGCTTCAACAATTGGAAGCGTTCTTGGCGCATTAATATTATATTATGCAGGCTCGCTTTTTACTGAAGTAAGACTAAAGAAATTAGTAAATAATAAATTTATCAAAATGCTTGGTTTTAAAGAAGATGATGTCAGTAAAACAATAGCTTGGTTTAACAAGCATGGAAAAGGGGCTATTTTCTATGGACGATTTGTACCGATAATTAGAAGTTTAATTTCAATTCCAGCTGGAACTGCACAAGTTAAATTGCCGTTGTTCGTTGGACTTACCTTTTTAGGATCATTAATTTGGAACACAGTCTTATCCTCTCTTGGTTTTTACTTTGGTTCCAAGTGGGACATAGTTGTTCAAATAATTGATGATTATGCAATTTTATGTGCTGGCTTATTAATCATTGGCTTTGGAATTGGTTGTGTATATTGGTATAAAAAGAGAATAAAGAAGTAATTATAAAAAAGTGTCTGCCACTTAATCATTCAGGTGTCAGACACTTTTTGTTTTATTTTTCTTTTTTAACTCTTTTTTATGTTTAGGTGCCTTATTCATAACAGAATTTGCATCAGTTTTGTTCTCTCGCTTTTCAATCTTTTGATTATCAGAAGATGATGAATTTATTGTGTTAGATTTTAGACTTTCAGTGGTTAATTGTGGTTTTGAATTATTAACTAAAGAAGTAACTGGCTTTTTATTAACAGGTCTATCTGCGAAATTATTCTCTATACTTTTTACAGTTGGGTTAAGACTTGTCCTAACATTCGAGCTACTATCTATTAGTTCACTACTTGAACTGGAATTACTTTCACTTGTACTTGCTTTACCACTACTTGCACTAGTACTTGATTTGTGCTTGTAAATTTTATTGATGAGATTAATCTAGTTGGTTCTGCGTGGTAAATTGCAATTTTATCACCTTTTTTTAAAGTAAAATTTTCATTGAACTTAATACCTTTATTACCAATATACGTGTGGTGCTACACCAGTTGCAACCACATTTAAATTACTTCCATTAATTTCAATTGTAGCAAATTTAGTATCACCTAAGCCCTTAAAAGTCCAGCTATAACCTTGTGACCGCTGATCAGTTTGTGAAGGAGAGGTGCTTTCTGCTTTAACTGCTTGTACAGTATTTCCAACACTTAATAAACTTGCAGCAATTGCAGAACTTATTAAAATATTTTTCTTAAAATCACCTTTTTTAAAAACTCTTTTTTCATTTTGTAACCTCTTTTACCCTAATACAATCAAAATTATAGCAAATAGCTTGAGCTTTTACCCTTTCAAACTAGCTTAAAAAGATATTAAACGTTATAATATATAAATAAATTTTTTCAATTTTAACGAGGTGAGGTTTATCAATGAATATTTTTAGAAAAGAAAGCATTAATAAATACCTAGCCCAAGATCATAAATTTAGTAAAACGCTAACTGCTAAAGATTTAATTTCTTTAGGTGTTGGTGCAGTTATCGGGACTGGAATTTTTATTCTACCTGGAACTGTAGCTGCTAATTATGCTGGGCCAGGTGTGACCCTGTCATTTTTACTTGCTGCATTAGTATGTGTTCTTAGTGCTATGTCATATGCTGAATTTAGTTCAACTATGCCTGTTGCTGGGAGTGCATATTCATATGGAAATATTATTTATGGTGAAATTATTGGCTGGATATTAGGTTGGGCCTTAATTTTGGAATATATGTTAGCCGTTGCTGCGGTTGCAGCCGGTTGGTCAAGCTATTTTCAATCATTCTTAGCACCATTTAATATTAAATTACCAGCTGCATTTGTAAGTTCTTTTAATCCAAGCAAGGGAACTTATATTGACATAATTGCTATTGGGATTGTTTTATTAATTACACTCTTATTGTCTCGTGGAATGCGGGATTCTGTAAAAATTAATAATTTTGCTGTTATTCTAAAAATTGCAATTATAGTTTTATTTATAATAGTTGGTGCAAACTTTATTAAGCCAGCTAATTATCAACCATTTCTTCCATATCATTTTTCTGGAGTAATAAAAGGAGCAACTACTGTATTCTTTGCCTTTCTAGGTTTTGATTGTGTATCAAGTTCTGCTGCGGAAGTTAAAAATCCTCAAAAGAATATGCCCCTTGGCATTATTGGTACTTTATTAATTGCAACCCTATTTTATATGGGAGTTTCAATTGTACTTACAGGAATGGTTAACTATAAAGCTCTTGATGTAGCAAATCCCGTGGCTTTCGCTTTACAATTCGCACATCAAGACTGGATTGCCCAACTCCTCTCATTTGGAGCGCTAGTAGGTATGGCAACTATGATGTTAACTATGATTTATGCGAGTTCTAGATTGGTATATGCAATGGCACGTGATGGTCTTTTACCACAATCACTTGCTAAATTATCAACAAAAAATAAAACTCCACAAATAAGTTTATGGGTAGTAGCTATTATTATTAGCTTAGGGGCTGGAGTATTTTCTGTAGATCAATTAACTAGTCTAGTAAACTTTGGAACCTTATTGGCATTTACATTTGTTTCATTTGGAATCTTACCACTTAGAAAAAGAAAAGATTTACCAAATAATGGATACCAAATGCCAGGATACCCTGTTTTACCAATTCTTTCTGGATTAATTTGTTTATATTTATTAACCCAACTTAATATTGATGTTTATATTATGGCAACAATCTGGTTTAGTTTGGGAATAATTATCTATTTCTTATATGGTTATAAACACAGTCTTTTAAACAAAAATCAGTAAAATTGTTCTTATTTAAACTACTATCATGTATAATGATAGTAGTTTTTTTATGAAAGGTTACCAAAATGAAGAACATTTACTTTAATCACGATGGAAATACAGACGATTTAGTTTCTTTACTTTTACTTTTACAAGCTCCAGATATCAACTTAATTGGAGTCAGCGCGATTGATGGCGATGGTGATGTGGTTGCATCATGCGAAGCTAGCAGAAAAATAATTGATCGTTTCAATACTTTCAACCATCAATTAGAAGTAGCTATGTCTAATTCACGTGCCCATCACCAATTCCCAGAAGAATGGCGTCAAAGCACCTTTACATTTAACAGCTTTCCGATTTTGAATGAACATGGCACAATTAATACACCAGCCGCTAAAAATCCTGCTCATATCGATATGGCAGAAAAAATTATGGCTCAAACTGAAAAAACGACTTTAATTATGACTGGTCCGATAACCGATTTAGCTCGGGCTCTTGATTATGAACCAAGCCTTGAAAACAAAATTGATAAATTATATTGGATGGGTGGTTCATTAGACGGTCATGGAAATGTATTTGTTCCTTATTATGACACAACTCAAGAATGGAACGCTTTTTGGGATCCAGAAGCAGTTGAACGAGTTTGGAATTCAAATATTGACATTCAGATGGTTGGCCTCGAAAGCACGGAAGAAATCCCATTAAATGAGGATCTTAAACAACATTTTGCCAGTTTACGACGTTATCCTGCAATGGATTTAATTGGGTTAGGCTATAGTTTAATCATTTCTTCTCAACCTGGTAATCAATATTATTTATGGGATGTCTTAACTACGTTATCAGCCCTTTATCCTAATTTAGTCGAAACTCGCAAAGCCAAATCATATGTTCTGACCCAAGGTGCAGCTGCTGGGCGCTTAGTTGAATCAAAGCAAGGACGTCCAATGACTCTAGTTACCAAGGCAGATAAGAAAAAGTTTTTCGAAAAATTTGATGAGTTAGCATTAAGTGCTAAATTTAAGTAAAAAATAGGATTGGTTAAACCCAATCCTATTTTTTATTCATTATCTTGAATAATAATATGATGTGAAAAGATATATGCACAAACCAAAACGAAAACGACAAAGACAGAAGTTAAAATAATTGCCATAAACAGCCCACCCTTTTTATATATCTATAATTATCCTATCATGTTTTCGCTTTCAATGTCCAAAGATACGCTTCTTATACTAAATTTCTGGCCCTTTCCAACCAGCATTAAGCAAATGAACTCGATCTTTTTTTTGATACCAATCACAAGCAAAATTAACAAAGTCCTGTAAATTAAAAATCAAAATCTGACCTGCAGGTAAATTTGCAATCTTAACAGGATATTTTTGTAAAAAATGAGTTCCTAAATCTTCATAATCATGATATTTATTTAATTCCACATTATTAAAGCTTACCCAAACTTTTTCACCTGCAATTAATACAGGGGCTTTTTCTTGAATTAGAGGTCGTGATATTTCTGATTCTGCCAAGTAAGGTGCTAAACATGTTTCAAAATTTGTACCTAAACACACCACTTTGGCATTCAATCTCAGTAAACGTCCTAAAACCCCTTGTTTTCCAAATGGCAAATCAAAAGTATGGGCCTTTACAATTGTTTCTTTGTCTTTTCCCCATGCTGAAAAAGAATAAATTGGATGATTGTCACGCAAAACTTCCTTTTGCATTCGAAAGTATTCCATAAAAGAATCTAACCCCGTCACAGGAGTAGCTTCAGAATCAAATGCTGGCATTTTTTTCATAATTTTTTCTTTTAACTCTGCCCTAACTTGTGGTTCTTTCAAATGTAAGCTAAAACTTGGCAAAATAATATTGCCATCTTTAACTAATAACTTCAGAGCGGAAAAAAGAGACTGTTGTTTCCCTGGAAAAATTCCCAGTGCAGACATCCGTAAATTTACTAACAAAGTGTCAGTAGAACTTATTCCCATTTCTCTTAACGACTGGGCTAAATCTGTATCAGAATAAATTAATTCTCTATCTTCTTCCATAATTTTTCCTCTGCTGTTAGAAAATATTTACTTTTTAAGAATACTTTGGCAAAAAGTACGGTTTTCTTGTAAAAATCCAATATAAATAAAAATGTATACCTTCTTGTAAAATTTATCTGATTTTATTTTACCAGTCTGCACCCTAAAACACTAAAAAGTGGTTTATACCAAAGTGCTTTTTTCTCAATTATATATCTTTAGTTTGTAAAGCGATTACAAACTAATAACTTCAAGGTTTCAAAAATTGGTCTAGTCATAATTTATGCTAATTTATCATACGGTTTATGTCAATAATTGAAAAATTGGTTAGCTTTTTCTAGCTATTAGTATATAATCAGTAACAGATTGATTTTGGAGGCGAAAATATGCCTAATTTATTATTAATTAGTCATGGAAGCTACGCCAAGGCAACTTTAAGCAGTTGTGAAATGATTCTTGGCCAGTTAAAAAATATAAAAGCAATTGAATTTAAGCAAACCATGAATCAGGATGATTTACTTAAAGAAATCGAAGTTGCAGCACAAACATTTACAAAATTAGATGCAATTATTGTAGATTTTACTGGAGGAACTCCGGCAAATACTGCAATTAGGTTTCAAGCCCAACATCCAGAAGTAAAGATATATACAGGTTTATCTTTTTCCTTACTTTTGGCAGTTGCAAGTGGAACGCCATTCTCTGATGCATATAAACAAGTAGCACAAACAAGTGGCTTATTAGGAGAAAAAAAGCCGGAAGAAAAAAACAAGGTTAGCACTATAACTAAAAGTACAACTCAAAAAACTGCTATGTTTGTCCGAATTGATGAACGTTTAATTCATGGACAAGTTGCGACTATGTGGACTAATGCTTTAAAACTAACAAGGTTAATGGTAATTGATGATCAAATTGTTAAAAGTCCCATTCAAAAAACTGCTCTTAAAACAGCTTGCCCTAATGGTATTCATTTAAGTATCCTAACAGCTGCAGGTGCAGCTAAAAGAATCAAGCAAGGACAATATCAGGGGCAAACAGTTTTAATTTTAGTAAAAAGACCTGCGATTTTAAAGCAACTAGTTGATTTGGGACTTAAGTTACCAGAAATCAATGTTGGTAATATGTCAACCAAAGAAGGATCTCAGCAAGTCGCAAAAAGTGTTGCCGTAACAGTCAGTGATATTGCTGATTTTAAATACTTAGCAGACAAAGGACTAACTATATATCATCAAATGATACCTAGTGAAGCACGAGAAGATTTTATGAACTTACTTAAAAGTAACGAAACTGGAGGACAAAATTAATGATTGCATGGTGGCAAATTATTCTATTAACAGCCTTAGCTTTTTGGATGATATTAGATCAGCTTACTTTAGTAACAATTAACTCCCCTCTTTTAATTGGAATGATTTCCGGAATTATAATGGGAGACATAAAAACAGGTCTAGTTGTTGGCTCAACACTACAATTAATGGTTCTCGGTGTTTCAACATATGGTGGAGCAAGTATGCCTGATTTTATGACAGGTGCAATAGTAGGAACAGTTTATGCTGTTTTAACAAACAAAGGTACTCAATTTGCCATTGGACTAGCAGTTCCAGTTGGCTTATTAATGGTACAACTTGATGTTTTAGCACGTTTTTTTAATACAATTTTTCAACATAAAATGGAGCAAGCCATCAAAAATAACAATACAAAAGTAGCAAGTCGCAATGCATACTTAGGCTTTCTAGCTTGGGGATTATCTAGAGCTATTCCTGTCTTTATTTTATTAGTAATCGGCAATGACGTTGTCAAAACTATTTTACGTGTTGTTCCAGTTTGGTTAACAAATGGACTCAAAGTTTCTGGTGGAATTTTGCCAGTTGTAGGGATTGCCATTTTATTACGCTACTTACCAACAAAAAAATTTATTTCATATTTGATAATTGGTTTCTTAGCTGCAGCCTATCTAAAAATGCCAATGCTAGGTGTAGCTTTACTTGGTGCTGCACTAGCAATTTTGAATTACAAACGAGAAAATACCCCTACAATGCAAACAAACACTACAAGTTATGAAAATGCGGAGGGTGAATATGAAGACTAATACTAAATTAACAAAAAAAGATTTATTTCAAGCAAATTGGCGCTGGCTTTGGGCAAGTCAATTATCTTGGAACTATGAAAAAATGATGGCACCAGGATATTTCTATACTGTATTACCATTTTTAAAAAGATTCTATCAAGATGACGAACTTGTAGACATGATGAAAATGCATTCTCAATTTTTTAATACGAATGCTTTTACTGGCCCATTTATTATCGGAATGGATTTAGCAATTGAAGAACATCAAGGTTACAAAGCAAAAGAAACTGTTGCTGGTATTAAAACTGGACTAATGGGTCCACTTGCAGGTGTTGGGGATACAATATTTGGAGTAATCATCCCAACTATTTGTGGTTCAATTGGAGCATACATGGGCTTAAAGGGAAATGCTTTAGGAGCTATTATCTGGTTATTGGTAAATATTTTTATTTTATTTGCAAGATTTGCAATTTTACCAATGGGTTACTACCAAGGAGAAAAATTAATTAATTCAGCCGAAGGGAAGTTAAATGCCGTTACAGACTCCGCAATTTTGCTTGGTGTAACAGTTGTTGGCGCATTAATTCCAACGGTAATTAAAGCAGATGTTCCGTTTGTCTTTTCAGCGGGAAAAGTAACCTTAAAATTACAAACTGTTTTAAATCAAATTATGCCTTCTCTAATTCCTGTATTATTAGTGGCATTTGTTTACTGGCTTTTAGGTAGAAAAAAGATGACTTCTACAAAAGTAATTTTATTTGTATTAGTTTTAGGAATTGTTTTAAGTTATTTTCACATCTTAGGAGCATAGTTTTTGATAAAAGAGCTGCGAAAAAGCTTCTATAACGCAAAAAAGTTGATAATCTTGGTTATATAAAACCTTGATATATCAACTTTTTTTATTTTCAACTTTTATTAAAAGTTAGTTTTTCTAGACACTTTCCAACAAAATATTCTATTAATTATTTTTCCCTCGCTTATAAGCTGCCTTTACCTGTGCAAAAGTTGTTTCTCGCCCATTTTGTACTAAAGTTGCTCCTACTTCAGCCATGCCATCAGCTATTGCCGATAGCCATCTAAAGATTGAAACTTCTGCAAAGAACAAAACAACTAATAAGAATATAGATCTACCTGAAATCATGGTTAGTGCGAAGAAATGATGGAAGAATACAATCGATACAACAATTGTAAAGAAAGCTATAACCATTACCCCTAACCTGAATTGTTCAGAAATGTGATATAAAACCATCATCCCCACAGCAACTAATACCATAGTTGCAGTAGTCGATAAGTCTTTATGTCCTAAATCTAGTGCCATATTAGCTGCAATCAAAACCCAAACGGCCAACATATCTGTTAAGCCCCCTGGAATTGATTTAGATAAAACATTGGCAATAAAATTACCACGAATAATATTATGATTACTCTCTAAAGCCAATAAAAATGACGGCAGGCCAATTGTAAAGGCACTAATCAACGTTATCTGTGATGGACGCAAAGGATAATTTACGGTCAACATTAATGAAATTATTGACATTAAAAATGAAAAGATATTTTTAACAAGAAATAGGCTCGCACTTCGTTCAATATTATTAACAACTCGTCTACCTTCATTAACAACATCTGGCATTTTTGCAAAATTAGAATCAAGCAACACTACTTGGGAAGCTTGCACAGCTGCAGAATTACCTGAAGCCATGGCAATAGAACAATCTGCTTCTTTCATTGCTAAAATATCATTGACTCCATCACCTGTCATAGCAACAGTTTTGCCAACTTCTTTAAGTGCTAAAATCAACTTCTTTTTTTGGTCAGGCTTAACTCTCCCAAATACAGTGTATTCTTTTACTGCATCTTTATATTCACCATTAAATTTTGATAAATCTATATATTTCTCAGAATTTCTAATTCCTGCTTCTCTAGCTACTCGAGAAACTGTAACAGGATTATCACCTGAAATCACTTTAATATCAACGCCTTGTTTTGCAAAATATTTAAAAGTTGCTGGCGCCTCTTTGCGGATAGGATTATTAATTAAAATATAACCCAATACAGATACAGATTCTGTTAAAGGAGAGTTTTCAGAAATTTCTTTGGGATATTTAGCAAAAACTACTACTCGATATCCAGATTCAACATATGATTGAAATTCTGGAAGATACTTTTCAAAATCAGCTCGCAACACCATTTCTGGAGCGCCCAATACTAAACTATATTCTTCAAAAACTGCTGCGGAATATTTATTCACAGAAGTAAACGGAACAATCAGCTTAGCTTTTTGAAACAAGCGTGTCTTAAATTTTTCACTTACTGCCTTCATTGTTTCATTATCAACTGGCATATTACCAGAAAAGTCAGCTAAGTATTTATTTAAATCACTATTTGTTACATTATTACTGGTAATTGCTTTTTGTACTGTCATGACCGGTTCAGTAATTGTCCCAGTTTTATCTACACAAAGAACATTTACTCGGGCTAAAGTTTCCACACTTTTCATATTATGTAGCATTACCCGTCTTCGTGCTAACCTTGTTGCAGCCATAGCCAATGCAATGGTAGTCAATAAGTATAACCCCTCTGGAATCATTCCAATAATTGCAGCTTCCATAGAAGTAATACTTTCTGCTAAACCAGCATGATTGAGGAAATAACTTTGAGAAAATAGTGCTATCCCCAAAGGAATAATAATGATACCAACCCACTTGATAATTTTATTAATGGAACGAACCATTTCACTTTGCTCAACTGATTTCATAGCCTTAGCTTCGAGAGTTAATTTAGCTATATAAGATTCATTACCAACTTTTTCTAGTTGCATATAAATCTCCCCAGAAACTAGGAAGCTTCCAGACATCAACTCTGAACCAATAGTTTTCTTAATTTCATCAGCTTCACCTGTAAGCAATGCTTCATTAACTCTTGCTTCACAAGCTAAAACTCTACCATCAGCAGGAATTTGATCACCTGTTGTCAAAATAACAACATCATCTTGCACTAATTTTTCAATTGGTTGTCGTATTTTTTTCCCATCGCGAATAACAAGAACTTCAGCTTCATTCATTACTGTCAATTTGGATAAAACATGCTTTGCACGGATTTCCTGAACTATCCCAATGATAGTATTAGCAATGATTACTGGCAAAAAAGATAAATCACGATAAGAGCCAACTACTATTAACAATCCAGCCAAAATCGCAAAAATCAAATTAAAGTAAGTAAAAGTATTTTCGGCAATAATTTGCCAATTAGACTTAAACTGATTATCAGTTGCCTCATTAACTAATCCTTGCTTTATTCTCTTACTAACTTCAGGAGTAGTTAACCCAATATCCAAATCTATATGTTGCTTCGCTGCCATCTTGTTCTCCTTAAACATGATTTTAGATAATTATATCATGTTCTAGGATTAAAGTAGGTGTATGCCACCTGCCTCACATTCTTTTATTGTTTCTTCAGGCCATACACTAACTTGTACTTCACCAATATGAGCTTTTTTCAAAAGCAACATACAAAATCTGGATTGACCAATTCCTCCACCAATTGTGTAAGGTAATTCGCCATCCATTAGCATTTTATGGAATGGCAATTCTAATCTATCTAAAGTATCAGTTAGAGTAAGCTGGCGTTTCAAAACTTCTTCATCAACTCTAATTCCCATTGAAGAAACTTCAAATGCACATTTTAGAACTGGGTTCCAAAATAACAAATCACCATTTAATTTCCAATCATCATAATCTGGTGCTCGAAGGTCATGTGGTTCACCAGACAATGGTAACTTACCACCAATATGCATAACAAACACAGCTTTATATTCTTCACAAATTCTATCTTCACGTTCTTTAGCAGTAAGTTCTGGCCAACGAGCTTCTAATTCTTCACTAGTTACAAAATAAATATCTTCTGGAAATTCAAAAACATCTCCATATTTTTTAGCAACCTTCTTACCAGTTATTTTCATTGCCGAATAAATATCTTTAACAGTCTTCTTCAAGAACTCAGTTGTCCGATCTTCTTTAGCAATAATTTTTTCCCAATCCCATTGATCAACATAAATTGAATGTAGATTATCTGTATCCTCATCTCGACGAATTGCATTCATGTTAGTGAAAAGACCTTCACCCATTTTAAAGCCATATCGCTTTAAAGCGAATCTTTTCCATTTAGCAAGTGAATGAACAATTTGCAAATCTTCATCAGGTTCTTCTTTAGTTTCAAACGCAACTGGACGTTCAACACCATTCAAATTATCGTTGAAACCAGATGATTTTTTAACAAACAAAGGAGCTGTAACTCGAAGTAAATTCAACTTTTCAGCTAATTCAATCTGAAAGATATCTCTAATATCACGAATTGCTTCTTCTGTTTCTCTTAAACTACGTGTTGCCTTGTAATCAGTGGGAATAAATGTCTTCATAATTATTTCTCCTAAAATATAAATTTGGAATGAAAAAGAGCCTTCCATCCCCAATTGTATAAGGGACGAAAGGCTCTTTCCGCGGTACCACCCAACTTGTCAAACAATGACCACTCTAAATCAGATGCAATCACATCTGTCCCGAGATAACGTTGGGGATTACGTCTTGGCCTACTGAATTCGACCTCGCAGCATGAAAAAGTGTTTTTCAAAAAATTCAGGGTCTGCTAACTTTCCACTAGCTGTCAGCTCACTGTAAGAATGAATTAATCTACTCGTCTTTTAGCTTTTAATTATTGTTCATTTATTTATCAAATATTTAATCACGCATTAATTTAAAATGCAAGTATTATGCTGTAACTTTTTTTCTCTGTACTCGTTTTAATAAAATATCTGCATACCTCGCATTTAATCCATCATGATAATTAGCAAGAAAGACAAGTAAATCGTGATAGTTTTGTAAGGCAAGTTGCGCTGTATATTCATCAATGTTCATACTTGAGTGAACAGCTATACTCCCATAAGTTCTCAATCGATCAAATAACCGCATAATTGTTGCTGGATAAATAGCATTTTGACGCAAAGTTTTAATTTTTTCACTTAAACCAAAACCTCGATTCTCATCTGATACTAAATGTGCCTGTTCAACTAATAAAGTGGCTAACTTTTCAACATCACGTCTAATATTAAAAACCATCTCATTATATTGCTTATTCTTATAAAAATTAAAAATTTTAGATATTTGTGGATTTACTTTTTCTAATAAGTGCGATTTTTTTACAAAATCAAAATTAAATTCTTTCATATTTCTTCTCCTTTTTAGCATCTCAGATATATTATACCAAAATATGTAACCGCTTACTAAAATGGAGAAAATAAAAGTTAGGCTTACCCTAACTTCTCCAATTCACTACGTCGCTCTTTTATCATTTCATCTAAAACATCTAAGTCATGTGAATTTGCATATAATTTAACAAATCGTTTTGCAGTAGACCGATGATTATAAATTTGTTGCTTGTCCTTATGATGTGAGCGCCACTTCTGGTTTGCACGCTTTTGTGCTTCAGATGTTGCCATTTTCATTCCTCCAAAATAATGAATAGTAATTCTTCCCCCAATTATTAACTAGTCCAAATACTGAACCAGCTATTCATATATTAATTATATATCAGAAATCGCTTTCAGAAAGATAAATTTAAAATAAATCTATATCTTTATAAATTCTTAACTATGTAGTAAACAAAAAAGATATATTCAAATTAGAATATATCTTTTTATAATTATTATGAACAAACACATGAAAAAAGAGTTTTAACTTTTAAAATAAAAAGTTTCAGGAGTGATTATAATCAAAATAGGAATCTTTGATATAATCCGGCCCTAAGGCCGTATATAATAATACGCTTTTATATAATATAGTGCAATATAAAAGTGCTTTAATATGCAATAATTTTCTATATTATTTTGTATTTAAGATTTATTAAACTTGCTAATCAAAAATTTGTAAAACCTTATCTAAAGATAGTCGCTCTGATTTAAAGTTATTGATATGGTTTTTCGCTTCATAACCCACTGCAATTCCGACTGCAATTGCTTCTTTTTCCGGAATTGGTAATACTTGTCTTATTTCATCAGGATATTTAACAAATTCATATGCTACCATGCTCCCTAACCCCATATCTGTTGCAGCAAGCAGTAAAGTCTGAGAAAAAGATCCTAAATCATAAATTGACCAATTGCTACTATTTTTGGGAATAGTTAAATAAAAGACAGCTGGAGCATAATATAAATTTTGCTGTACTTTTGTCCAACCTGAGTCTAGCTCATCCTTAGTTAAAAAAGCTGTACGACTTAAATTGAGTTTTGCCATATTATCTCTTGGAAATTCATCCCAATTTATCCGATGCATTGGTGGCCATTCAGAAGCAGTAATTTTACCAGCCATACTATTTTCTAAGTGCAAAGTCTTTAATTTCTCTAAAGTTTTGCCTTTTGCAAGATAAATCTTCCATGGCTGACTATCAACCCAAGATGGAGCCATTTGAGCTAATTCTACTAATTTTTTTTATTTGTTAATTTCAATATCTTTATTGGTAAAAACTCGAACACTATGTCTATTTTCAATTGCCTGTTTAGTTTCCATAACATACTCTTTTCTTTTTACTTTACAAACTACAGTTTCATTTTATACTATAAAGACAATTAGAACAAAGGAGCGATATAAATGGGTTTAACATTCAAGCGAGAAGATGAATTAGAAAAAATGCTTAATCAATTTGCTATTTTCCCTGACGATCCAAAAAAGACTGCCAAACAAAAAGGAAAAAAGGGATCAGAACAAAAACCAAATGAAAAAAATGAGTAGCTCAGCTACTCATTTTTTTATAGGCGAATCTTATCTTCTATCCACTTGTTTAATTCAGCAAGATGTAATTTAGATTCTGAACTGTAGGTTAAGACTGAAACATTATCATGATCCAAATCTAAATGTTTACGTAAATTACTAAAGACTTTGTTATATTGTGACTTCTTTATTTTATCCATTTTAGTTGCGACAACTAAAATAGGTAAATCCAACAACAAAGCATAATTATACATTGCTATATCATCTACAGTTGGTTCATGTCGCGCATCAATTATTATAATCAAGCCTTCAAGATTTCCTCTTGTTTCGAGATAATCTTGAATCATTTCACCAAATTGTTCACGCTGTGCTTTTGAAACTCTCGCATACCCATATCCAGGAACATCAACTAAATAAAAGCTATTATTTACCTTATAGAAGTTAAGTGTCTGGGTTTTACCAGGTTGAGAAGATGTTCTGGCTAAATTTTTTCTGTTAAGAAAGCTATTAATTAAACTAGACTTTCCAACATTAGAACGACCAGCAAGAGCTATTTCAGGAAGTATATCGCGAGGATACTGATCTTCACGAACAGCACTTACACTGTATTCACTACTTATTATCTTCATCCGTGCCATCCATTTCTACATCATTATTAACTTCTTTACGGGTAATACGTGGTGAAGCATGTTTAGTAATTACATCACGAGTTATTTCAACTTTCGCAACATCTTTTTCGCTCGGAATTGTGTACATCGTATCCATCATTGCATTTTCAATAATAGTTCTAAGTCCACGAGCACCCATGTTCCGTTCAAGTGCCTGTTCACTAATTGCCTCCAAAGCTCCATCACTAAAATGCAAATTGACTTTATCAATCTCAAATAATTTCTGATACTGCTTAACTAAAGCATTTTTAGGTTCAGTTAAAATTCTAATCAAATCAGCTTTTTGTAATTTATCCAAAGTTGAAATAACGGGAATTCGTCCAATAAATTCAGGAATTAAACCAAATTTAACTAAATCACCTGTTGTCAAATACTTATTCCAGCTATCAGCATCATGATCAAATTCATCAAATTTACTTTCTGCACCAAAGCCAATAGTCTTTTTACCTAATCGGGATTTTACAATGCCTTCTATGCCATCAAAAGCCCCACCAACGATGAATAAAATATTCTTGGTATCAATCTTAATCAATTCTTGTTGTGGGTGCTTACGGCCGCCCTGAGGCGGCACAGAGGCGATGGTCCCTTCGAGAATCTTTAATAAAGCTTGTTGAACGCCTTCACCTGATACATCACGAGTTATTGAAACATTTTCAGCCTTTTTAGAGATTTTATCAATTTCATCAATATAGATAATTCCCCTTTGTGCTCTTTCAATATCATAATCGGCATTTTGAATCAGCTTTAATAAAATATTTTCTACATCTTCACCAACATAACCAGCTTCAGTTAAAGTAGTTGCATCAGCAATTGCAAAAGGAACATTTAAAATTTTTGCCAAAGTTTGAGCCAAATAAGTTTTACCTGAGCCAGTTGGGCCAATCAATGCGATATTGGATTTTTGTAATTCTGTACTGTCATCAATATCCATTTGATTAATCCGCTTATAGTGGTTATAAACAGCAACACTCAAAACTTTTTTAGCTCGATCTTGCCCTACAACATATTCATCTAATTGCTTCTTAATTTCGACAGGCTTGGGCAAGTCTTTAGTTTCTTTTAATGAATCGGCCTTCAATTCATCATCAATAATCTCTTTTGATAGAGCCACACATTCATTACAAATATAAACTCCATTACCTGCTATCATTTTCTTTACTTGAGCTTGGGTCTTACCACAAAAAGAACAGGTTATTTCGTCAACTCCATCAGGATATTTTGTAGCCATCTTTTTCCTCCTCTTATAGTTAACACTAAGATTAGCATAAAAGTTCAATTAAAGGCTAGAATTTGCTCTCAAGAAAAAAAGCGGCTAAAAGCCGCTCTTTTTAAGAAATAAGATTACTTGTCAGAGTCTTTTTCAAGTTGTGCTTTACCAACTTGTTTTGCACTGTCAGTAATAAGATCCATTGCCTTACGTACAGCAATATCATGTGAAAGCATGTCATCAGTTAAAGTGTTGCGAACAGTCTTTTCATCCATGTTGTATTCAGCTGCAAGATCTTTAATTTCTTGTTCAATTTCCTTCTTGTCAGCCTTCAAGTCTTCCTTAGCAACAATTGCTTCAAGAACTAAGTTAGTTTTAACTCTTTCAGCAGCATCAGTAGAAAGTTGAGCACGTAATTGTTGTTCAGTAGTGTTAGTCAACTTGAAGTAAGTTTGTGGGTCAATACCTTGACGTTGCATGTTACCCAAGTATTGGTTAAGTTGAGTATCAACATCTTCTTGAATCATAGCATCAGGAATTTCGTCAATCTTAGCATTCTTAACTGCAGTAGTAATTGCTGCTTCTTGGATTGCATCTTGTGCTGCAGCTTCTTTATCTTCCTTCAATTGCTTCTTGATCTTTTCCTTTAATTCATCAAGAGTTTCAACTGAATCATCAACGTCTTTAGCAAACTCGTCATCTAACTTAGGAAGTTCTTTTGACTTAACTTCATGTAACTTAGTTGCAAAGTGTGCTTCTTTACCAGCTAAGTCCTTTGCACCGTAATCTTCTGGGAAGGTTACAACAACGTCAACTTCATCTCCAGCTTTGTGGCCTTCAAGTTGGTCTTCAAAACCTGGAATAAAGGTATTTGAGCCAAGTTCAAGTGAATAGTTTTCTGCACTACCACCATCAAAAGCCTTACCATCAATAGTACCCTTGTAATCGATAGTAACAGTGTCACCCTTAGCTGCCTTGTCATCCTTTAAAACAAGTTCAGCATTTTGTTCACGCTTCTTTTCTAATTCAGCGTCAATGTCCTTTTGGTAAACACGAGTGTTTTGCTTAGGAACTTCGATACCCTTGTAATCGCCAAGTTCTACTTCAGGCTTAACAGATACAGTAGCCTTCATAGTCCAAGCCTTATCCTTGTCCATTGAAACTGGTTCAATCTTTGGTTGACCAACAGCTTCAATCTTAGCTTCCTTAACAGCTGCAGTATAAGCGTTAGGCAATACTAAGTTTAAAGCATCTTCATAAAGTGCTTCTTCACCGTAGTATTGGTTAAAAATAACACGGCTTACGTGTCCCTTTCTAAAACCAGGTACACGTAAGTTCTTCTTTACACGGTTAAAAGCTTGATCTAAACCTAATTTAATTTCTTCTTGTGAAATTTCAAAAGTTAATTCACCAGTAGTTTTACCGGTTTTTTCCCATTTTGCAGACATTTAATTCAATACCTCCGATGTCAAATTTGGGTTTGCTATTGCACACTCAACTATCTTACCCTAAATGGCGCTAAAACTCAAATTTAAGCGAAATTTTCTTAAAAAACTTGTTGAAATGTAGAATAAACTTATAAATATCTCAAATTTTAGATAAAAAAAATGTACTTGCAAACGCAAGTACATTTCTTTAAAAGCGTTGGATTAGTCAAGAATTTCAGTAACTTGGCCGGCACCAACAGTACGTCCACCTTCACGAATAGTGAACTTAGTACCCTTTTCTACGGCAACTGGCTTGATTAATTCAACAGTAAATTCAGTGTTGTCACCAGGCATAACCATTTCAGTACCTTCTGGTAATTCAATAGCACCAGTTACGTCAGTAGTGTGGAAGTAGAATTGAGGACGGTAGTCTGAGAAGAATGGAGTGTGACGACCACCTTCGTCCTTCTTCAAAACATAAACTTGACCCTTAAACTTCTTGTGGGTTTGAATTGAACCTGGTTGTGCTAAAACTTGACCACGAACAACTTCATCACGGTCAACACCACGAAGCAATACACCAACGTTATCGCCGGCTTCACCTAAGTCCAAAGTCTTGTGGAACATTTCCAAACCAGTAACAACTGACTTCTTAACATCATCAGTTAAACCAACGATTTCAACTTCATCGCCGACCTTAACTTGACCACGGTCGATACGGCCTGAAGCAACAGTACCACGACCAGTGATAGTAAATACGTCTTCAACTGGCATCAAGAATGGCTTGTCAGTTTGACGTTCTGGAGTTGGGATGTATTCGTCAACAGTCTTCATAAGTTCCAAGATAACCTTTTCTTGTTCTGGGTCACCTTGTAAAGCCTTCAATGCTGAACCACGAATAACTGGAACATCGTCACCAGGGTAATCGTATTCTGATAGCAAGTCACGAACTTCCATTTCAACTAAGTCGATCAATTCTGGATCGTCAACTAAGTCACACTTGTTCAAGAATACAACGATGTATTCAACACCAACTTGGCGAGCAAGCAAAATGTGTTCACGAGTTTGTGGCATAGGACCATCAGTTGCAGCAACAACTAAGATAGCACCATCCATTTGTGCAGCACCGGTAATCATGTTCTTGATGTAGTCGGCGTGACCTGGGGCATCCATGTGTGCGTAGTGACGGTTTTCAGTTTCGTATTCAACGTGGGCAGTGTTGATAGTGATACCACGTTCTTTTTCTTCTGGCGCAGCATCGATTTGTGAGTAATCAGAAGCTTGTGCTAAGCCTTGCTTTGCCAAAACAGTAGTAATAGCTGCAGTTAAAGTGGTCTTACCGTGGTCAACGTGTCCGATAGTACCAATGTTAACGTGCGGCTTGGTTCTTTCGTAATGTTCTTTTTCTGCCATTAAAATGACCCTCCTGTAAATTTGCAAGAAGTCCGTTGAGATAAGTTAACGGATAATTCTCTGTTGAATATTGTACTACTTTCATTCGCAATCGACTAGTCTCTTGCTCATGAAAATATCCTTATATGATTATACCTGATTACACGAAAATGTAAACCATTTTATTTAAAATCTTTAATGACTTATATTTTGATATATTTTTGTAAGAATTTCTTGGTGTTCTCCACCATTTCTGTCTAGGACAAAATTCACCAAATCTTTACTAAAAGAATCGGGCTCATCTACAAAATCTTCAATTTTAGGATAAATTGTTCCCAATAATAAATTAGTTTCGCTTAGAACTGTTGGCAACATCGATGGATTTTTACTTAATCGATCACCAATAGAACTAATAATTTCTTGATATACAGTATTTTTGGCTAATAATTGTGTTAATGATGGATTGAAATCTGTCATTTTATTTAAAACAATTATTGGTATATCCTCGTCTATTCTAAGTTTTACTAAGTCCTCACAAATTGCTAAACGTAAGGCAAACGATTGACTAGGATCTAATAAAATACTCTTACTAAAGTTAACAAAATTATTCAAATCCAACTTAAATAAGCTTTGATAATCTTGCTGTCTAATTACTTTTCTTTTTTTAAAAGCTCGCATAATTTTTATCTGCTTTTCAGGAGTTTCAGGCGAAACTTCTTTCAACTTGGGATTATCAAGTAACATTTTTAGTTGCAAGAATTCAATATAAAATTTATTTTTCACTAACGTTTCTAAATATAAAGTGAATATCTCTAAATCAGAAAAAAGATCAGGCTCTTCTTTCACTAAATCATAAGCCTGACCTTCTTTATTATCTGACAAATAGACCTTAATTAAACTTTTAGCGATTTTTTCATCATAAACCAAATTTAGAGCTTCTTCTAAATATTCTTCAGCTTGAGCTAAATCTTTTTTCTCAATACTTTCATTAGCTAAATTAATTAAGTTTTTTTGACTTAAATTAGTCATTATTCTCTGCCTTTTTACTTCTAGGTTCGTGTTCGGTTTTCTTACGAGCCATTGCTCTATGTCTATTTTGGTTAACTTCCATAATCACTGGCAAAACAACTGGACGACGATTAGTTTGTTTATATAAAAACTTTTCAAGACTATTGCGAACATCCGTTTTTAGTTCAGACCAGTCAAATTTTTTATGTTCAAAATTAGTTGTAATTGCTTTTTTAATAACTTCACGTGATTCGTTCATTAATTCTTTATTAGCCTTGATATAAACAAAACCACGACTGCTTACTTTTGGTTCGGCAATTATCTTTTTCTTCTTACGATCAATAGTAGCAACTGCAATAAAAATTCCATCATCAGATAAAATTTCACGATCTCGTAAAACAATATTACCTACATCCCCAATACCGCTACCATCAATCATTGTATCTTCACCAGGTACTGGATCAGTTAAGTAAAACCGTCCTTTTTGTAAGCTTAAACAATCACCGTTTTTAGTTATATAAATATCTTTTGGCTTCATACCTGTTGCGATAGCTAAATTGCGATGTATTTCAAGCAATCTATATTCACCAATTACTGGAATTAAGAATTTGGGTTTCAAAGTAGAAATGAGCAATTGCAAATCTCTACCAGTTGCATGTCCACTAGTATGTTTTGCGTAGGCTAACTGTGTTACAGTCCCACCGGCACGATAAACCATATCACTTGTTTGGGCAACCATTGTTTCAACTGCATGTGAAGGTGTTGTTGCAATAAATACCAAATCACCTTGATGAATAGAAACCATTCTATGACGATTAGTTGCCATCTTTTGAAGCGATTGAAGTGGCTCTCCCATTCGCCCTGTTTCTAATACTACCAATTGATTATCTTTATACTTTTTTAATTCCTTAGAATGAACAAACAGTTTTGAATCAGCCTGTAAGTATCCAAGTTTTAACGCAATTTGAACAATCTTATTTACTCCACGTCCGGTCAACAAGACTTTTCTATTATTTTTCTTTGCTGCATCAAAAACTTGTTGCAATCTCGTAAAGTTAGAAGCTTTAGCTGCCACAATAATTCTGCCGGTAGCATTAGAAAAGACTTCGCTAACATAATCGCCAATTTCTTTTTCTGAGGCATTAGGGAAATCTGCTTCAGCATTTGATGAATCACTTAGAAGGGCTAAAACACCTTTAGTAGCAATTTCTGCTAAACGATCCATATCAGTACGGTATTGTGCACTAGCAGATGGATCGAACTTAAAATCACCAGTATAAACAACCCCACCAGCTGGCGTGTGAACTACAATACCCAGTGAACCTGGAATTGAATGAGTTGTATGGAAAAATGAAACACTAGCATTTCTAAAGTCAATCTCAGTTTCAGCATCTATCACATGGAAAAGGTGATTTTTTCGACGATGATTTTCGCGTTGAACTTCTAACTTAGCTAGTTCAATTGTTAATTCTGAGCCAAAAATGTTAATGTCATGTCCTCTTAAAATATATGGTAAAGCACCAATTGAATCTGCATGACCATGAGTCAAAAAGATTCCTGCGATTTTATCACCATATTTATCAAAAAATTCCATGTCTGGAATTACAACATCAATTCCAAATAATGAACTATCTGGATATTTTAAACCTGCATCAAGAACAAAAATTTCATCATTAACCTGAACAGCGAACATGTCCTTTCCTTGTTCACGGACACCGCTGACAATCATAATTTTTATATTAAAATCTGCCATTAATATTTCCTTCTCTATAAATATTTTATTTTAGGATCATTTGATCAAAACGTGCTAGTCTTTTTTAATTTTAGCATAGAACGGTAATTTTGACAGCAGAAAAAAAGAGTCAGCATAAGCTGACTCTCATTAAAGAATATATTAACGACGTAAACCTAACTTTTTAATTAAAGTACGGTAACGTTCAATATCGTTTTCTGCTAAGTAACGAAGCAAGTTACGACGGTGACCAATCTTCTTAAGCAAACCAACGTATGAGTGGTGGTCTTGCTTGTGGGCCTTCAAGTGAGCGTTCAAGTTGTTAATGTCTTCAGTTAAAACTGCAACTTGTACTTCAACTGAACCAGTATCACCTTCGTGAGTTGCGTATTCTTTAATTAATTCGTTTTTTCTTGCTTTTGAAATTGACATTTCAATAACACCTTTCTATAAATAAAATAATCGCCACTAACAACGTAAGCCGCTGGTGAAACGAGCAAACAGCGTTAATGGTTCACAACAAAATTAATAATAACTATATTTTTTTCAAAAAGCAAGCATAATTTACCTTGCAAGGATAGTTTTTCTTAAGTATAATCAATTTATGTGATTTTAGATAAATATTGGAGGTGAATTTCATGCCACAAATCAAATCAGCTATCAAGCGTGTTAAGACTCAAGCTAACGCTAACAAGCGTCGTGCTGCACAATTGAGCGAATTAAGAACTGCTGTTAAGAAGTTTAAGGTTGCTCAAGCTGCTGGTGCAGAAAACGCCTCCGACTTACACAAGGCAGCTGCTCGTGCTTTGGATAAGGCCGCATCTAAAGGCTTAATCCACAAGAACAAGGCTAACCGTGATAAGAGTCGTTTAGCTAAGCTTGCTAAGTAATTTCTAGCAAACAATAAAGACCAGGATTAATTTCCTGGTCTTTTTTTATTTCTAAATAGCTAGCAAAAACATCTTAATAAACTCATCACCCTGATAAGTTCCATTTTTATAACCTTGATCTAATTTTATCGCTTCTAGCAATAATTTTTTTATTTTAGGAATACTTGCTTGCGTCTGCCTAGCCAACTTAACGCGATATGGATGGATACCTAATTCTTTTCCAACATCCATTTCACTACGTCTCCTTGCTAGCAAAATTTTCGCTGACAATATTACTTCTAACTGATTTTCAAAAACTGCTAAAATACGAACAGGATTCTGCCCTTCTCTTAACTGATCTTCAAGCCTCTCTATGGCTTCTTGATAATTTTTCTTAAAAGCAGACGACAATATTTCAAAAATATTTTGAGCCAATGATAAATCAACATTATTTTGCACAGCTTCTAAAGTGATTTTTTTATTATCATCAGATATTAGTTTGAGTTTCAAATAATTGGATAATGCCGTATCCATTACTTGATCACTTCTTTCAAGAAGCAAATGTAATGTGCTTTGTGAAATAGAATATCCTTCGTCTTTAATAATTGATTTTATTATCCCACTAACTTCGTATGGCTTAAATTGTACTGCAACAGAATTAAACGCTGACAAACTCAACTTAGTTATCTTTTTTCGCTTATCCAAATTGGCATAATTTGCTTGAATAATGACAACATCATCAGATAAATTCAAATTAGCAAAAACTTTTTCTAATTTTTCAACATCGGCTTGAATCTTTTTAGGTGATTTACCTGTTAAAAAAATAGGGTTTTTAATCCAAATTATTTTTTGTTGTGAAAATAAACTAGCTTCCGTCAATGATGCTAGTAACTCGCCAAGCCCATCATTTTCACAATCAACTCTTTGCAAATCTAATCCTGCAAAATCAGAACTCGCCAAATAATCTCTAATCAAATAATCATTCAAAAATGCATCTTCACCATAAATCAGCAAGTTTTTATTTTGAACATTTGAATTTTTAAATAATGAAATTAACATTCTTACCTCAAATTCATCTCAAAAAAGTTTCAAAGTGGCCTTTTCCAAAACCATATCGATAACTAATACTACCATATCTTTGCGTGCTAAGATATGGTATTGCCATTTTATCTAACTTAGCTAAAGTTTCTTGATTTGGATGATGATATCGATTATTTCGGCCAGCAGAAATAAAAACTAAATCAGGATGTATAATTTGCAAGAAATGTTCAGAAGTCGATGTTTTACTTCCATGATGCCCTAATTTAAAATAATTAACCTTCATCGGAGTTTTTTGCGCAATTATTTCTTCACCAGCTTGATCTAAATCACCAGTAAAAAGCCAACGCTTATTATTTACCTCAAAAGTTAAAGACAGTGAATCTTCATTTTTCCCTAAACCTGCTTGATATGGATAAACAATATCAAACTTTATCGCCCCATTTATCCTATCTCCAGCGAGTAATTCTTTAATCTGGGACTTACGAACTTTTCCAGCAATCCGCTTTAAAAAAGCAGGGTTATTCATCAAGCCTTGAACCATATATAATTTATCAATTTTAATTTTATCTAATAAAGGCCCCAAGTCACCAACATGATCTGCATCTTGATGTGAAAGGAACACTCCATCTAAATGATCAATTCCTTGTGCTTTTAAAAATGGCAATGTTATTTGTTCTACTTGCGGTCTTTTTTTCTGTTTTGAACTTCCAAATACCACCTTACCACCGGTATCAATTAAATAACTTTTTCTAAAAATTGGTGTGGTTATTAATATGCTATCGCCTTGTCCTACATCAATAAAGGTTACCTGCCCTTGTAAAGGAAAATGGATACTAATAAAAATTAACAAATATGCAATTATCAATGTTATTGCCGGTAATTTCAACTTAAATTTCTCTAACCTAAAAATTAAGTAACCAAAACTTATTACCAGTAAAAATAAACACTGCCACCAGGAAATTTTCCCAAATATTACCATCCCAATATTAGTTTTTGCAAAGCTATTGATAATGGTTTCTCCAATTTCTAAAATCTTTTCAAATAATTCAGAAACAACCAGGAAATTATTAAATAAAAAAATATTAATAAAAGTTAATGGCATTACAACAAAGTTAAAATACGGGACAATCAAGATATTAAAAACCACTGTAAGTACATTTACCTGATAAAAATTAAACAAAAGAAGAGGTGTTAATATTAAATTTAATAACACACCTTGTTTAAAACTATTATCACTTTTAACAATTTTAAGCCCTAATACCAATACATAACTTAGAATAGCTCCAATGTTCATAAATAATCTTGGAGTAATTACCAAATGAACAATTGCCGTTAATCCTAATAAATCAGAATTACTGATATGAAAAGCCTTTTTTTTCAGTAAGCCACCTAAAAAATAAGTCAAACAGCTTCTTACAAAACCCGCTTGTCCCGCACAAAGTAAAATTCCTAATAACAAACAAAAGCAAATAATAGTAAAACTTTCATCTTCTGTTACTTTTAAGTAATAACAAACAGTAGAAATAAGAAAAGTATAAATTCCAACATGTAGCCCGGAAATACTTAAAAGATGGATTACTCCTAAATTTCGATAATTATCTAGTATGCGCTGGTTATCATCGCTATTATTTTCTCCTAAAACCAATTCACTTACGAAAAAGCCAAGTAATCTTGGAAAGCTAGCAAAATACTTTTCCAGTTTAAATCGTAAGTAATGATAAAAATCCATAAAATTATAGTTTGTGTTCCTGATTTGATAGTTTTGAATATGGATTTTCTCTTTAATTCCTTGACTAACATAATAATGACGATAATTTATTTCTCCAAAATTGTGAGCTTGCTCAATTTCCCCAATCTCATATTTTATATCAATCAATTGAACTTTATGACCTTGCCTTAATGCAGCTTCGATAAAAGATGATGACTTAAAGCTAAGTAAAATTCTACCAGATTTAAAATGACCAATTCCTGAGATGTAATCTTTATTGACTTTCATCTGATCTGGATAAATTGTAATAACTTGCCCCTGATATGAATAAAGCTGCAGACTTTGATATAAACGTAGCCCAAATAAAAACATGCCAATTGCTAAAATAAGTTTAGCCTTTTTAAATTTCTTTATTAATAACAGAGCAAAAAATAGGCAAAAAGCAATCGCAACACCAACTTGCCAATAATTTTTTGCCTCCAAAAATAGAAAACTAAAACTAATTAAAAGAAAAGCAACTAGTAAATAAAAACCTGGTCTTTTACTATAACTCAAGTTGATCTTTAAAGCCTGCAAGTGTTTTTTCTCCTATTCCCGAAACTTTTGTTAAGTCATCAACACTCTTAAAGGGCCCATTTTGTTCACGATACGCAATGATTTGTTCTGCTTTTTTCTGCCCAACTCCATTTAATTTTTGCAAATCTGCTATAGTTGCTGAATTTAAATGAATTTTCTCTCCACCATTATTACTTGTTGTTGACGAAGGCTGACTTGCAGTTGTATCAAGAGGTGAATTTTCTCCTTTAACAGGTATATAAACCTTATCTTGATCTTTTAAAAGTATTGCCCTATTAACAGAACTCAAATCTGCTTCAGCAGTTTCTCCACCAGCTGCTCGGATCAAATCTGCGACTCTAGCCCCTGCTTTCAAGGCATAAATACCACTATTTTTAACTGCTCCAGAAATATCACATGTAACTTTATCATTTTTAGAAGCTGAAACATTTGAAACAGCTGAAGACGATAGTGAATTACTTTGGCTAGCTGAAGTGGCAGATGTTGAATTTATTGAAACTAGTTCATCTTGTGAATTGCTGTTAAATTTCCAAAATATTAATATACCAATTCCTAGTAAGCTTACTATTACCCACACCTTATACTTAATTATCCAATCTTTAAATTCTTCAAAAATCATTATTTAACCTCAAAATCATTAAAATTTCTTTTCTGAAATTAAATACAAAAAAAGGTCTAGGTTTTTTCCTAGACTTTTTTTATTTTTGAATCTTTTTCAAATAATTAAGCGCATCATTAAAAGTTGTAACTGGAACAATTTTCATTTTTGAATGAATTTGTTTGGCAGTTTTTACTGCAACGGCATAATTAGTTTCATCTTTCTTATATCCTGGTAATTGTTGACTAGGAGCAAAAAACACTTTAGCCCCAGCTTTATCAGCAGCCACTACTTTCTTATCAACTCCACCTATCATCCCTACATTACCATCATCATCAATCGTGCCTGTCCCAGCAATCTTAACCCCATGTGTTAAATCATGACCTGTAAATAACTGATAGGAAGCCAATGAAAACATTAACCCAGCAGAAGGGCCACCGATAGATCCAGCATTAATTTTAATTTGAGGTTCAGTAATAACTTGACTTCGCTCAACCAATTGAATTCCAATAGCCGCTTTCGATTTATCTGTAGCTAAAGGAATAGTTTTGCCTGTATAATTGATTGACTTATTATTCCTTTGAACTGTAATAGTGATTTTCTGACTTATTTTTTGTTTTTGAATATAATCCATCAATGATTTGGTCGATTTAAAATGTTGACCATCTACTGCAGTAATAATATCACCAATTTCCAATTTACCTTTAAATTTTGAATTGGTTGCTAATCCCATTACATAAACACCTAAAAATTCCTTCTTTGGTGTTTTCCCAGCAACTTTAGCAGCATAATAAATTGCATTATTTTGACTAGTTTCCATATACCACTCTTGTAGTTGCATATATTGATTAGTATTTTGATTACCTAATAAGTCTTTTTGAGAAATTCGTGTTTCAAAAGGATTGGTATAACTCCATAAATAATCACCAAGGCTCGCTTGCCGCTCGCTAACTGTTACCATAAGTAAATTTTTGCTAGCAGTTTTGCCCTTTGAAGATACAAATTGACTTACACTGTTTGCATCCCCTGGTGCTTCAATATAATAATTAGTTGGCCAAGAAAGGCCCAAATAAACTAAAACGAGAAGCAATAAAGTTGCAACAACAATATTTAATTTCTTTTTATTTTTCATGTGATGCTAATACCCTCTTTAAAGCTAGTGCTGCTTTTACTGGCAAAAACTGTGAAACATCTCCACCAAATTTAGCTATTTCCTTAATCATACTTGAAGCAACAAAACTATTGTCACTACTAGTCATGAAATAAACTGTTTCAATAGCTGGATTAAGTTTTTTGTTCATTGCATTAATTTGTTGCTCATAAAGGAAATCTGCACTATTTCTCAATCCACGAATAATAATATTAGTTTGTAATTCTTTAGCCACATCAACTGTTAAAGCAGCAGGTCTAGTAAGAACAGAAACATTAGCTAATTTCAAATCAGCAATTGCTTCTTCAACTAATTCTGCTCGCTCTTTCGCAGAAAACAAATATTTTTTACTCGTATTGGTCATTATTACTACAACAACTTCATCAAAAGACTGACTTGCTTTTTTAATAGTTTCTAAATGGCCATTAGTTATCGGATCAAAACTTCCTGGAAAAATTGCTTTTACCATCTTAATTATCCCTTTGATATATTCTAACAATCGTTTTACCTAGATGATGTTCCTTAACTAAAGTAAAGCCGTTTACGTCTTCTAATTGAGTATCATCATCAGTTTCACAGACCAAAATTGCTTTAGAATTCAGTAAATTCAGCTTATCTATTTCCGCCATAATTTTAGTAATTTTTTGTTTGGCATATGGTGGATCTAAAAAAACTATATCAAAATGATAATCATGTTCATTCAAGAATCTTAAGGCTACTTTATCACTCATTTTAAATACTTCAAATTTTCCTTCTTCATGAGTTAAAGCCACATTCTTTTTTATTATTTGAACCGCCGCGTAATTTATATCGGTAATTACTGCATGATCAAAGCCTCTAGATACCGCTTCAATAGCTAAGGCCCCACTGCCACCGTATAAATCTAAGACAGCTCCACCATTAAAGAATTGACCTAAGCTATTAAAAAGTGATTCTTTAACCTTATCACTAGTTGGTCTTGTTTTATTACTTTTTAATGTAAACAAATTTCTTTTAGCATATTTACCAGCAATTATTCTCACTGCTTATATTCCTCATTTTCTTCTAAAATTTGTTCTGCTTCCGTTGCTAGTTTATTAATTTGCCCTTCTTCATGTTCCCGACTGAAATTCAATTCACTTGTTGGTGAAATTTCAGCTTTTTTGACAAAGTGCAATTTATTTAATTTTATTGTTAATTCTCTCGCTCCAGTTTGATTTACATAAATCAAACAATATTTTTTTCTTTTTGAAAAATAAACTATGTCACCAAATTGTCTTAATTTAAACTGATCTTGAGCTTGATTTAAAAAAACGATTATCGCAACTCGTGCCGGTATATTGGTATTTTTTAAATCCTGATTATAACTCATTGTACGCTCCGTTCCATCATAATAGTCCTCTTTTCTTCAGCGGAAATATTCAAAACTAATCCGACTCCAGCCGTTAAAACAAACATTGAGGAACCACCATAACTAATAAAAGGTAAGGTTACTCCAGTAATCGGTAATAAACCAATGACTGCACCAATATTAAATAAAGTTTCTGTAAAGATAATAGTTGTCACTCCAAAACAAACCAAAGCATTAAATTGACTTTGAGCATGAACTCCAACTTCCATAATCCGCCACATTAAATAAAATAGTAATCCTAAAATTAGACAGGCACCAATTGAACCTAATTCTTCACTAATAATGGACATAATAAAGTCAGTATATGGTTCTGGTAAGTAGCCACGCTTTTGCATACTATTACCTAATCCAACTCCAAATAAACCACCGTTATGAATTGCATAATATGAATTTACCAATTGCGCTCCACTTGTTTTTTCTAGTTGGAATGGGTGAGCAAATGCTAATAAACGCTGGAATTGATAAGAGTTTTGTAAGAACTTAGGATTCCAAATAATGATTAAAGATACAAAGCCAATAACTAACCCTAATAAGATAAACATCCATGTTAAAACAAGACCTGCTCTAATTCCAGAAACCGCATATAAAACCATTACAATCATAAACAAGATTGCGGTTCCACCGAAGTCTGGTTCAACAATAACTAAAGCCATAATAGCAAATGCAATAATTGTTGGATTAGATAATGAATGCCAAATATTACCCGCTACTAAGCGATTAGCCCTTTTATCTAAAATTTTTGCCAAATATAAAATAAGAGCTAACTTAGCAATTTCTAATGGCTGAATACTTACAAATCCCAAATTTATCCAACCAACAGCACCATTAACAGCGAATCTAGCTCCACCAATTATTTTCATTGCTAACAAAATAAGTAACAAGAATACGGAGAAACCTAAATAGGTCATAATAAATCCCCAACTTCGAATCTTTTTCATTTTAGTATTAAAAGCTGGGTAGCCTAAAAATATTACGGCAACTATAAAGTAAATAAATTGTTTAACCCCATAAACTGTCGGACTAAATCCATTAACTAGTAAAATATCTGAACTAGCTGAATAAACCATTACAATCCCTACTACACATAAAAATAAATAAGGAAGTAGTATTTTATAATCTAAATATAAAAATTTTTGCTTATCTGGACGCACCTTCGCCGTCCTCCTCTTAATAAAGTAATTTAATCTTATTATTCATTATAAACCAAAAAAAGCTGCTACTTCTATTGAAGTAACAGCTTTTTATGATTAATTAGCAATTAATTTTGACGATTTTTCTTCTTGTCAAATTTTTGACGTTCGTTAGTATTCAAAATCTTCTTACGTAAACGAATACTTTGTGGAGTTACTTCACAATATTCGTCATCATTCAAGAATTCAATTGCTTCTTCTAAAGTCAAAGTCTTAGGAGTTTTAATAGAAGCTGAGTGGTCTTTACCTGCTGCACGAGTGTTAGTTAAGTTCTTACCCTTTGTAACATTAACTGCAATATCACGTTCACGAGAAGATTGACCAACAATCATACCTTCATAAACTTCAACACCAGCACCAATGAACAAAATACCACGTTGTTCTACTGATTGAAGTGAATAAGTAGTTGATTGGCCTTGGTTAATTGATACCAAAGCACCATTTCTTCTACCAGGTTCCCAATTCTTAACAACTGGCTTATATGCCTCAAAAGTATGGTTCAAAATACCATAACCAGCAGTTTGTGACATAAATTCATTGTTGTAACCAATCAAACCACGTGATGGAACTAAGAATTCAAGTCTAGTTTGACCATTTCCAGTTGATTCCATATTCTTCATTTCACCTTTTCTTTGTGAAAGAGAATCAATAACTGAACCAACATATTCATCTGGTGTATCCACTTGAACTGCTTCAAATGGTTCACACATTTGGCCATCAATTTCACGGTAAATAACCTTAGGACGAGAAAGTTGCATTTCAAATCCTTCACGGCGCAATTCTTCAACTAAGATTGAAAGGTGTAATTCACCACGACCAGAAACAGTCCATGAATTAATTTGGTCAGTAGGTTCAACTTTTAATGAAACATCAGTACGAGTTTGCTTCATTAAGCGATCTTCCAACTTCTTTGGAGTTACTTGATCACCTTCACGACCTGCAAATGGTGAGTCATTAGCAACAAAATCCATTTGAAGTGTTGGTGGATCAATGTGAAGTGGTGGCAATGCTTCTGGCTTTTCAGCTGAAGCAATAGTTTCACCAACAAAGATGTCATTAATACCTGAAATAGCAATGATATCTCCTGCTTTTGCTTCTTTAATTTCATTACGCTTCAAACCAAAGAAACCAAATAATTTAGTAACACGGAAGTTTTGAGTTGTACCGTCAATTTTCATAACAGTAACTTGGTCACCGACTTTAATCTTACCACGGTATACACGACCTACTCCAATACGACCTACATAGTCATCCCAATCAAGCATGGTAATTTGGAATTGAAGTGGTTGATCACTGTTTTCAACAGGAGCAGGAATATTTTTGATAATAGTTTCAAAAATAGGATCCATGGTTTCTTTTTGAGTACTCAAGTCTTCATCATAACTTGAAGTACCATTTAATGCACTTGCGTAGACAACTGGGAAATCAAGTTGTTCATCATTTGCACCAAGTTCAATAAATAATTCAAGAACTTCATCTAAAACTTCAGCTGGTCGAGCACCTGGACGGTCAATTTTGTTAATAACAACAATTGGCTTAACTCCAGCTTCTAAAGCCTTTTTAAGCACAAAACGAGTTTGTGGCATAGTACCTTCATATGCATCAACCAATAAAAGTGCACCATCAACCATGTGCATAATACGTTCTACTTCACCACCGAAGTCAGCGTGACCTGGCGTATCTAAGATATTAATAGTAGTATCATGGTATTTAACTGCTGTATTCTTTGAAAGAATAGTAATACCACGTTCACGTTCAATATCGTTTGAGTCCATTGCACGATCTTCAAGGTTAATGTGTTCTGGCAAAGTATCTGATTGCTTCAATAATTGGTTAACCAAAGTGGTTTTACCGTGGTCAACGTGAGCGATAATCGCAATATTTCTAATATCTTCTCTTCTTTGTTCTGACAAAGGTATTCCTCCCAGCTTCAATAAAAAAACTGTGACGCGGTCACAGTATGAACACGCAAATCATAATTCACGCTCTTTTCGAAGTGTCTACATATTTTAGTTACGTTGCTAGATTTTACCACTTAAATGCGAAGGGGTCAATGTTTAGCAATACTTTTAAAAGTATTACGAGCAGAATTTGAATAAATGTGGTACAAATATATAAGTAAATAATGATTTAAGGAGCAATATATATGATTCTTATGAAAGATATCGTCAGAGATGGCGACCCCGTTTTAAGAAGAGTTGCAGACCAACTTACTTTCCCACTTTCAGACCACTATCAAAAATTAGCGGATGACATGATGGAATACTTAATCAACTCACAAGATCCCAAAATTGCAGAAAAACATCAATTAAGAGCTGGCGTAGGATTGGCTGCACCTCAAGTTGGTGAAGGAGTACAAATGGCTTCTCTACTAGTACCAAATGATAAAGGTGAAATAATTTTTAAAGAAACTTTTGTAAATCCAAAAATTATTTCTGAATCAGTTCGTCAAGTTTGCTTGAGCGAAGGTGAAGGCTGTTTAAGCGTTGATAAGGTAATTGATGGCTATGTTCCACGTCCTAATAAATTAACAATTAAATACTTTACAGTAGATGGAGAAGAGAAGACAATTCGGTTGACTGGATATCCTGCAATTGTTGCATCACACGAAATTGATCACTTAAACGGACACCTTTTCTATGACAGAATTAACAAAAAAGATCCATTTGCTTTAAAGGATGATACATTAGTAATTTCTTAAATTACTATTTTTTATTAAGACAAGAGATGATACAAGGAGACTAGTTGGACTAGTCTCTTTTTCTATGTCATAGCTACACTTAAAGCAAAACTTATGGTAAAATTTTATTAACTATTGAATATTTTTGAAGAATATTCATCTTGAGATCGTTTTAACAACTAAATAAGGAGATAGATTTATGATCTATAAAGTTTTATACCAAGACAACAAGATTGTTAACCCAAGAAGAGAAACTACTAAAACTCTCTTTCTTGAAGCTGACAGTATTGGCCAAGCTCGGATGATGGTTGAAGATAATACCCCCTACAATGTCGAACTCATCCAAGAATTAACTGGCAACTCATTAGCATACGAAAAAGAACATGCTGATTTTAAGTTGACCACTTTTGATACTGATAAGTAATCAATGGTTAGAATTAAAAAAAATGAAGTAGCTGTTTTTGCCATTGGGGGTTTAGGCGAAATCGGTAAAAATATGTACTGCGTTCAGTATCAAGATGAAATTATCATCATGGATTGTGGTATTAAGTTCCCCGAAGATGATTTATTAGGTATTAACTATGTAATTAGTGATTATTCATACCTAATTAAGAATCGTAAAAAAATCAAGGCCTTGGTTGTCAGCCATGGTCACGAAGATCATATTGGTGGGATTCCATTCCTACTTGAAAAGATTCCAGAAGTTCCAGTCTATGCAACACCTTTTGCATTAGCTTTAATCAAAGGTAAATTAGATGAACATGGAATATTAAAAACCACTGAACTTCATGAAGAACATGAAGATACAGTTTTAACTTTTGATAAGTTATCCGTTACATTCTTCAGAACTACCCACTCAATTCCTGACACATTGGGAATCGCAGTTCACACGCCACTTGGTGCTGTGATTTTTACAGGTGACTTCAAATTTGATTTGACACCTGTAATGAATCAACCCGCACCAGATTTCCAAAGAATGGCAAAATTGGGTGATGAAGGTGTACTAGCACTACTATCTGATTCAACAAATGCTGAAGTGTCAGCATTTACTAAATCAGAACGATTTGTCGCAAAATCACTAAATAATATCATAAAAGGTATCGATGGTCGTATTATTTTTGCGACATTTGCATCTAACCTTTATCGGGTTTCAACTGCCGTTGAAGCTGCAATCGAAACCGGACGAAAAATCGCAATTTTTGGTCGAAGTATGGAAAATGGTATTCAAAACGGTATTGACTTAGGTTACTTAAATGTTCCTAAAGATTTGATTGTTGATGCTAATGAAATTAACCGCTTGAAACCTAATGAAGCTATGATTTTATGTACTGGATCACAGGGGGAACCATTAGCTGCCCTTTCAAGAATTGCTGATGGTACTCACCGTCAAATTAGCATTCAACCTGGTGATACGGTTATTTTTTCATCAAATCCAATTCCTGGTAATACTTTGTCTGTTAACCATTTAATTAATAAATTAATGGAAGCAGGTGCAAATGTTATTCACGGTAAAGTAAATAATGTTCATACTTCTGGCCATGGTGGACAAGAAGAATTAAAAATGATGGTCCGTCTGGCTAAACCTAAATATATGATTCCAGTTCATGGTGAATATAGAATGCAGGTTATTCATACACATCTTGCTCAAGATGCTGGAGTTCCAAAAGAAAATACTTTTGTTCTAAGTAATGGTGAAGTTGTAGCATTTAGCCCTGAAGGTTCAAGAATTGCTGGTCACATTCCCGCAGGTGATGTTTTTGTAGATACCTCAGGTACTGCAGATGTTGGAAATGTAGTTGTACGTGATCGGCAAATTTTATCTGAAGAAGGTTTAGTGGTCGCAGTTGCAACTGTTGACTATAAACATCAACGCGTCCTCGCAGGACCTGATATTTTGAGTCGCGGTTTTGTTTATATGCGTGAATCACAAGACTTAATTTCTCAAGCTCAGAAAAATGTCTATCATGTATTACGCACCCAAATGGCCAAAAAGCCACGCCCTTCTGAAAATGATATTCGAAAGGCAATAATCGCCAACTTGCAAGATTTCTTGTACGCACGGACTGAGCGTAGACCGCTCATTTTACCAATGATTATCGAGAAAAAATAATTTAGCTCAAAAATTATCAATAGTAAATTAAAAAATCAACCAGTTTAAAAACTAGTTGATTTTTTGTTTTATTCAATAATTTTAAATTTAGTAAAAATAAAGATACGTTAATTCAACTTTTCTAACTTAATTCCTTGCATTCCAATCATTGGATCAATTTTACCTGAATAAATTGCCTCTTTAGTTAAAATCTTTGGTCCTTCATCTTCTGCCTTTTCAATATTACTTGCATTATCTTCTTGTTGGTCTTCTTCTTGCTCAAGCTGTGGCATTAAACTAACAATCTTCTTCGCAAGACCAGTTTTTCGATTATTGCCTGGTGTATTAGTTGCCATTAAAAAAGCCTTTTGCTCACCTACTAAAACCAAGTTTTTAGCTGCTCTAGTAACTGCAGTATACAAAAGATTCCGTCTTAACATCACAAAATTTTGCATGGTTAAAACTAAAATAACAAGTGGAAATTCTGAACCTTGCGATTTATGAATAGTAATTGCATATGCTCTTGTTAAATCAAGTAAATCTTTACGTGAAAACTTTACTTCCCGGTCATCAAAATTACATACCAACAACTCATCGCTCTTGTTCTCATTAATTCCAATGACTTTACCAATTTGTCCATTATAAATATCTTTTTCAGGATTATTTTGTAATTGTAAAACCCGGTCACCTATCATGAACTTTTCATCATGACTTTCAACAAATTTACTATTTTCCTCTTTAGGATTTAAGATTTTTTGCAATAAGTTATTTAAATTGGTAATACCACTAGTACCATGATACATAGCACTAAGGACTTGAATATCATCCCTAGCAAATCCTTTCTTAACAGCATAATTTACAATTTGCTCAATTGCCTGACCTACTTGAGCAGGTGGACAAGGGATAAATGAATAGTTTTTGGTTTTCTGAAAAAGCAAGTTTGTATTTTGGTCTTCATTAATACTATGAGCCAGAGTAATAATTGATGAATCATCCCCTTGACGGTGAATCGTGGTTAGTTTGGTAACAGGAAAGGCAGCTGCCGTTATCATATCTCCAAAAACATTCCCCGGTCCAACTGAAGGTAGTTGATCTTTATCTCCAACAAAGACTACTCGTTTAGTTCCCACAATACTTGAAAGCAGTTGCTTAAACAAAAACATATCAACCATTGACATTTCATCAATAATTAATATTTCTCCATTAATTTGATTTAACTCAATTTCATCATCATTATTACTATTGTTAATGCCTAGTCCTAATAATCGATGAATTGTCTTGGCTTCAACACCGGTTGTTTCACTCATTCTTTTAGCTGCTCTTCCTGTTGGTGCTGCCAAAATAAATGGTGGGTCTTCACTATACAAACTAGCTGCTGGAATTTCTTCCAATCGTCTCAAGCAATATAAAATTCCATTAATAATGGTCGTCTTTCCAGTACCTGGTCCACCTGTTAGTAAAGATAAAGGATGATTAAGAGCATTCTTTATAGCAGACTTTTGCGTATCATCATACTTGATTTTCAAATGCTTTTCACATTCATCAATAACCTGAGCAATTTTTTCATCTGCGAAGTTTTCACACTTATTTTCATTAAGTCGTGCCAAATTTTGAGCAATAACTTGCTCTGTTTCAAAAATATTTTGCAAACTAATTACATCATCTTTAACAACAACTTTTCCAGCTCTTTGTAAATCATTTACTGCTTCTGCAATTGAATCAAATTGGGGAATATCAGTTAATTCACTAACTTCAGTTAACAAAAACTTTAGTTCAACAAAAGTATTCCCCTGTTCCTGCAACTTATTAAGCAACACTTGATATATTCCCCCACTAATTCTTCGAGAATCATTAAAAGGAATGCCTAGTTGCTCTCCTATATAATCTGCTTGCTTAAAACCATATCCTGAAACCTCGTTAATTATTGCGTATGGATCCTTTTCTAGCCTTTTAATACTGTCCCCATGATATAAATTATAAATTCTATTAATTACATTCTTTCTAAGACCATATTGGCTCAATTTCAAACTAATTTCTGCATAAGAATCCATTGAATTAAGTCCAGATAACAAACTATCTTTTTGTTTCTGGGTTAACGAAAGTTGGTCTAATTTATTAGGATTTTCTTTTAAAACTTGCAATGCATTAAGACCTAATTGATCAATAATTGACTGAGCTGTTTTTCGTCCTATTCCTGGGAATTTATCTCCACTCAAGTATTTAGTTAGACTGCCTTCTTCATGAGGCATAACTTGATGATAACTTTCAGCCTTAAATTGTAAGCCAAACTTTTTATGTACAACTAATTCCCCTGAAAACTGATATTCAGAATTAATCGTAACATCTCCAAAACTCCCAGTTACTCGAATATCATCCTGATCATAACCCGCAAGTTCACCGACAATTTCAACGTCGAGAATTTTGAACATATCTTCATTATTTTCAAAAATTATGCCTGACAAGCGTCCAGTAAATTCTACCATTACTTTTCTTTTCCTTGTTTAATCACCTTTAAAAGGCTATCATATTGTTTTTTTGCACTTTGATAATAATCTGGATCAAGTTGCTTAGCTAAATTAAAATATTGCTCTGCTTCTTGGCGACTACTTCCAAATAAAGTTACACCAATTAAAAAGTTTAATTTTCCAGATCTAGCATCTTTAGAAATTTTCAAATAATTTTCCCTAGCTTTAGCAAAATCACCCAAAGACAGCCAAATATCACCTAACAATTCCAATAAATCATTGTCAACCTTAGATACGCTCATTGCAAAAGCCAAGGCTTTTTGTGGATTGCCTAATTTATGAAAAACTAAGGCCTTTTGATAATAGGTTTCATCATTATTAGGAATTGTATCAAGCAAGGCTAAAGCACGGTCAAAGTCGCCTTCCATGTAATAACAAATAGCCAAATTGTAATCCATTGTTTGCGGTTCAGCTACTAGTCCTTTAGCTTGAACTAATAACTTTTTGGCTTGATCAATTGCCCCTTGCTCTAATAAATAAGTTGAAAGTTCCAAATAATTATTTGCATTCTTAGGATCAGAATCAATATCTTTGATTAATTCTTGAATTGCAGTTTGAATTTTACCTTGTTGATAGAGTTGGACTGTTTTTTTACTCATTATAGTGAATCTGTTGCTCCTAATTTTCTTCCTAGATAATCAGTTTCATTCCAAACGACTTTTTTAAAGGTTTTACCTTCATCATCTGTTTCCAAAATTGTCAAACTGGTATTACTCAAACCACCATGCTTTCTAATTTCAGACAATGGGTATCCGAGTAATCCACCCATTATTGCACAGAGAGCTCCCCCGTGACTTACAGCAAGAATTTTGTCATTTTTATTTGGATATAACTTAGCCATTTCTTGAGCAAAATCTTTTCCACGTGCAATTACTTCTGGATAAGTTTCGCCATGAATTGCTGAAGGATCATATAAATCGGCATGATTCCAGAAATTATCAATTTCTTTGGGATATTTCTTTTCCGCTTCTTCAAACTTCATCCCTTCTAGATTGCCCAAATTAAACTCACGTAAACGTTCTTCTACGCGAACAGGTAAACTTATCCCCATTGATTGTTGAACGCCTTGAGCAGTATCAAATGCTCTTTTCAAAGGACTAGCATAAATACCTCTAAACTTAGTACCCTTTAAATAGTTACCTAACTTTTTTATATCTTCATAGCTTTCAGGCAAAAGTGGTGAATCTCCATGTCCACCTTGAAACTTGGAAGCCAAATTCCATTCTGTCTTTCCATGTCTTACGAAATAAATTTGCATTTTATCACCTAAATTGTATTAAATTTGTTTTATCTTTTCTTCTAGCATATCAAAAAAAGCTTGCATTGCAGCAGAAGTCTGACTATTTTTTCGCCATACTAATACATGTCCACTATTTTTTTCAATATTAAGTGGAACAAACACCAAATTGGGATTTGGTCTAACTGATAAAACACCATCAATTCCTAGTGTAGCATATTCCCCCGTTTCCAAAAGCCAGCTAATGTTGGAAGATAAATTAACAAAGCCTTTGATATTTTCTAAATTCATTTTTATTCCCAAACTTGCCTCTAAATCTTGATTTATAATTGAACGCTTAGGAATAATCAAATTGGTGTCTTTTAATTCAGAAACAGAGATTAGTCTTTTCTTAGACCAAGGATGTTTTTTTCCAACAATAAGTCCCCATTGCTCATAAATGGGTAACTGCTTTTGAAAATATTTAGTGCTTTCAACCGGTTCAAGTAAAATAGCACAATCTATTTGCATCATATCAAGCGCATTTTTTAAATCATCGCTATATGCACTATATAATTCAAATTGCAGTTTGGGATACAAAATTTGTAGCTGTTTAAGGGCCCTCTCAACTATAATCGAACACTGACTTTCAACTAAACCAATCTTTAATTTACCAGAGATGTCCGGCCCACTATTTTTAACTTCTTCAGAAATATCATCCCAAATCTGAAGTAAATTTTCTGATTTTCTAGCTAAGATTATCCCAGCATTAGTTAGACCAAAATGTCCTTTTTGAGTACGATCTAATAACTCCTGACCCAAATCTTCTTCTAATTTTTGTAATTGCCGACTAAGAGTTGGTTGCGTGATATGCAACTTTTTAGCCGCTTCTGTAATATTACCAGTTTGTGCAACTGTTAAAAAATATCTTAATACTCTTGTGTCCATCATTATACCTTTTAAGCATTAATATTCATTTACTATAAGTATTTTACATTAAAAAAAGCCGTAATTAAAATATGAATAAATAGATGCAAGAAGGGAGATTATCATGAAAAACGATAAAAATATTTTTGGAATTGGACAAGAAAATGTCGATTATGCGCAATACTTTGATGGTAAAAGCTTTTTAAATGGCCTTATTAGTCCCCAAGATAATATTCCATTTTCTGTAGCCAATGTAACCTTTGAACCTGGATGTCGCAACCATTGGCATGCACATACTGATGGTTTCCAAATTTTATTAGCTACAAGTGGTGAAGGTTGGTATCAAGAATGGGGTAAAAAGCCACAGAAGTTATTGCCTGGAGATGTAGTTGTTGTAAAACAAGGGATTAAACATTGGCACGGTGCGGCTAAGAATTCAAGCTTTAGTCATTTAGCAATTACACAAGGACCTACTGAATGGTATGAACCCTTATCTAAAAATGAATATGATAATTTAGACTAGGAGGTAAACAAATGGTTAAACAAACTGCTGGAAGAGATCAATTAGGAGATTTCGCTCCTGAATTTGCACATTTGAATGATGATGTTTTATTTGGTGAGGTTTGGTCTGATGAAAAATTAAGCCAACGTGATCGAAGCTTTGCCACAGTGACTGCTTTAATTAGCATGGGAGCTTTTGAACAGTTACCATATCATATGCAAAAAGCAAAAGAAAATGGTATTAGCCAAGCTGAAATAAGTACCTTAATTACCCATCTTGCCTTTTATGTTGGCTGGCCAAAAGCATGGTCCGCATTCAATATCGCTAAGAAAATCTATTAATAAAGAAAAAAATCTCGCTAAGTGAGAAATTCAAATTTGAAATTTGAGTTTAAATACTTAAACGAGATTTTTTATTTTAAACTTTAAAGATAAATTTTACTTATCTTCTTTTTTCTTACGGCTAACTAATCCTAAAGCCATACTCATACCTAAACCAAGTAATCCAAGTAAGCTTGCATTTGTCTTGCTTTCACCTGTTTGAGGTAATTTTTCTGCCTTAGTAGCTGAATTTAACTTGTTAATTCTTCTTGCTGCAGACTTAGCAGATTTGAAGTTTCCTTTAACCACATTAGTTTTAGTTAGACTTGGGTGAATTTCAGGCTTAACATTTTCAGGATGTGTGTTTGCTGCAGGCTTTGGATTTGATGTAGGAGTTGGTTCTGGTGTTGGGGCTGGACTTGGTTCTGGAGCAGGAGTTGCAATCTTTTCATAAGTTACGGTGAAGTGCTCGTCCTTTGCAGTTGCTGGGTTTAAGTTTTCATCGTCAATTGATTGAACAACCTTGCCGTCAGAATTCTTGATCACAGCCTTGTAGCCGTCGACTGAGTCAACTGATATAGCGTTGAACTTATTTTCAACTTTAGGATCGTTATCCCAAGTGATGGTGCCGTCAGGGTTTTGACTGCCGCTGAATGTAACAGTTTGAGTCTTAGTGCTTGGCTTTTCACCAGGCTTAGTGATAGTAACGGTTCTAGTTACTTCTCTTGAAACGAGTGGTTCTAGAGACTTACCTGTTGGAAGGTAAATTATGTCAAAAATTTCATCTTGGCTGTTTTCAGTTACTTCTTCAGCAGGGATGCTTGTTACATCGTGAGTTTGACCATCGACTGTTTCAGTAATCTTAAGCTTGAAGCCGTCAAGTAGTTCAACATTTGTTGCATCAAAGCCCTTCTTATCAGAAGTCCAAGTACCTTCCTTAACTGTCTTGCCAGTAACAAGGTCGATTGAATCTGTCTTATTAAAGGTTACTTTCTCTGTTGTACTTACAGTCTTTTCACCAGGCTTTGTAATATTAACAGTTCTTGTTACTGTCTTAGTTTCTGTATCACCAGCTTTGGTACCGTGTTGAACATTAATGGTATAAGTTGCATCGCTTGTTCCATAAGTGGTTGGGATTGTTTGATCATTTACAATCTTATAACCCTTATTTTGTAAGTTTTTCTTTACTTTGTTCCAATCATATCCAGTATCAGTGTTTGGATCACCTTTGCCACTAAAGCCATAGTAAGTCAAATCAGTGTCGGTATCGTTGTCGTGAACTGTAACTGTCAAGCTATGTTGAACAACTGTGTAGACTAAATCATCTTCACTATTTGCTTGTTCATTTGCGGCTGCAGTTACTTTGTCATTTTCAACTTTGAGCCCCTTCTTGGTAGTTGAATTTGCTACATAGCCATCAATTTGTGGAATATCGATTGCATCATAGTTTTCTGATGAAGCTTTCCAGTCAGTGGTTCTTGGATCCTTAACGATTTGACCATTAGTCTTATCTACATAAACGGTTCTTGTCCAGTCGACACTCTTGGTAATTGAAGCATGTAAGACTTTTCCATCTTTATCTAAGAAGTGAAGCGTGAAGGTGTAGGCCTTCTTGTATTGGTCTTCGCTTGGCCACTTTGGTCCTTCTGGATCATTTGGATTAATTGTAGTGCCAGGCTTTTCAGGATTATCTGGTCCAACCGGTACTACTTCATGTTCTACATGGATGGTGTAAGTTGCATCGCTTGTTCCATAAGTGGTTGGAATTGTTTGATCATCTACAATCTTGTAACCCTTATTTTGCAAGATTTGCTTTACTTTGTTCCAATCGTATCCAGTATCGGTGTTTGGATCACCCTCGCCTTTGAAGCCATAGTCATCCAAATCAGTGTCGATATCGTTGTCGTGAACTGTAACTGTCAAGCTATGAGCATTTACAGTGTAAGTTACGTAGTAGACTTCATTTGCTGAATTAATTGTTATGTCATCATTTTCTGGGATACTCTCAACAACTTGACCAGTAGCGGTATCCTTATGAATTACAGCAGTGTAGTTAGGCTGATCATCTGGGGTATATCCAGCTAAAGTACCCTTTTCAGGAGTCCAAGTACCATCTGAAAGCTTATCACCATTTACTGCATCAAGCGTTGGAGTTCTACTGAATTCAACTGACTTTTCAAAGACTTTTGTTGGTTCAGTTTCTCCTGGATTAATTGCGTATACAGTTCTTTTTACTGTCTTAGTTTCCTTTTCTCCATCCTTTGTACCATGCTTCATCTTGATAATGACATCGTTGCCATCAAGAACTACCGTTGTTGGCACTTCTCCAACTGGAATATAGCCATCTTCAGGCGTCTTACTCTTAATTGTGTAAGTTGAACCTTCTTGACCACCAGCATTTTCACTTTGAATAACCTTGTATCCGCCGTACCCCTTATCACTTGTATCAGGAGTTTGAGTATCTACCCAGTAGATGGTTTCTGAACTTTCAATTGGATTGTAAGTTACGTAGTAGGTTTCGTTTGGAGTATCTGCATTGACATTGGTCTTAGCTATAATGCTATTAACTTCTTGACCATCTGCGCTGTCTTTGTGAATTACAGGGGTGTAATGATCAACCTTATCTGGAGTAAATGCATCCCAACTACCTGATTCTAGAGTCCAAGTACCTGAATCAATAACTTTAGTATGATCAACAGCATCTACAGTTGGCGTTCTGGTAAAGGTGATGGTTTTGTCATATTTCTTAGTTGGCTCATTTTCACCAGGCTTAGTTACATAGACGATTCTAGTTAAAGTCTTTGTTTCTTTAGTCCCCTGCGTAGTACCATGCTTCAACATGATGTAGACGTTATTGCCATCGACTGTGACGCTCTTAATGTCTACTTGATCATCAGCTAAGACATAGTTAGTTGGAGTTTTCTTAGTCAAAGTGTAAGATGAATCTTCAATTTGACTTGGAGTGTCTTCACTTTGAACTACCTTCAATCCCTTTTGACCTGCTGGGTCTTGAGTTTCTGTATCAAGCCAGTAGACGACCTCACTCTTATTAATTGGATCATATGTTACGTAGTAGGTTTCATTTGGAGTATCTGCATCAACATCGGTCTTAGCAGCGATACTGTCAACGACGTTACCGTCAGCGGAACCTTCGTGAATCACTGCTTTGTAGTGAGGAACTTCATCTGGGGTAACTGCCGTCCAACTAGTATCGTTATCTTTTGCTACCCAGGTGCCTTCGTTAACAACTTTTGTTGGAGTGACCGCATCAACAGTTGGAGTTCTAGTGAAGGTGAGAGTCTTGTTATATTTTACAGTTGGCTCAGTTTCATCAGGCTTAATTTCATAAATAGTTCTATTTACTGTCTTTGTTTCTTCAGTCCCCTGCGTAGTACCATGCTTCAACATGATGTAGACGTTGTTGCCATCAACTGTAACACTAGTAACTGGGGCTTGACCATCAGCTAAGACATAGTTATCGGGAGTTTTCTTAGTCAAAGTGTAAGATGAATCTTCAATTTGACTTGGAGTGTCTTCACTTTGAACTACCTTCAATCCCTTTTGACCTGCTGGGTCTTGAGTTTCAGTATCAAGCCAGTAAACTGTCTCACTCTTATTAATTGGATTATATGTTACATAGTAGATGTCACTTGGAGTATCACCAGTTGCATTATTAATTTGATCAATACTTTGAACAGTTTCGCCATCTGGAGTGCCCTTGTGAATCACAACTTTATAATGATCTTGTGGTGTTGGAGTATAACCATTAATTACCGCAGAATCTGGATCCCAGTCACCATGTTCAATTTGACCATTTACTGCATCAACCACATTATCACGGGTAAATTCAATTGCAGTATTTACTACCCTACTTGCCTTAGTTGCATTTGGTTTAGTTACATAAACAACTCTAGTAACAGTTCTAGTTTCTGGCACTTTATTTGTGCGGTGCTTCAACTTGATAATGACGTTATTACCATCGACAGTAACGCTCTTAATATCTGCTTGACCATCAGCTAAAACATAGTTTTCTGGTGTTGATTTAGTTAACTGGTAAATACTTCCTTCAAGTTGTTCTGAGACTAGTTCACTAGCAACAACCTTGTATCCTTCTTGTCCTGCTGAGTCTTTAGTTTCAGTATCTACCCAGTAGACAGTTTCACTCTTCTTAATTGGAGCGTATGTTACGTCAAATGTTTCATCTGAAGAACCAGCTGTTACAGTTTCAGTTGGAATTGCAGTTGCAGAGTCATCGGCCTGCCCATTTTTACTAATCTTAGTGGTGTAATGGTCAACTTTAAGATCATCTTCAGTTAAACCAGTGAACTGATCACTATCACTAGTTCTGGTCCATTTTCCTTCAGTAGGTTGATTAGTTACTAAATCAGTAGAATCGGTCTTTGAGAAGGTTACAGATTGCTTAGTAGTTTTAGTTTCTTCACCAGGCTTAGTGATGTTGATAGTTCTAGTAATAGTCTTAGTCTCAGTGTTAGTACTAATCTTGTGCTTCAATCTAATAACAACATCTTGACCGTTATTAGTGATCTCAGTTACTTGGTCTTGTCCGTCAGCATAGTCATAATTTTCAGGTAATTTATCCAATGTGGCTTTTGTGCCTGGATAATCAGTTACATCTTGCTTTTGAACTAACTTAAAACCATCTTTACTATCACTACTAGTATCTGGAGTTTGAGTATCTACCCAGTAGACATGTAAAGTAACTTGAGCTGGACCAACACTCACATTAACAATTTCATTCACGGTGATATCGGCAGTATCACCAGCAGTTTGCTTTTGGTTGATAGTATTAATTAAGTCATCAACACTAACTTCCTTCACGCCATAAACGCTATTGCCCTCAGAATCAGTTTGCTTAATGATTGGACTTTGAATATTATCAGCTGACATTTCAGTTGCTGGAATTGTTTCCCCGCTGACTGGATCAGTGGTAAGCTTACGACCGTCTTCATCAGTGACTTCAACTTTAATTAAATCGCCACTTTGCACTTGACCAAAGAGGTACTTGTCCCAACCACTAGTTGTTGGGGTTACCATTTGCCATTTGCTATATTCTTCAACCTTGCCTGTTGCTTCGTTAACAGTTGCAGTTCTATATAACTTAAGTGTTTCAGTTTTACTGCCAACTAATTGCTTGTCTTTGTTATAAACATTAATTGTCCGAGTAACCTCTTTATAAAGTGCTTGTTTATCAACGTGTTCTGGATAATTCATATTTGGATTATCTGGAAGCGGTGTGTCAGGAGTCTTGGGACCATCTGGAGTTTTACCAGAAACAGTAATCTTCTTTGATTCAACATAAAAGTCAATTTCTTGTCCACCAGTAGTTGAAACAGTAACTCCCCAACTTAAGTTAGAGCCACTACCATTAGTAAAGACTGGACCGTTAATGCTGTAGCCTGGTTGAACATTAGCTGTGATTAAGTCAGCCGGAATATTTGCTTGAGGGTAGTCTTGGCTAATAATCAAGGAGCTGTCATTTGGATTGTATTCTTTTTCCATTGAAGGAATTTCAATCTTAGTTCCATCAGCCTTAACTAACTTAACTGGGACTTTTACCAATCTGTTAATCCGAATAGTAGCCGCAATTTGTTCATTTGGATTTGCTTTACTATTGATTTGAGTTACTATTTGCGGAGCCATACTATCTGAATATAGCCCGTTTGCCAAAAAGCCTATTCCGTTGAAGTCACCTTCAGCTGTTGTGTCTTGCCCATTTAAGATAATGCGGCCACTTTGACTATTAGCAGCAATTGTTGGTAAATAAATCTCAATGGTCTTAATGATGTTCCAGTCAGTTACTTGAGCTGCACTAACAAAACTACTCAAATCACTGATATCAGACATATTACCATTAAAGTTAAAGTCTTGAGTTGAATATTTAACTTCAGCATTCTTTAAATCATCTGGCAATTGAATTGGACCTGTCAATCTAAAGGTCATAGTTCTACCATATTTATCAGGGTGCTGTGAACCCACATAACCGCCTTGACCACTTGGCAAAGACAAGATGATGTGATTATTGCTTAATTCTTTTGAACTAGTATTAATGACAGAGTAAGCAAATTGGAGGTTTTCACCCTTCTTATTTGTAGCTTGAACTCTTTGACGCCAAATACCGTCGGGACCGGCGGAAAGCGTTACTCCAGTTTCTGAATCACCTAAACCAACCTTGGCGGTAAAACTACCTAAATCATAAAGTTGATTATCGTTTGTAAGACCAAGTAATTTCTTAACATCATCTGAACTTGCTGGGTTAGTCGTCTTGTCCATTGGCGTGGTAGTGTCAATGTAGGCTTTAATGTCGTAGGAACCCTTTGCAGCATCAGGTAAAGCTTGAATCCAAAAGCCTAAAAGTTTTGGTTGACCTTCATCGTCTTTTTCTTGATTTGCAAAGTCATAAGTAAAGCCTGTGCCTTTGTAGTCAACTTTAACAGTGTATGAACCATCGCTATTCTTAAATTCCGAAATCTTTGGCACAACACCTTGGAAGTTCTGGACATAAAGCCCGCTCAGTTTTTGAGCAGAAATTCCCTTTGGCATTACGTAGTAAATAGTTGGTTCATAAACAGTCCCTAACTTAGTGACACTAGAATTACCTAAAGTAGTGTATAAGTAACCAATTTGACCGCCAGGAGCTACTGTCATGGTACCAGTTGATTGCAACTGCAAGGTTGAAGTTTGCTGACCAACAGTTTGATGCAATTCACTAGATGATGTGTAATTATGATTGTCAACTGTTCCGTTTAAACTAAAGCTTGAATCAAGCTTGTCACCTGCTTGACTACCACTGGCTGTAGTAATCTTGCCGTAGAACTTGAAGACTTGATCACCGGTGACATTTGCACCAGTCAATAATTGATCTGGAGTAAAAGTCAAGCTAACAATTGGTGAAGAATCAGTGTTGACGATATCTTCATTAGCGTTAACTTGACCAGTTTGAACGGTATTATCAGCTCTAACAATCCGGTATTGATAAGTCTTAACGCCTGACAAGAACATACCAGCTGATTCAGGTGTAGTTACCTTATAGACGTGCTGATTGCTTGAAAAAGTGAAGCTGAATTGGGCACTACCATTAGTAAAGGAATCAGAACTATTGACGCTATAGCCAAAGCTGCCGATTAAATCATCGTTTTCGTGATCAAGCATCAGAACTTGACTATCACGCTTAGGAGTACTGGTGGTAGTGACATCCCCATAAATACTCTTAATCTGTTCTTTTTCTTGAGTTGATTGTTGCTCAGCTGGTTTTGAAGCAGCCTTCTTAACTTCGTCTTCAGTTGTTTTACCAAGTAAAATATCGACAAAAGTACCATTTGAAGCTGTTTTTGAATAAGTATCTGAGTAATTTACCGTTGCACTAATTACAGCTCCAGTTGGTGTGTAAGCCTTTGTATCTTGATCAGGTTGATCCCCATTAAAGTGACCTACAAAGTAGTATGGAGCAACTGAAGTTTGATTAAGGTCAACACCTTTCCCCTCAGGAATGGTGATGATAATATCCTTACCTACGCCATCTTGGGTAATTTCGGTTCCGTCATTTAAAGTATTTAAGGCATCAGTTGCTGCTTTATTTAATTCAAAGTTCGAGGCAACTGGAATAGTGATGACAGATCCAGCATTAAAGTCCTTTGGCACACGGTTGTAGTTATTAATTCCAATTTGATTGGATAAATCTACTGAATAAGTGTGGTCAGTGCCCATTTTAACTGCATTAGTTCCGCCGACACGCTTGACAGGATTTATGGAAAGTGATGGTTCAACATCGTAGACAAAATCAGCCGGCGTTTGTTCTTTGCCATTTACTTCCCAGGTTACTTGATAAGTGTGTGGACCGACATCTGCTTGAGTAATGTTATAAAGACTCGGATCTATGCCAGTAACATTAGTAGTCTGCAAATCATATAGGTGAAAACTAACATGAAAAGTAGATGTCGCATTCATGGTTATTTTGATAGTCGCACCTTGATTATTACTGTCAACATTGACACTAGCAACAGTTGGTGGTAATTGAGTATCACCATCTTGTTGACCCCATATCCCCTTAAATGGAATATGGACAGAAATTACATCCCCAGCTTGTGCCGAATAGGAAATATTTAGTGTATGTTTTGAAGTTTTGCCATCAAAAGTGTTGTTGTCAAAGTAAACGCCATTTTGTTCTTGCGTGTCATTTGAAGATACACCATTTGTAGTGGCAACTGAGTTTAACTTTGTTTGTTCCAATTTCTTAGCAGCCGTAGTTTGATCAGTTGTTGAAATCGATTTAGCATCCTTTGCTTCACCTTTAGTTTTATCAGCACTAACTGCTTCTTGCTTTACACTACTTTCATCCCTATTTGTAGTTGAACTAGCAGCTTGATCTACCCCCCATTTTCATTTTGGGTAGTAGTTGTAGCATGCATAGATGCTACTTGTTGATTTGACATATTAGCAGTTTTACTACTATTTTGATTATTTGTTTTTTTATTCTGTTGATCAATCTGGCTTACGGTTTTAGTATCAGTTTCTGTCTCTGCTTGTACATCAGCCTTAACTGAACTTGGCATTGCACCAAAGTAAAAGACTGTTGCAATCAAAGCTGAAGCTAAGCCTACAGAAAACTTACGAAATCCAAAACGTGGCTTTTGCTCAGCCATTTGCTTCATTTTATTTTTAAAGTTATTTCTAGATACTCCCATATAAAACCTCCACAAATTATAGATATCTTTTGTATTCGGTTACAATGCTATTGTAATACTTTTTTATAAACAATAGTAAATATTGTAATTTTTGCAAAATAAAAAACAGTATATCAGCTATCTTTCATAACTAATATACTGTTCAGAATTTAGACTAATTGTAATTGCTTTTCTTCTTGGTATGCAGCATCAATATTACCGCCACCAAGACATTCTTCACCCTTATAAAGTACCAATGCTTGCCCTGGAGTAACCGCACGAGCTGGCTCATCAAAGTATACATCACAAGTCTTGTCAGCAGCATGATACTTTACATGAACTGCAACATCCGCTTGACGATAGCGAAACTTAGCCGTGCAATCAAACTCAACATCATGGTCAGGATTACCGGTGTAAAATGACATCCCACTAGCCTTTAAACTAGTAGCGTAAAGACGTGGACTATCATAACCTTGTTCAACAATTAGTTCATTTTTCTTAAGATCCTTACCTACAACAAACCAAGGTGCTGTTGATTCTTTAGTTGAACCTAACCCTAAGCCTTGACGTTGGCCAATAGTATAGTACATAAGGCCTGAATGATTACCAACCACATTGCCATCAGGAGTTACCATTTTCCCTGGCTTTGCTGGTAAAAATTCACTCAAAAACTTCTTAAAGTTTCTTTCCCCAATAAAACAAATTCCAGTAGAATCCTTCTTCTTAGCGGTTGCCAAACCAGCTCTTTCTGCAATTTCACGCACTTGTGGCTTAGTCAAATTTGCTAATGGGAAAATAACATGCTTAATTTGTTCTTGGCTCAATTGACTTAAGAAGTAAGTTTGATCCTTATTACCATCTTTTGGTCGCATCATGTGAGTAACACCATTTTTATCTTTAACGGTCTTAGCATAATGTCCCATGGCAATATAATCAGCATCAAGACTCATCGCAAATTCTAGAAAGGACTTGAACTTAATCTCAGTATTACACATAATATCTGGGTTTGGAGTCCGTCCCTTCTTATATTCACTTAAGAAATATTCAAAAACCCGTTGCCAATACTCTTTTTCAAAGTTAATTGAGTAATAAGGAATTCCAATTTTGTCAGCTACTCTTTTTACATCTTCATAGTCTTCAGTAGCGGTACAAACGCCAGCGTCATCAGTGTCATCCCAATTTTTCATGAAGACACCCACAACATCATAGCCTGCTTCCTTGAGTAAAAGTGCAGATACGCTTGAATCAACGCCTCCACTCATCCCAACTACAACTCTAATCTTGCTATTGTCAACCATTAAATCCCATCCTTTATAGTGGCTTAATAATCTCGCGCTCAATCAAATCTTTCAAAATAAAATTGAGTAATTCAACCGTTGGCTTTAACTGTTGATTTTTGAAAATATTTACCTTTTGCAAACCATTTTTATCAGTAATCACCATTGTTAAATGATCCAAGTCTTGATTAATAGTCATCTTCAACTTGGTTGGAGCATTATAAGGTGATTCATTATATAAAGGGTGTTCATAAATAAAATTACCCTTTGGTGACTTAACAAAGCCTACATCAATCAAAGAATAACGCTTAACATTTTCATTGATTGTGAACTTTCTTGTATCACCATTAATAATTACGGTATTTGCCATCGTTAAAACCTCACTTACAAATTATAAGTTACTTACTCAAATAAAGCAAGTTTATACTTTTTGTAGACGCAGAGCCATCTTAACTAAAGCTTGGGCAAATGCTTCTACTTCTGCTTTTTTTGTTAATCTACCAAAACTTATTCTAATCGATTCTTCGATTCTTGGCGAATCTGCTCCATACATTGCAGTTAAAACATGAGAAGGTGTGAGTGAGCCGGCAGTACATGCTGATCCACCTGAAACAGCAAAGCCTGCCAAATCTAGGTTTGTCAGCATAACATAAGTTCCAATGCCAATTAGGTGCAAGTTCAAAGTATGATGCGAAACCAAACCAGTTAAACTGCCATTGATTTCATATTTAATATGGTTTGCATCTAATGCATCGAGCACAATTTGTTGGAACTCTTGATAACGTGTCTGTTCTGCTACCCGATCAACAGCTTGTAAAAGCTTAATCGCTTCACCAAAACCAGCAATGCTTGGTGCATCAGTAGTTCCAGCTCGTCGCTTTTTTTCTTGTTCTCCACCGGTAATCAAACTTGGTAAACTTAATCCTGTTCTTTCATACAAGAAGCCAATATACTTTGGTCCATTAATCTTATGAGCACTAGTTGACATAAAATCAATTTGCATTGCTTGTACATCAAGCTCAATATTACCCAAACCTTGAACTGCATCAACATGGAAACAGATTTTAGGATTATATTCATGAACGATTTGCCCGATTTGGGCTAAATCATTAATCGTTCCAACTTCATTATTAACTGCCATCGTCGATACTAAGGCAGTTTTGGCACTTAAGGCAGCTTTCAAATCAGCTAGACTAATATGTCCACTTTCATCAACTGGAAGATAAATCACCTCAACTCCTTCAGCCTGTAATTCTTTAGCTGTATTTAAAATTGAAGGGTGTTCAATTGCTGTAGTTATTATTTGACAATCATAGTTATGTTCTTTAGCAATTCCGCGTAAAACTGTATTGTTTGATTCGCTACCACCTGAAGTAAAAATAATTTCATCGTCATTTCTTGCATTAATGAATTTGGCAATTCGATGCCGAGCTTGATCAACCACTTCAAGCGCCTTTCGGCCAAAAGCGTGTGTGCTGGAAGGATTACCAAAATTTTCGGCTAATTGCTTAGTCATTTCAGCTACCACAGCCTCTGAGACTGGAGTAGTTGCTGCATTGTCTAAATAAACTAACTTTCTATCCACAATTCTCACCTTTAATCTTTATCGCTTTAAATATGAAATAATTAAATCAGCTGCTTTTTGTCCAGCTTCCTTAACAAATTCCTCAAAGCTTTCATTAGCATCTTCATCTCCATTATCGCTAATTGCTCGCAAAGCAATCAATGGCTTATTGAAATGGTATGCCACTTGGGCAAAACTTGCTCCTTCCATTTCAACTCCAACAGCTTCAGGAAAATTAGCTTTAATGACAGTTTTAGCTGCTTCTGAGGCAATAAATGAATCACCAGTAACAACTAATCCTTCTTTAAAATTAAACCCTCTAGTCTTCAAGAAATCAATAAATTGAGCTCGTTCAGTACTTTGTAAATCAAATCTTGCTGGTTCGCGCGGAATTTGACCTTCTACATAATCACCAGCCGCAGTATTATGAGCGTCATGATAAGCAAAACTATTGACCACAATTACATCTTTTTTCTTAATTTCAGGTTTTAAAGAACCAGCTGAACCAGTCATGATGATTAAATCAATATCAACCCTAGCCAATAAATTGCTAAGGTTCATAGCAGCATTAACTTTCCCAATTCCAGAAAGTCCTAAATAAATTTCATTTTCATTAACAGAAAAATGTTCGAACTTTGTACATCCGAACATTTTTACCTCTCTGTCATGAAAATGCTGATAATAAAATTCCGCCTCTTCAGGCATCGGAACTATCAAAGCGATTTTCATATTGACTCCTTATTTATAACTTAAATAGTGCCACAAAGACTAAAACTAACAATCCTAAAACAATCCCGATTGCAATATTCAATCGCTTTTTTAATCGATCAATTTTTTCCTCACGAGTTAATTCAGGATTTCTTTGATACTCTGGGCTATTTACATCTTGATTTATCCCAGCTTCATAATCTTCTTTGTTGAATTCTTGAGATTTCTTATCTTTTCTAAAAAAATCTGTCAACAAAGAAAAAGATTTAGATTTATTATGTTTGCGTTGATAATCTGCTCTTTTTTCAGTCATTGTTTTCTTTTGAACCTGATAAAATCATATTTTCCCAGACTGTAATGGCATAAATAGTCTTGGCATCCACAATTTTGCCTTCGGAAAGAAGTTGCTTTAATTCACTTAAACTATACCAATGAGTAGTTAAAAACTCATCTTCGTCCAAGTTACGCTTATCTTCCAATCTAGTTAAAGTATCACAATAAAAGAGATACATTTTCTCATCACAAAAGCCAACTGAAGAATAAAATTCTGAAACTTTTTCCCAGTATTCTGCCTTCAATCCGCCTTCTTCATTGAGTTCTCTTTTCATTGCATCAAGTGGTGATGCATCAGTTTCATCGATTAAGCCAGCTGGAATTTCTAAAGTCAAATCTTTTATCGGCTCACGCCATTGTTCAACTAATAACATCTTGTTTTCAGAATTTATAGCCATAGCTGCAGCTGCAGGACGATGTTTAACAATTTCTCTAGTAGCAGTTTTTCCATTTGGTAAAGTAATTGTTCTAACAGATAAATCGACAATTTGGCCTTTAAAAATCTGTTCTGAGGCGATTTCTTGTTCACGTAAGTCCATTAGTATCCTCCTTCACCATTATCAATGTAAACATTAATGCATTGAAGACCTTTTTTACCTTGTGCAAGTTGATAACGTACACGCTGTCCGATTTCTAAACTTTTGTATCCAGCTTCTTTTATTGCAGTATAAAAAACAAAATAAGAAGCCTTAGTTAAATCATCATCAATAAAACCAAAACCGGCAGCAGAATCGAATTGTTTAACAGTTCCTGTACGCATTAATCTTCAAATCCTTCCTTTACTGCATCAGCAAAGTTTTCTTCAACAATTTCTGCACAACGACCACAAAGCTTTGGTAAGTTGGCATTATTACCTACATCAGTTCTTGTCATTCGACAACGATCACAGACTGTACCTTCTGCATGCTTAACAACCAACTTAGCAGTTTCAAATTCTTCAGCATTATCTGGAGCTTCACTATCTAATACGTTAAGCTTTGAAACAATTAAAATTTGTCGCATATCAGCATTCAATTTATTGAACATTGCCTTAGTATGTTCAGTTGGATAAACATCAACACAAGCTTCAAATGACTTACCAATTAATTTGGCATTTCTTGCTTCTTCAAGTGCCTTTAAGACGTCATCTCTAAATTTCATAAATTCAGACCAATTTTGCAATAATTCTGCTTCATTGTCAAAACTTTCGACTTGTGGCATATCACTCAATTGTACATATTCTCGGTCTTCTTTTAGATAACTCCATGCTTCTTCCATAGTATGTGGCAAAATTGGGGTCATTACCTTGGTAATCTTTACTAATGCATCATAAATTACTGTTTGCATTGCACGTCTTGGAAGTGAATCTTCACCTTCAATGTATAATACATCTTTTGCAAAGTCCAAGTAAAATGCTGAAAGTTCATTTGAGATAAACTTAAATACCATTTTATAAACATTAGTAAAGTCAAATTTATTATATGCTGCTAAACAGTCCTTCACTAATTTATTAAGAAGAACTTCCATATATTGATCAATAGAACGTAAATCTTTATATGCAACACGATTAGCCTTAGGATCAAAGTCACTAGTATTTGCTAACATGTAGCGTAAAGTATTTCGAATCTTTCGGTAACTTTCCGCATTTTGTTGCAAAATTCCTTTTGAAACAGCAACATCTGATGTAGTATCTGCTGAAGCAACCCATAAGCGGATAATTTCTGCCCCCATTTGCTTAACAACATCATTAGGTGAGATTACATTACCAAGTGACTTACTCATCTTGTGTCCTTTATCATCAAGTACAAAACCTTGTGAGAGAATTGACTTGTATGGAGCATGGCCACTAACTGCAACAGAAGTAATCAGACTTGAATTAAACCAACCACGATATTGGTCACTACCTTCAAGGTAAAGATCAGCTGGATAATGAAGTTCAGGTCTTGCTGCAAGAACCCCTTGGTGAGAAGAACCAGAGTCAAACCAAACATCCAAAATATCAGTTTCTTTTTTGAACTTACCATTTGGTGAATGTTCTGACTTAAAGCCTGCAGGAAGTAATTCTTCAGCAGTGTGAGTATACCAAGCATTTGACCCTTCTTTTTCAAAAATCTGAGCAATGTGTTCAATTGTTTCTTTAGAAACGATTGGAGTGCCATCTTCTGCGTAGAAGATTGGAAGTGGAACACCCCACGCTCTTTGACGAGAGATTACCCAATCACCACGATCTTTAATCATGTTGTAAAGTCTAGTTTTACCCCAACTAGGTGTAAAGTTAGTCTTTTCAATTTCAGCTAAAATTTGATCTCTGAACGCATCAACTGAAGCAAACCATTGAGTAGTTGCACGATAAATAACCGGCTTCTTAGTTCTCCAGTCATGTGGATATGAGTGAGTAAAGAAGCTTAATTTAAGCAAAGCTCTCTTTTCTTCTAATTGCTTAGTAACCATCTTGTTAGCATCATCATAGAAAACACCAACCAAGTTAGGATCTGGAATGTCTTTAGTATAACGACCTTGGTCATCCATTGGTGAATAAACAGGAAGGCCATATTTTTTACCAACATTGTAGTCATCTTCACCAAAACCAGTTGCATTGTGAACTAAACCAGTACCATCTTCAGCAGTTACATAAGTATCATTCATTACCAAACTAGTTTTGTCATATAATGGATGTTTAACGGTCATCCGATCAAAGTCAGTACCCTTAAATGTATCAACAACTTCATAATCTTGCCAATCAAGATCTTCGGCCACTTTTTCTAATTGACTAGTTCCGATAACAAATTTACGTTCTTCACCAGCAACCTTAATTAATGAATATTCAAATTTAGGGTTAACAGTAATACCAACGTTAACTGGAATAGTCCAAGGAGTAGTTGTCCAGATAACCATATAAGTGTCATTATCTAAAATTCCCTTACCATCTTCTACTTGGAAAGCGACGTAAATAGCGGGAGATTTCACATCATGGTATTCAACTTCTGCTTCTGCCAAAGTTGATTCACTAGATGGTGACCAATAAACTGGCTTCAACCCTTTATAAATATAACCTTTTTCAAACATTTTACCGAAGACTCTAATTTCTTCAGCTTCAAATTTAGGTTGTAAAGTGATGTAAGGATGATTCCAATCAGCCATCACACCAAGTCGTTTAAAGTCAGTTCTTTGCTTGTCAATTTGCTCCATCGCATATTTACGACAAAGCTCACGATATTCAGCACGGTCCATTGTCTTACGATCAACACCTTGCTTAGCAAGTTGTTGTTCAATTGGAAGACCATGTGTATCCCATCCAGGAACAAATGGCGCATAAAAGCCAGACATATTCTTATAACGAACAATGATATCCTTAGAAATCTTATTTAAAGAGTGACCCATATGAATATTACCATTAGCAAATGGAGGACCATCATGTAAGTCAAAACGAGGTTTACCTTCGTTAAGTTTCAATCTTTGTTCATATAACTTGTTTTCTTCCCATGCTTTTTGCCATTCACCTTCTCTATTTGGCAAATTACCACGCATTGGGAATTTAGTTTTACCTAAATTAAGAGTATCTTTGATTCTCATACTTTGTTCCTTTCTAAATAAAAAATCTCGCCCTAGTCTTAGGACGAGATTAACCGTGGTACCACCTAAGTTGGACCTACACAGCCCCACTTAACATGCTTATCGCGCATAACGTTAAACTAAAATAATAGCTGATCGACTCCAAAAAATTATGTTAGTCTCGCACCATCACTAACTCGCTGATTCTTTCTTTGTCTTACTATTAAGTTTAAAAAATTAATTATGATCTTTATAATCATCAGGAAAAACAATTGTTACATCTGAATCATTTGTATTTTCTTGATCATTCTCTGGCTGACTTGTTGATAAAGGCACTTTATCAGCATCTTTGTCATGTTCCAAGTTTACGCCAGATTGGCCCTTATTGTCAACTGTAGGAAGTGAAGCAGTAGGAATTGGTTCTCCACCATCCGATGGATAAATTCTTTCTACATTTGTAGCAGCATCAAGATAATATTGCCAAGTATTATCATCTAATGAATCAATTTGTTTCTGAAGTTTTGCACGAATCTTATATCTAAAATCTGCAACTTGTGTTTTTAATCTTTGATAATCATTTTTTAAAGTATCATTTTGATAAACTAAGCTTTGATTTTCAGAAGCTGCTTGATTTTTAGCATCTTCAACAATCTTTTTAGCATCTTCTTGTGCTTTTTGTCTTAATTCACTAGCATCTTTTTGTGCCTTCAAAACTTCATCATTGATTGTCTTTCTAAGCTCATCTAGTCTATCTACTTCAGACTCTAATTCTTTAATTTTATTTTTTAAAGCCACATTTTCATTTTTTAAATCAACATTGTTATCTAGGCAATCACCATAATCATCAACAATTTGATCTAAAAAACTATCCACTTCATATCTGTCATAACCCTTATGTCCACGTGGAGTGAACTCTTTGTTATGAATATCCATTGGTGTTAGTACAATCTTTTCTTCTTGCTGAGCCACAAGTTTGCCTCCAAACGATACTTCCCTTTCCGGGTATTTGTTATATTTGAGATTTCTATTCTCCCATAATGACGTACACTTAGCACATCATTCACTGAGATTATTATATTAGAATTATCAATTTTATGCCAATTTAATTTGATATTTTCCTTTTCTATCAATTGTTTGACAATATTTCTACTAGACTTTGTCAGTGCAGCTAATATTGCATCTATTCGCAAAGAATTAACAATGATTTTAGTATTTTGAATATCATCTTCAATATTGACAATTTGCTTTAATGAAACCTCATTTAAGCTAACCGCAACTTTGCCTATCCTTTTTATCTCTTGACAAACAAAATCAGCCATCGCTTCTGAAACAAAAAACTGCCATTTGCCTTTTCCATCAGTAATGATATCCCCTAAACTTGACAAATTAAGTCCTGAACCTACCAATGTACCCAAAATTTGACTATGAGTAATGGTAGCAAATTTATGATTATAAGTTATATTGATTAATTTCAGTTGAAAATTTCTAACATCCTGATATTCCCAATCATTACGAATAATTGCTCGACATTTTTCTGCTCTATCATATCCGCCAAATTCTTGAACATAAAAATCATCTTGCGCAAGTTCTTTTAAATTCGCTCTAGCTCCTGGATCCAAGAAATTAGTTAATATTTCCTCTTTTCCATAGCAAACCTGGATTAAATAACCTGATAACTGAGAAATATCGTCATTATCACTTTGAGAGCGTAAAAACTGAGCACGCTTTTTTATTTTTTCGCTTAATAAAATATTTTCATTCATTATTCATATATAAATAAAAAATAGTGATTTACATCACTATTTTTTAAATCAATTTAAATGCTAACTGAGTAAGCAAATTTTGAATGATATAAATAACAAAAATTGCTAACACAGGTGAAACATCTACACCGGCTTTAATCGCAATTGTCTTTAAAAAACCAATCCTGAATAATCCAACATAAGGTTCAACAATTTTATTTAGATATCGACCAACTACTGAATTATATAGAAAGGGCAACCAACTAGTAATTGCATTTAAAACAATTAAGATTGTATAGATATATAAAAGCCAATTAATTACACTTATAGTACTTAGCAAAAAATTAATCATTAACTCAACTTATCCTTTTTTTCAACTAATTCGGTAATCTTACCATCAGTTTCAAATTTAGGAGGAGTTGCTAAGAAAATTTTATCGCCAACTCTTTGAATTTCACCGTTTAGAGCATAAACAGTACCAGTAATAAAATCGACAATTCTACGTGCTGAGTCATCATCCATTCGACTAAAATTGATGATAACTGCCTTATTACTAAGTAAGTTTTGAGCTACTTCTTTAGCATCTGAATATACGCGTGGTTCATATAAAACAATTTTGCTTTGTGGTACACTACCAGATTTTATAGAAACCACGTTATTTCTCCCCTTATTATTTAAATGATCAGCGATTTCAGTTGGAACTTCTACTTCATTCAATTGTGATGAAGCAGAAGTTGCTTCTGGAGCATATTCATCTTCAGCACTACTATCACTGATACCGAAAAAACTACTAATTTTCTCTAATGCAGCCATAATTATCACCTTTCATTATTGCTGATTACGGTGTCTAAAGAATGGAATGTCACTACTATTATCACCATTGTCAGCACTTGTCTCAATTTGCGAGATACTATCTTGATCGTCATTATTAAATGTGTCAAAAGTATCTTGCTTTTTATTTACTACACCTTGATTTTTAACTTCCCGGCGATTGTTATTATCATCTAAATTCCACACATCAATTGGATTTACCATTGATTCTTTTTGATGTGATTCTTCAGCTACTTGTGGCTTTTCAGAAAGCGTTTCAGCAACTTGTGAAGGTTCTGCCTTAACTGTGTCACTTGTTTCTACATTTTGAGGTTGTGGAGCTTGATTTACTTCAATTTCAGGTTTAATGTCAACACTTGGTCGACTTACTGTCCGATGATGGCCTGGCAATTGCTTTGAAGCTTCTTCTTCGGCCTTTGAATCAATACCAGTTGCAATAACAGTAACTACAACTTCATCCCCTAAATTAGCATTGATTGAAGTACCAAAGATAATATCTACATCATCTCCTGCAGCTTTAGATACAATTTCTGAAGCATCTTGTGCTTCAAATAAAGTTAAATCAGGACCACCTGTAATATTCAAAAGAACTTGCTTAGCACCATCAATTGAAACTTCAAGCAATGGTGAAGAAATGGCAAGCTTTGTTGCTTCAACAGTTCTATTTTCACCGCTTGCTCTACCAATTCCCATTAAAGCAGAACCTTGGTTTTCCATGACAGTCTTAATATCAGCAAAGTCAAGATTAACGTAATCAGTTGAAGTAATCAAATCTGAGATACCTTGTACCCCTTGACGCAAAACATTATCTGCTTCTTTAAAGGCATCCATCATAGGTGTCTTCTTATCAACCATTTCTAATAGACGGTTGTTGGCAATGATAACTAAAGTATCAACATATTGCTTCAATTGAGCAATACCAGCAGCAGCATTTTTGGAACGCTTAGGTCCTTCAAACGTAAACGGACGCGTTACGACCCCAACGGTAAGTGCACCAGTTTCTCGAGCGACTTTAGCAATTACAGGAGCTGCGCCTGTACCTGTTCCACCACCCATACCTGCAGTGATGAAAATCATATCAGCACCTTTTAATGCTTCTTCAATTGTTTGTTCACTTTCTTCAGCAGCTTTTTGTCCAACTTCTGGATGTGACCCTGCACCTAAACCTCTAGTAAGCTTAGGTCCAAGTTGAATCTTATTTTCTGCTTTATTACTATTTAACGCTTGAACATCAGTATTAGCAACGATGAAAGAAACACCTTGTACTCCTTCATCAATCATGCGGTTTACAGCGTTACCACCTGCACCGCCGACACCAATAACTTTGATGACAGCATTCTTGTTGTCGTCTTGATCGAATTGGAAATCCATTTACTAAACCACCTTTAATCAAAGAAATTCTTAAAGAATCCTCTGATACCCTTTTTACTATTTTCTGACTTATTTGCACCATCTTTTTCACGATCTACGCGTGGCGCTATAGTATCATTATAAGCTTCTTTTGTGTTATTTTCACTAACTTCTGCATGTCTTTTAAAAATATTGATACTATTTTCACTAAATTCAGCTAATGGATTTTCATGGGATGCAGAAGTCCCATAAATTACACCATTAACAAGCAAATCAATATCATTTAAGTTATAAACATAGTTAACTACACCATATGCAGCTGCATATGCAGGATTTCTTAATCCCATCTCATCAGGTTGATAAACACGTGTTTTAACTTCAAAATGCTTTTCAACAGCAGATTGCAATCCTTGCAACAAAGTCATGCCACCTGTAATTACCACCCCACCAGGTAATTTAAATGCATCATGAGAAGCTAATCCTTTACCAATTCTACCCAATATTTGATCCATTCTAGCAGCTATAATTTGACTCAAATAATTTTCATCAACAGTTTCTTGTTCACTTTTACCAACTGTTTTAACAGAAAATTTATCTTCAGAAGATGTCAATTCAGGATCAGCTGAACCATAATCGAGCTTTATTTGCTCAGCGTCTTTTTTGGAAGTCCCCAGAACTACAGAAATGTCCTTGGTTACATCTTCTCCACCTTCCAAGTCAATTGTGGCATACTTAATTTTATTTTCATGAATTACAGTAGCAGTTGTTGTTCCACCACCTAAATCCAAAATAACTGAACCAAAGGTTCTTTCTCCCTCATCAAGAGCAACACTTGCAATTGCTAACGGTGTTGGAATAAAGAAATTATTTTGATATCCTGCTCGTTCAATTGCTTTTTTGATATTATGTAAATCACCTGTTGGAGCAGTAAGCAATATTCCATGTACTTCTAAAGAATGTGCAATCATCTTACGAGGATCATCAACATCGGTTTTTCCATCTAACAAGAATCTGCTAGGTAAGAAGGCAATTGCTTCACGACCTGATTTTACCGCTTGTTTAATTGCAAGTTCTAAAACCCGTTTTACGTCTTGATCACTAACTTCTCGGCCATCTTCACCAATATTAATTAATCCAGTTGAAGTTTCCAATTGAAGCATACCTACTGGAATTCCTGTTACCACTCGATAAATTTTGGAATTTGTTTTTTGCTCAACGTTCTTCAATGCTGAGGAAATCGCATTAGCTGTTTGATCAATATCAACAATTTTTCCTTGGCGCATACCTTTATTTTTTTCTTTGACTGCACCAATAACTTGAATTTCATTGACTGAAGCATCGGCAACAACTGCTTTTACAGAATCCGTACCGATATCCAAGCCAACGATTAAGCTTGAATTACTCACAATAACGCCCCCATGAATCCTTCTTATTACAAATATACCATAAACTTTGTGAAGTTTTACATAAGATTATGTAAACGCTTATTAAAAACCTAAATTTTTCTTTTCACTATCAGTTAAAGGACGTGAAAAGGCCCCAATTTCTAAATCAATAATACTTTTACTACTTAAATTGCTTTTTATCTGTGGATAATACGTGATTTTTTGAGCAATAGTATCTGTATTTCCAATAATAATATTGCCATCTTTCATTAGCAACACTATTTCACTTTTACGTGTGCTTTTTCCATTAATTAAACTAATTTGGTTTCTTAACTTAGTTGGAATAGCTTTTAACGCTTTTAAGTCAGTAAACAATCCAGATTTGCTTGTATAACCAACAAATATTGGCAATGACTTGTTAAGCTGACTCTCTGTTAAACTTTGTCGAGCTATTTTTTTATTATTCAAAATTTTATAATATCTACCATTTTGATTTACATAAGCTAAAGTACTATATTCTTGCAAATCTAACTTGATTTGATTTAGACCCGCTAATTTTAATTTAGCAGATTTAATTTCTGGATAATATTTTTTAAGTTTGCTTTCGTATGTGTTTTTACCAAGCCAATAATCAATTAATTGGTCCTCAGCTTTAATACCTGATTTTTTAATAACCTCTGTCGCATCCAATTCTGGGGCTCCAACGACAATTATTTTTTGCAATCTTGTATAAGAAGATACATAAATTCCTAATCCCAGAATTGCAAGAATTGAAATAATTATTATTGCACCTAAGCGTCTTCTTAGAGCTTGTTTTCGCTCATTATTAAGATTAGTCAGTGAATCAGATGCTTTTTGATTAGTTCGATTAGTAATATTATTTTTATTTTTCTTATAATCAAGGAAATTATCCAAATCCTTTTTGGGATCTTTTTTAGTAATTCTCCTATTAGTCATCTGTTCTCCTCCAAATCTTAAAGAAGTTTTTTATTTGTTTGCCTGTAGTGCCTTCATAACTGTAATTATTTGATCTGCTGAATCAGGAACTCCTAATTTCTTAGAAGCTTTACTCATTTTAGAAGCATATTCTGAATCAAGTAAAATATGATCAATTGAAGAGACAAAATTATTTGGATTCAAATCATTTTCAGGAATTACTAAAGCGGCCCCAGCCTTCTCCATATCTAAAGCATTTTTCATTTGATGATTATGAGTTACATTAGGACTCGGTATCAAAACCACTGGAACACCTAACGCAGTAAACTCAGCTAAACTTGTGGCTCCAGATCTTGAAACAACGCAAGACATTTGTGGTAATAAAGCTGGCATATTATCAATGTAAGGTACGATTCTTAAATTTTTAGGAATATCTTTACCGGCTAATTTTTCTTTTACTGAACCATAATAATATTGGCCAGTTGCCCAAATAACTTGATAAGGTTTTTTAGAAAGTTCAGAAAGTGCTGATTCCATTGCTCGATTGATTGCTAATGCTCCTCTTGAACCACCAAAAACTAACACTGTTGGCATTTGTGGATTCAAAGACCACTTTTGAGCTAAATCAATTTTTTCAAGATTTAAATTCAAGACTTGTTGTGAACGTGGATTCCCTGTCTGAATTAATTTCTTCTTTTCACTAAATTGCTTTGCTGCATCATCAAAAGTATAACAAATCTTATCTACATAATGTCCTAAAAACTTATTTGCTAAGCCAACAACTGAATTTGATTCATGAATTAATGTAGGAATCCCCATTTTAGCCGCTTCATAAACAATTGCACCTGAAACATAGCCACCTGTACCTAAAACAACATCTGGTTTAAATTCAGAAATTATTTTTCTAGCCTTTTTAGTTGCCTTCATAAAAAGCTTGATAGTTTCTATATTTTTAATTAGATTTTTTCGACTAAAACCTTGAATTTCAATTGTTTTAAAATTAATCCCAGCGCGAGGAACAATCTTGGATTCTAATCCTCTTTCTGTTCCCACAAACAAAATCTCATCATCATTTGAAATTCCAGTTTCTTTTAGACGTTCAATAATTGCTAAAATTGGATAAATATGGCCACCTGTGCCACCACCTGTAAATATAACTCTCATTTTTAATTCAATTCCTTTATGTATTCCATGAAATAGTCTCCACGTTGTTCAAATGTCTTAAATTGATCCCAAGATGCACAAGCTGGAGAAAGCAATAATACATCACCAGGTTTAGTTAATTCATATGCTACTGGTACTGCTTCTTTCAAAGTATTCACAATTTTTATTTCTTTAATACCTGCTTTTCTAGCTGCGTCAGCTAAAAGATAACGCGTTTCACCATATAAAACAACAGCTTTAACATGCTTTTTCAATAGAGGAACTAGAGAATCAAAAGTAAATCCACGATCTAATCCACCACCAATTAGCACCTCTGGTTCAGAAAATGCTTTTATTGCAACTGTAGCAGCTTCAATATTAGTTGACTTAGAGTCATTATATACTTTCACGTCATTGATAGTCGTCACATATTGTAATCTATGTCTTGCTCCAGCAAACGTAGATAAAACAGCTTGGATATCAGAATTTTCTGCTCCCATTAATTTACTAATTGCAATCGCAACCATACTATTTTGTAAATTGTGTCTGCCTGGCAATTTAATATCAGAAATTTTCATAATTTTTTCTGATTGTGATTCCAAATATTCATCACCAACAAAGTAACTAGCTGAATGATCGTTCATACTAAAAGTTTGGATTTTAGCCTTAGTAGTAGCTTCTTCTTTAGATAAAATTTCTTTTTGATCAAAGTTTGCAATAAAGTATTCATCACATGTTTGGAACCGAGTTACATTTAATTTAGCCGCAATGTAATTTTCCATTGTCTTATGATAATCAAGATGGGTCGGATAGATATCAACAATTGCTGCAACCTTTGGTTTTATATCTGTTACACCAAGTAATTGGAAACTTGATATTTCGACAACTAAGACATCATCTTTGGTTGCTTTTTGAACCACTTCACTAATCGGAACTCCGATATTACCAACAGCATAAGCATGATGACCACTTTTTGCTAAATGATGGTCAATAATTTCACTAGTTAGCATAACTGTTGTTGTTTTACCATTTGAACCAGTTACACAAACAAAAGGAGCTTCACTTGCACTTAAAGCAATTTCAGGTTCTGTAATAATTGGGATTTTTAATTCAGACGCTTTTTGAACCATTGGATTTTCGTAAGGAATCCCTGGATTTTTAACAAAGAAATCAAAATGTTCTTCTTCAAGCAAGTCAACCGGGTGATGACCACCAATTACTCGAACTCCCATTTTTTCTAATTTTTGTGCATGTTCATTATCAGTTAAATCTTGCTTATCATTTAAAGTGATTTTGGCACCTAATTTTAAAAGTAATTCACTAACTGCAAATCCACTCTTACCCAAACCTAAAACTAAAACGTTTTTACCTTGATATGTCTTAATGTCCTTCATGTCTTTTATCCCCAGATAATTAAATATAAAATACTAAAAATCAATTGAACTAGCCAAAAGACAATGTCAACTTTCCATTCGCTCCAACCTGAAAGTTCAAAGTGGTGGTGAATTGGCGTCATCTTAAAAACTCTTTTATGGGTTAACTTGAAACTAGTTACTTGTATCATAACACTTGCAGTTTCACAAACGAATACAAGTCCCACTAAAAGTAAAGACCATGGTCTATTTAATAAAATTGCAATTGCAGCAAGAGAGCCACCTAAAGCAAGGGACCCAGCATCACCCATAAAAATTTTAGCAGGTTTATGATTGAAGATTAAGAAGATTATTAATCCACCAATTACACTCATACAAAAAACCAAAATTGCCAAATTTTCTTGCTTAAAGGCCAAGTATGCATATGTAGCAAAACTGACAATAGATAAACCACTAGCTAAACCATCTAAACCATCTGATAAATTCACAGCATTAGAAAATCCGACTAACCAAAAAATAGTAAATAGCACAAAAATTACCGGTCCAGTTAGCGCTCCGCCCCAAGGCATGCGTAAAGCGAATGCAAAACGATCAAAACTAGCAATTAAAACTAAAACAATAGCAATAAAAATTTGCAAAAGTAGCTTTTGCCACGCTCTTAATCCTAAGTTGTTTTTCCAAATAATTTTTAAACCATCATCTAAAAAGCCAATTAATCCATGCCCTAATAAAGCGATTATCAAAATAATTGCTATATTATTAAAGCTCTGCTTCCAAACTAAAACTAAAGTTGTTGCAATAACAGAAGCTATTACAAAAACGGTACCTCCCATTGTTGGCGTTCCTGCTTTTTTCAAATGGGCTTTCGGTCCTTCTTCTCGAATTGGTTGTCCTTCATGGTGCATGTGCATAAAGACAATCAACCATGGCAAAAATATTGCTGTAATAACCATACTAATAACTAAGGCATAGATACTATATAGCATTATTATCTCCCTCTATATCTCTATTTTGTTTTTATTGTAATTTCCTGTCCGTTTTTTAAGGTAGTTCCTGCTTTAATACTTTGTAACTTAACTTTTCCATCCTCTGATCCAGAAACCTTAACACTGACTCCTGCCAAAGCAGCATATTGTTTCACTTCTTCAACAGTCCAATTTGTAAAATCAGCACATGAAATCTTTCCACTAGTTAAGACAAATACTTTGCTTCCAGCTGAAAGTTTCTGCCCTGTAGCAGGTGTTTGCTGAGTAACTACATCACTTGAGCCAAGCACTTCAACTGATAAAGCTACTTTTTCAATGTCATTTTTAGCATTAGAAACAGACTTACCAACGACATTTGGCACTTCTTCTTTGCTTGCACTAGCTTTTTTAGTTACTGAACTAGAAAGAATAAGTCGATTCATCATTGGCTTAAAAATTGAAGCTAAAATCGTTTCAGCTGGATCGGTCATCTTTTGTGGTTGTTTCATAGTTAAGTAAACTGCATAGTGAGGATTATTGGCTGGAGTAACCCCAATCACAGAGAAAATATAATTATTATTTCCTGTTAAATATCCACTTGAACCAGCAATTTGAGCCGTCCCTGTTTTTACAGCAATGCTTTTTCCAGCAATTTTATAAGCGGTCCCTGTTCCGTATTGTTTATTAACAACATCTTGCATCCCCTGTAAAACTGTCTTAACGGTAGATTCAGAAACAACTTTCTTGCCAACTTTTTGTACTTTATAGTTTTGAACCACCTTACCAGTTGGTGAAACAATTTTTTCAACTAGTTGTGGTTTGACCATCTGACCCTTATTTGCAAGAATACTGTAAGCTTGCATCATTTGCCAGACATTCACATTAACCCCTTGTCCAAATGAAGTTACAGCTTGATCTAATTTACTCTTAAATGCAATCATACCTGCTTGCTCACCTGGCAAAGTAATACCTGTTTTTTTTGTGATACCAAATTTATTTAGATAGCTTCTCCACGTAGAAGCTCCCATCTTTTGCTCTAAAATACTTAAACCAACATTACTTGAACGAGGGAAGGCTTCATACAAAGGAATCGAACCCCATCCAGTAACATTCCAATCATGAATTGTTGAGCCATTCAACGTAAGAGATCCTGATTTATATAATTCATTAGGATTATAATGGCCAGAATTGATAGCAGCAGCAAAAGACAGTATTTTGAATACTGAACCTGGTTCATATGTTGCTTGGGTTAACAAATCAGTATATGAATCCGTTAATCCTTTTTTAGTCTGAGCATCAAACGTAGGTCTTTGTGATGCTGCTAAAACTTTACCCGTCCGTAAATCCTCAACTACTGCTGTTAAAGCCTTAGGCTGATACTTACTTTGAACTTTCGTTAACAAATTCTCTAAATAATTCTGTAATTGACTATCAAGAGTCAAATAAATATCATCACCATTTTTTGCTGCTTGATAAGCATTGGTACCATTTGGAAGTTGATATTCTGAAGCATCAACGCTACTTTCTTTATAGCCATCTCTTCCGGCAAGATATTTGTTGTAATATGCTTCAAGTCCCATTGTTCCAACCAAATCAGTTGACTTTGTTTTTTTGTTGTAAACCGGCTGAGCTAATCCAACAATATGTGAGGCAAAAGTACCATTAGGATATAGTCTAGATGGTGATTCAATAAACTTAATCCCTGGCAACTTCATTTTTTCAATTTTTTGTTTTTGCTCAATTGTTAAATTAGAACCACCAGATCCAAATTGAACTTGGAATGCCTTAGTTTTTGGATTTAAATATTTTAAGATTTGTTCTTTAGATAAAGGTAAAACTGTAGCTAATTTTTCAGCGGTTTTATCTTTATTAACAACATACTCTGGCTTATTCTTATAGTTTATTGATGAATGATCAAGTATTGCATAAATCGTATAAACATGTGAATCTTCTGCAATAGTAAAACCATTGCGGTCATAAATCGTACCTCTAGTTGCTTTAAGCACTTGATTTCTCTTATATAAAGCAGCTGTTCGAGCAGATAAATTTTCGCCAGCAACGGTTTTTGAAATACTTATATATAAAGTTCGTCCTAAAAAAATAAGAAAAACCAAGGCAACAATAACCTGAAGGACTCTCCCCACCTGAAAACGGTTACTGTGAACATTGGTTTTTGTTGTTTTTATATTATTTGAATTCTTCATTATTAATCAACAGTCCTAATATTACTTTCGATTAAGCTAAGACCTTCTTGCTTAGCAATTTTATTCATTCTTGAACTTGAAGTAAGTTCACCGATTTCTTGTCTTAAATTAGAAAAATCGGTTTGACTACTTGTAAGCTCAGTTTGAATATTGGCTAATTGGTGTTGTGCACTAGTTGCTGCAACACTAGTAAATACAAGCATGGCAGCCATGGCGATAGTAACAATAGAGCCAGCAATTAAAATAAAAATTTCAGACCTAGAAAACGGCACTTTATTGGGATCAACAGACATTCTTCTTTCTGTTTCAAAAGTACTTCTTGCTTTTCTACTAGGTTCATAATTATAATTTAGATTTCTTGCGGAACTATCAGCCATTTTTCTATCCTCTTATAACTTTTCTGCCACTCTTAATTTAGCACTGTGTGAGCGGTTGTTGTTAGCTAACTCTGAAGCTGTAGCAAGAATAGGTTTTCTATTTACCAGTTTAAGTTTTGGTTTCAAATTATCTGGAATTATTGGAATTCCACGTGGTACATCAACTTCAGAATTTTCTTTAAATATTTTTTTTACTATTTTATCTTCATGCGATTGAAAAGTAATTACGCTAATCCGTCCACCAGGTCTTAATAGTTCAATTGCTTCTTGCAAAGAGGCTTTTAAGCTATCTAATTCATGATTTACTTCAACGCGAATTGCTTGAAAACTCTTTTTAGCAGGATGCCCGCCAGTTCTTCTTTTAGCAGCTGGAATAGCTTCTTTAATAAGCTCTACCAATTCGAATGTGGTTTCAATTGGTTTTTGTTGTCGTCTTTGAACGATTTTACGGGCAATTTGCCGTGAGAATTTTTCATCACCATATTGATAAAGAACATCTGCTAGTTGAGATTGAGAATATGAATTTACCACTTGATATGCATCAAGCTCTTGTTCTTGATTCATTCTCATATCCAATCTAGCATCAAATCTATATGAAAAGCCTCGATCAGGTTGATCGAATTGTGGAGAAGAAACTCCTAAATCATAATAAATTCCATCAATGCCATCTTTAATTCCCAGCTTATTTAAATTATCAGTTAAATGACTGAAATTATCATGAACCATAATTAACTGTGGCTGATGATTACCAGATAAATATTCAGAGAAATTATCTTTAGCAGCATTAATTGCGTAATTATCTTGATCAAATCCAACCAAAACACCTGTATTGAGCTTACTTAATAAATAGCGAGCATGACCTCCACCACCAAAAGTCGCATCAACATATAGGCCTTCATCTTTTACATTTAAATTATCAATTGTTTCCCTGAGTAATACACTTGTGTGCTTGAAATTCGTTGTCATAATTCAATATCATCCAAATCTTCTGCAATGTCATCGTAGTTTTCATCAGCATCATCAGTAAAATCATCCCATCGTTTTTGTGACCAAATCTCTATACGGTTGGAAACACCAACAATGACACATTCTTTTTCCAATTCTGCATGTTCTTTCAAGGTAGCAGTTAAATTAACTCTACCCTGTTTATCAAACTCACTTTCCATTGCCCCAGAATAAAACAAACGTGTAAATTTACGCACATTTCGTTTAGTCAGGGGGAGTTTGGCTAATTTAGCTTCAATCTTTTGCCATTCTTCTTCAGAATAACCAAAAATACAGCCTTCCATCCCACGAGTGAAGATAATTTTATCACCCATTTGGTTACGAAATTTGGCAGGAATTATCAAGCGTCCTTTCGCATCCAAATTGTGATGATATTCACCCATGAACATGACGGTAGCCTCCCTTCCAAGTAATAATCTACCACAATTCCCCACTTCCTACCACAATATTACAAATAATTGTGAAACTTTTTTAACAATTATTTTCTTAGAATATAAAAACAGCGCTAAATCAACCTTTAGCGCTGTTAAACTTTCTTTATTAATTGTGGGGATTTTGTTTTTATATTTGAAATTCTTATACTAAATTAGATAATAATTGTGAATAAAAGTCCAATGTACCAAAAAATTGTACAAACTGTGAGATAATCCCATAATTTCCGGATTAATTTTCCAGAATCAATATTTTTGAACTTAATAGCACTGCTAATACTAATAACAAGTACCAAAACAAAATAAGTTAAAAAACCATATGGCAAAAAAGATGGATTTTTTAAAAAATTTGATATATTTTGACAAGCAGCAATAAAGAAGAAAGGTAATACATCGTATCCGCGAAATTTTGCTTTGGGAAATACTGCATTAACAATCGCTGCTGTAATGAAGCCGAGAACTGGTAGTAAAATAATCATTAACATTTATAATCTCCTTTATTCTTCCTCTCAATTTTATCAATAAATTGCAAAACAATTCCAGCTAAGCTAAAATACAAGCTTAGGAGGATTTTTCATGGCACGTAAAAAGAAGTCTAAATTTCAAAAGCTTACAATTGTAATGGCAGTATTAATGGCATTGATTACTCTCTTAGCCATTTTAATTCCTGTATTACAAGGCTTAAATATTTTCTAATAGTTTAAATAAAAAAGGTTGTTGCCAATTGCAACAACCTTTTTATTTATAATAATTCATTTTTATTGCAAAAGGATATTCTCGACCCAAAAGATTAAATAAAGGATAGCTCAAGCTTGCTAAAATCAAAGCTAAAATAGCATTAGCAATCATCCCCCATAGAACTTGGGAAAAAGAGATAGAAATCGTACTTGCAATTGTCAAAATAAACCAAAAGAATGCATCAAAAAGCAAATAACAAATAACAATTACTGGAACTCTAACCACAAAAACATCAGGTAATATACGAGTAACCTTTTGACATAGCCATGAAACTAATGTTAGTCCAACTGTATAAGGTCCAATAAAGCCTAGATAATAAATATCCGCTATCAATCCTATAAAAAAGGCTAAAATAATTTCATTATTGTTATTTTCGTCAATTAAGCTACATGCCGCTACAGCAATAACAACTAACCAAAAACTGGCGCTCACTCCACTTAGCCCTAATAACGAATGAGCATAAATACTAGCAACACCATCAATAATTAACGCACCAAATTCTGCAATCGCAATATACCATCTTGATAACTTAGATCTAGAATTCATTATTCTGAGACCTTTCTTTCAACTACAGACACAACTGAGGCATCTCCAATAGAACCAGCTGGTTTAATTTCAATTAAATCAGACAATCCAAATGAATCTCTAGTAGTTTTTGCAACAGTACCTACTAATAGCCCCTTTGGAGAACGCCCACCTAAGCCACTAGTATAAACTTTAGCACCCTTCTTGAGCTTTTTACTATCAACAACTTGCGTGAAATACAAAGAATTTGTGTCATCACTATCAACAGTAATAATACCATGGACTTTTTTACCATTAGCAGCATCAGCTTCAACACTAAATCTATTGGCTGATTTATCAGTGGTAGTAATCAATTCAACTTTTGACGTTGCTGAATTAACCTCGAGTATTCTCCCAATTACACCACCACCAGACATAACTGCCTGATTTTTCTTAATACCACTACTTGAACCTTTATCAATAATTAAAATATCTGACCAAGTATCAGGTGAACGTGAAATCACTGAGGCATTAACTATAGTGTAAGTTGTTAATGTATTTTTTAAGTTGAGAGCTGATTTAAGTTGCTTATTTTCTGCTTCTAAACTTGAATTTCGTGCTTTGGTTTGAGCCAAGTTAGATACTTGGCTTTTTAAATGATCATTTTCTTTTTGCATATTAATAATACTATTGATATTACTAATGCCATCAGATGCTAAAGAAACTGGCCAATTAACTACTCGACTAGCAACTGAAATAATATCATTACCCATTTTTTGGAAGAACAGTGGACTATTCCGTTTACTTCTTAAACTAACTGTAATTCCTAAAATAATAACAACTAGCAAAGTAGTCAAAAAACTAACAAGTATCTTTTTATTTTGTAAAAACTTCTTCATTAATCTAATTTCTTCAATTTCATAAAATAAAAACCGGCTTTCGCCGATTCATTATTTATGTGCTCTCCGCATTACTTCAATATTCTTCAAAGATTCACCAGTCCCAATGGCTACACAGTCAAGTGGATCTTGAGCAATAAATACAGGAACCTTAGTAGCTTCTGAAATAACTTCTGAAAGGTTCTTAAGTAAAGCACCACCACCAGTTAAAACAATACCGTGGTCAATAACATCAGCTGCAATTTCAGGAGAAGTTTCTTCTAAAGTTTCTTTGATTGCAACAATAATATCTTGAACTACTTCTTGAATAGCTTCTGCTACATCAACTGCATTAACATCAACAGATTTAGGTAATCCAGTAATTAAATCTCGACCTCTAATGTTCATAGATTCAATTTCCTTTGCCTTTTCAACAGAAGCAGAGCCAATTTGAATCTTAATATCTTCAGCAGTTCTTTCACCAATTAAGAGATTAAACTTTTGGTGAATATAGCTTGAAATTGAGCTATTGAATTTATCCCCAGCTTGGCGAGTTGAACGACTTGATACGATCCCACCTAAAGAAATAGTAGCAACATCAGTAGTTCCCCCACCAATGTCAACAACCATTGAACCTGTTGGATCCATAACTGGAAGTCCAGCACCAATAGCTGCTGCAAATGGTTCTTCAATTACATATGCTTCTCTTGCACCAGCAACACGGGCGGCATCAATTACTGCACGCTTTTCAACTTCAGTAACACCAGATGGAACACAAATCATAACTGCAGGCTTAGAATTACCTACTGTCTTTTCCATAAAGTATTTAAGCATTGCAGCAGTTGTATCATAATCTGCAATAACCCCATCCTTCATTGGACGAATAGCTCTAATAGTACCCGGTGTTCTACCAATCATTTCCTTAGCTTCTGAACCAACAGAAATAACTTCACCAGTTTGGGTATTCTTGGCAACAACAGAAGGTTCACGTAAAACAATACCTTTACCTTCCATGTAAACTAATGTGTTAGCTGTACCAAGGTCAATCCCGATATTCTTTGATCCTAATCCAAACACGAATATCTCTCCTTAATAATTGTGGTCTCAATAAATCTTGAACTATTATAGCATATTAAACAAGGAAGCGGCCGGATTTAACGGGATTTTAATAACCCTTAAATTAATTGCTCCTCTTTAAAGCTTAAATAGCTTCGATCAGCAACAATAATGTGATCTAAAAAATTAATCCCCATCAAATCACTTGCTTTATTTATTTGTTTAGTAAATTCAATATCTTTTTGTGAAGGGTTGGCATCCCCACTAGGATGATTATGGGCTATTAAGATACCAACACTATTGTAAAATACTGCCCACCTAAATATGTCTCGTGGATGAACAACAGATCGATTAACCGTTCCTTGAAAAAGCAAACGCTCTCCTAGAACCTTATTTTTATTATCAAGATATATAACAACTAATTGCTCTTGTTCCACTCCTAAAAATCTGTCAATTAAATATTTTCCAACTTCATGACTGGAAACAAATTGAATTAACTTTCTAGTTCTAACTGCTTTTAATCTTTTTAATAAAGTTATCGTTCTGCTTAAAAGTTCATCATCTATCTGACAACTTGTCAAATAATCATAAATTTGTCCAAAATTTTCTAACTTTTTATTTAATAAAACATTATTAAGCTCAGCGAAGCTCTTAATTCCAGCTTCTTCAAGCAAAATAAAAATTTCATTTAATAATTCTTGATCTGTTTTTAATAAGTAGTGGTCCTTATCTGCAATCTGCATTAAATCGCTCCTTCCACTACTTATATACAAAATTTTAAGCGATTTTTTCTAAAAAATCCAAAAAGCTTGTACAGATTAAACTAGCATTCTTCTTATCCTTTAAACTAGGACTTTTCAAGTCTGGAATCATTATTCCCTGAATGCCAGCATCTTTACTAGCAGCAATGCCAGTTGATGAATCTTCAAAGATTATCAGCTCTTGTTTATTCAACTTTAATTCTTTTGCTGCTAATTCATAAATATCTCCAGCTGGCTTAGGGGCTAATTCAAATTTTTCAACATCATCATATGATAAATAAAAATCAAAATATGATTTAATGCCCGTTTTGGTAATAGCGTGTTCAATTACCCTTTTATAGTTACTTGATGCAATTGCAAGATGCAAGCCTCTGCTTTTAAACTCATCTAGAGCTTCCTGTACACCTTTTTGTAACTTTAACTTTCCCTCATCTGTCCATTGCCAAACCAAGTCATCTGTTCGCTTAATAAATGCATCACGTTCTATTTCACTAGCAAAATATTTATGATAAAAATTCTGCATATCTTTAGCCGTTGCACCTGTCAACTTTAGATATGAATCTTCTGGAATATCAAGTTTTGCTTCTTGAGCTGCTTGAATATTAGCTTGCCAATATAATTTTTCTGAATTGACTAATAATCCATCAAGGTCAAAAATCACACCCTTAATATTACCAACTAATCCTTTAACTTGCATCTATCTTCTCCTGAAAATTTAAAATCTGACTAACTAAATAAAATGAACCAGTTACAACAAGAGTATCATTTTCTTTCAAATTTTTCTTTAAATCAATATATGCTTGGATGGCATTTTTTCTATACTTATATTTTTCTAAAACTTCAGCTGGAAAGTCTGCTTTTTTAGCAGCCCGTGGATAATCAATTGTTGTTAGAGTTATTTTTTCATTGTGATTAAACAAAGTAAAAACCTCTGACAAATCTTTATCTTTCATCATAGTTATCAAAACATAAATTTGTCCTTTATTTTTCTCAGCATTAACAAAATCAATCAAATTATTCATTGCTTGCATGTTATGAGCTCCATCCAAAATTATTGTTGGTTTAGTTTTAATTATCTGATAGCGCCCCGGAATTTTCGTCAAATTAATTATTTTTTCAATTTCAGTTGGTAAAATTGATAAATTAAGTAAGCTCAAGACCTGACAAGCTATTGCTATATCAAATCCTTCTACTAGGGGACGTGATTCAAATTGATATATCCCCATCTTTGTGTGAACTAGCAATTTATTTTCTGCACTCATAACCGAAAAATCTTTATTCAATTGGTACATTGGAGCTGATTTTACTTGGGCTTCTTTTTGAATTATGGGAAGTATACTCTCAGGTACATTACCTAAAACTACTGGTCGCTTATCTTTTATTATTCCAGCTTTTTCAAAAGCAATATCTTGCAGCGTGGGGCCAATAATCTTTTCATGATCCAAACCAACTGTTGTAATAACACTTACTTCAGGAATTATGACATTTGTTTTATCATGACGGGCGCCGATTCCTACTTCAATTACAGCATAATTACAACGTTTTTTTGCAAAATACCAAAACGCTAAAGCGACCTCATACTCGAATGTTACTAACTCAATTTTAAGTTTTTGCAAAATTTGATAGATATAATTAGCCCCAACTAAAAGATCTTCAATTGAAATATTTTGGCTATTTAATTGGATTCGTTCATTAAATTCGCGAATATATGGTGAGACAAAAAGGCCAGTCTTTTGACCGGCCTTTTCTAGTAAATTACTAATGTAATAGCACGTAGAACCTTTACCATTAGTGCCTGTAACATGAACTGTCTTCACCTTATCTTGTGGATTATCCATTTCTGCCAAAACCTGCTTAATATAACTTAAATCACTTTTTTTATGCAAACGTGGTAACGCATAGAGATAATTTAAAAAATCAGATAAAGTATTAAATTTATTCACATTAACGACTTTCTTTTAATTCTTGCATCCGTGCTTTAACAGCTTCAAGTTGACTTTCATAATCAGCTTGTTTTTCCTTTTCCTTAGCAATTACTGCTTCGGGTGCATTCTTGACAAATCCTTCATTTGAAAGTTTCTTGCTTGCACGCATAACTTCGCCTTCGAGGCGCTTAGCTTCTTTTTCCATTTTAGCTAATTCTTCATCTAAATCAACAATATCAGCCAATGGAACGAAGATTTGAGCTCCTGGAATAACGGCAGTCTTAGCTAATTTTGGAGCTGAAACTTGAGTTGATACTTCCATATTCTTAGGATGTAAGAAGTTTTGGACGTATTCTGCATTATCCTCTAAAATCTTCTTATCTTCTGCTTTATCAAGTTGAATCAAAATATCAATTGAGCTTGACATTGGTGCATTAACTTCCATTCGAATATTTCTTACAGCCTTAATAACTTCAATCATGAAGTTCATTTGGTTATCAGCATCATTGTTTTCAAATTCAGTATGAGTTACAGGATAACTTGCAACTGAGATACTCTTGCCTTCATGTGGCATTGATAACCATAGCTTTTCAGTTACAAATGGCATAATTGGGTGCATCAAACGCAAAATTTGATCTAAAATCCAAATTAAGTTTTCTTGCTTTCTAGCCTTTAAATCTTCGTCATCACCATTTAAGGCAACCTTAGAGATTTCAATGTACCAATCACAGAAGTCATTCCAAATGAAGTTGTACATTTCTCTGCCAGCTTCACCAAATTGGAATTCATCAAATAAGCGGTTTACTTCTTTAACAGTGTGGTTCAAACGGTCGAAAATCCACTTATCAGCCAAATCAAATTTGGCAACATCCGGCATATGAGCAGGCTTAGCATCACTAGGTAAGTTCATGATTACGAATCTTGAAGCATTCCAGATTTTATTGATAAAGTTCCAAGCTGAGTCCATCTTAGTGTAGCTGAAACGAGTATCTTGACCAGGTGCTGTTCCGTTAAGCAAGAACCAACGCAAGGCATCAGCACCATATTTATCAATTACATCCATTGGGTCAATCCCGTTACCCAAAGACTTACTCATCTTACGTCCTTGTTCATCACGAATTAAACCGTGAAGCACAACATGGTCAAATGGCTTTTGCTTAGTAAAGTGCAAACTTTGGAAAATCATTCTAGATACCCAGAAGAAAATGATGTCATAACCAGTTACTAATGCATTAGTTGGGAAGTAACGCTTGAAATCTGCTGCGTTTTCATCAGGCCAACCTAAAGTTGAAAATGGCCAAAGAGCTGAACTAAACCAAGTATCAAGCACATCTTCATCTTGACGCCAATTTTCAATATCTTTAGGAGCTTCTTCACCAACATACATTTCGCCAGTTTCTTTATTGTACCAAGCTGGAATTCGGTGCCCCCACCATAATTGACGAGAAATTACCCAGTCATGAACATTTTCCATCCATTGTTCAAAAGTTTGGCTAAATCTTTCTGGAACGAAGTCAATCTTGCCAGCAGTCTTTTGATTTTCAAGTGCTTTTTCAGCAAGTGGCTTCATTTTAACAAACCATTGAGTTGAAAGACGTGGTTCAACTTGAACGCCACTTCTTTCAGAGTGACCCACTGAGTGAACGATTGGTTCAACTTTAATTAAGTAGCCTTCTTTTTCCAAGTCCTTAACTAATGCTTCACGGCAATCAAATCGGTCCATTCCTGCATACTTACCACATTCTTCATTCATGGTACCATTAGCATTCATAACATTGATGCGTTTAAGGTCATGCCGGTTACCCACTAAGAAGTCATTAGGGTCATGAGCTGGTGTAATTTTAACCAACCCAGTACCAAATTCTGGATCAACATGTTGATCTTCAATAATTGGAATGTGACGACCAACAAGTGGCAAGATTAATTCTTTACCAACTATGTCCTTGTATCTTTCATCCCCAGGGGCAACAGCAACAGCAACGTCACCAAACATAGTTTCTGGACGAGTGGTTGCAATTTCTACAAAACCACTACCATCTGCAAATGGATACTTAACATGGTAAAAGGCTCCCTTATCATCTTGGTGAATAACTTCAATATCACTTAAAGCAGTTTCAAGTTTCGGATCCCAGTTAATGATATATTGACCGCGATAAATCAAGCCTTCATTGTAAAGTTGAACGAAGACTTTTCTTACAGCCTTTGAAAGCCCCTTATCTAAAGTGAAACGTTCACGACTGTAATCAAGTGACAAACCTAATTTTGCCCATTGAGACTTGATAATATTTGCATATTCATCTTTCCAGTCCCAAACTTGCTTAACAAACTTTTCTCTACCCATTTGATGACGGTCTAAGCCTTGCTTACGCAATTTTGCTTCAACCTTTGCTTGCATTGCAATTCCTGCATGATCCATTCCTGGCAAGTAGAGCGTATCATAGCCTTGCATCCGCTTGAGTCGAATTAAAGTATCTTGAATAGATGTATCCCAAGCATGCCCCAAATGAAGCTTACCTGTTACATTTGGTGGCGGAATCACAATAGAATATGGGTGAGCTTTTTTATCACCAGATGGCTTAAATAAATCTTCATCAAGCCAAGTTTGATATCTACCTTCTTCAACCTCATTAGGGTTGTATTTTGGCGCTAAATTTGTCATTTTTACCTCCATAAAAAAAGTCCTAGACAAAAGTCTAGGACGATTAACTGACCGCGGTACCACCTATATTAAGTATAGAAAAAATTTCCATACTTCTCTTTAAGCGATAACGGTGCTAATCCGGATAAACTTACTTAATTTCAATCTACCAGCTGACCAAGCTACCCGAAATCCTCTGGCCTCTCAGAATTAATGGCTGTTCTCTGTAAACGAAGATTCTCCTCTTGGCTATGCTGTTTTATAAAAGAAAGTATAACATAAAAATTCACTACTAACTATCTTTTAATGCAGATATCTCTGCTTTAGTTAATTTCCGATACTTCCCTAATAATAAATTTTCATCTAAGCTCAAATTTCCCATACTTATTCGTTTGAGCCTTACTACACCTAAATCAAACAAACCAAACATTCGTTTAATTTGGTGGAATTTTCCTTCATGAATTGTAATAAAGCCTTGCTTTTTATTACTTTTATCAATCTTTAATTGAGATGGACTAACTTTTGTACCATCAGCTAAAGTGACTCCCTTAGCAAAGTTGACAATCAACTCATCAGATACCTCATAATCTAACTCAACAAAATAAGTCTTAGCAACGTGTTTTTTGGGACTAAGTAAATTGTGGTTAAGTTGACCATCATTAGTAAGCAACAATAACCCTGTAGTATCTTTATCTAGACGTCCTACAGGGCTTAACCCTTGATAGCGATCCTTATGCTCGATTAAATCAAGTACAGTCTTTTGTTGTGGGTCCTCGGTTGCGGTAATTACTCCCGCTGGCTTATTTAACATAAAATAATGAAATTGTTCATAAGCTATAGTTTCATCAGCTACTTTAACTATATCTGTATCAGCAACTTGTTGTTTTGCCTGCTTAACCAGTTGACCATTTACAGTAACTTTTTTTGCCTTAATTAAATCATGAACCTCTTTTCGAGATCCAACTTTCATATTCGCTAAATACTTATCAATTCGCATTAAAGTAAATCCTGATCTGCTGTTTGATCATCAATAAACTTTTCATTAGGCTTAATTGTGCTAATTTCAATACCTTCCATTGCTCTTTGCAAAAGCCCTTCAACATCTAAACGTTTTTCATATTCGATTGCTTTTTCAATCTTAGGTTTAGTTTTTGGACGTGGTGGGGCAAAAATAGTACAACAATCTTCAAAAGGCATTACTGAAAGATCAAAAGTTCCAATTTCTTCTGCCAAACGAATGATTTCTGTCTTATCCATCGTTGCAACAGGACGAATTACAGGAGTTGTTGTTACATTATTTATTGCTGCCATAGATTCTAGAGTTTGTGACGCAACTTGTCCAACTGATTCACCATTAAAAATTGCTAACCCTTTGCGCTTTTCTCGAATCATATCAGCTAAACGCAACATAAAGCGTCGTTGAATTGTCATCAAATACCCTTCTGGCAGCTTTTCTTTAATTGTTTCTTGAATTTCAGCAAAAGGAACCGCAATAAAAGTAATTTTTCCACAGTAATTTGCTAAAATACCTGTCAATTCTTTAGCTTTTGCTAAGGCTTTATCGCTAGTGTATGGTGGGCTGAAAAAGTGTACCATTTCAATATCAACGCCACGCTTTAAAGCAAGATATGATGCAACAGGCGAATCAATTCCCCCACTAAGCATCATTACTGCCTTACCAGCTGTACCTACTGGCATTCCACCTGGTCCATGTAATAATTGATTAGATATATAAACAGCATCCTGACGAACTTCTAAACGCAATACAACATCAGGATGTTTCATTTCAACCTTAGGATTTGGTAAGTTATCAAATAAATAATCTCCTACCATTAAGTTAAGTTGATTGGTGTCATATTCAAAACGATGATCCGCTCTTTTAGTATTTACCTTAAAAGTCATCCCAGATTTATAAACTGCCTGCATTATTTCAAGGGCAGTCTTTTTGATTGCTTCAAGGGTTTTCTCAGTTCTTATAACTGGTGAATAAGTTTGGATACCAAATACTTTCTTTAAGCGGCGATCAACTTCTTCCAATGAAGCGCCATTCAAGACAATATGCATTCGATCATGTTTGGGATAAATTTTTACATTTTCTAAATCCGCAAGAACTTTTTCTACGTTACCGGCCAAACGACCAATAAAATCCTTTCTATTCTTGCCTTTAGTTGATAATTCGCCATAACGAACCATAACTTCAGTATATTGCATTATTTACTCCTATCCTAAATGATTAACTTTAGCAAAATGACGATAAATTTCATCAAATACCTTAATAAATTTATCTGCTTCTTGCAAGGTATTACTTGCGTCAAAACTCAATCTAATTGAACTAGTTGCAACTTTTTCATCAACTTTCATACTTGCCAAAGTACTTGCTTCATCGCTAACTTTCGAAGCACAAGCACTTGTAGTAGATACATAAATTCCTTTTTGCTCTAAAGTGTGAACTAAAGTTTCTCCTCGAATTCCTAGCAATGAAAAAGTTAAAACATGGGGTGCAAAATTAGATTTTAAAGGTGAAAAAATTGTAATTCCTGGCTTATCAGCAAGATAATTATAAATTTTTTCTTTAACAGCATACTCACGTTCATAATTTTCTGCCTCTTTTTCACTAACCAAGCGCATTGCCTTGGCAGTAGCTGCAATTGCAGGAAGATTTTCAGTGCCAGACCGCAATCCCTTTTCCTGGCCTCCACCATCAATTAATGGAAGTAGCATTTTACCAGCTTTTTTATAAAGGATACCAACTCCTCTTGGAGCATGATATTTATGAGCTGACAAACTCATTAAATCAACTCTTGGACAAAATACCTGCTTCCAAATATTTTTTCCAAAAGCTTGAACATTGTCGACGTGAAAATGAATATTAGGGTAATTTTCTAACAACTCACCTGCTTCAATTATAGGCTGAATAGTACCTATTTCATTATTTACACCCATAATTGATACCAAGGTTGTATCGCTATCAAGACTATTCCTCAAATCATTGATATTAATTCGCCCTTCACTATCAACAGGAAGTCGTGTTACCCTATACCCCATATTTTCAAGGGCAGTAAAAGTATTGGCAACAGAAGCATGTTCAACACTGGTAGTTATAATATGTTTACCGAATTCTTTCTTAGTAAAAGCTGATTCTTTAATAGCTAAATTATTAGATTCTGAGCCACAACTAGTAAAAAAGATTTCATTAGGCTTTACATCTAACAAGCCTGCAATCTGCTTACGTGATGCTTCTAAAAGTTGATGAGCCCGATCTCCTAATTTATGTAAGCTTGAAGGATTCCCCCAGATATCTTCACTTACCTTATTGTAAGTTTCCAAAGCAGCAGGGAAAATTCTTGTAGTTGCACTATTATCAAAATAAATCACAATAATAATCTCCTCGAAAAAACGACCAAAATTTTGGTCGTTTGTCTAACTATTTGATTTTAGCTTAAAATTGCTAAATGAGCAATTTAATCGTCTTGCTCATCATCAGATGCACTCAGTTGTGAATAATATGCACTTTCAATTCTTTGATAACTTCCAGGTTCAACTTGTTCCATAGCAGTTGCAATGGTGTCCAAAGCATCTTTATAATTGTAAGCTCTACTATATAAATCCATCGTAGTTCTTCTTGCCTTAGCTACTTTTGGATTAGTTCGATATTTATTAGAATATTGAACTGTCAATTCAACCAAAGCTGCATAATTGATAATTTGATCGGCCTCTTTTTTTAAGCGATCAACATCATCTGATATCTGAATCATTTCTTCAGAAATCTTTTCCATATTAATTCTAACCTGGTTCAATTCTTGACTAGTATGAGAAATTTCATTAACAACCAAAGTGTACATCTGAATAAAACTATCTGGTTTTCCAGGTAAGTTTCTTCTTTGCAGGCGTCGATAGATTAATGCAACATCTTGCTTAAAGCCGGCAATAGATTCATTAGCCATCTTTTCAGCTTCGTAAAGTCCATCTACTTCATCTACTAGCTCTTTTTCACGCTTTTCAATCTTACTAATTCGTTCAAGTTGTTTTAACCAGCGCTCTTTAATTTCTGAATATACACCTTTTCCATCTGCCAAAGCTTGTACATCGTGATTATATTTTTCTTCCATTTGAGAGACTTCTTTTGATAAGTCCTTAGCTTCTTGAAGTTCACCATGTGTTAATTCATAACTTTGATCAATGTGCTCAAGTTTATCAATTAATTGATTCGAGCCGTTTTCTAAATGTGATAATAATCGTAATATCTTATCTTGATTTTGCTCGACAAATGGCCGAGCTGAATATTCTTTCGTAATAACGTCATATAAGCCATCTATCTTTTTAGCTAATTGAGCATTATTAGATTCTAATTCATTAATCTCTAACCGTGCTTCCAAATCCCGTGATTTTTCTAATAGTGTTTGTAATTTTTTGACTTCTTCTAAGAAATCAATTTCAGAAACTGCTAACTTATCAACTCTCATTTTCCGATAAGCACTGGTAAGTTCATCTAGTTGTTCAGGATAGACATCTTGAATAGCATTCTGGGCTTTCTTAATTCGCGGTAATAAGTCTTTTAAATGAGCTAAACGTTTGTCGATTTTTTCAAGAACACGCTTGCCTTCAACATAATCACCTTGAGCAGACAAGTTCTTAGCATTATTGAAATGTCTTTCTAATTCACTAAGTTCATCTTCAATTTTTTCCAAAGCAGGACCATAATAAAATGAAGCTGCAAGTACTTCTTTTCTAATATCCCGATAAATCTTAATTAAAGAATCATATTGCAACTTATTAGCCCGATTAGACTCTAACAATTGTCGAAAAACTTCTTTAGTTTTGTTTAAATCTTCCGATACTGAATCAATTGCAGAATCAATTGCCTTAATCTCTTTTCTTGCTCTTAATAAGTTATAGTGAGTATTTATTTCTTGGCACTGTTCGATTCTTTCATGTAAATCTGGAATTATCTTATCATTAGCCTTTTCATAAACTTTTTTCCAACTATTAAACGTTTTTAGGCTTTCACCAGCTAATTCCATTTGAGCAAGATTTTTAATATCAGCAGAAATGCCAAGATCTTCTAAATCGTTCAAATCTTGTTCAAAAAAAGATAAAATTTTACTTTGTCGGCGATTGAGCATCAACATACTTCCAGTTGTGGCAATCAACAAAACGACAATACTAATTATAATGAGTGATTGTATTGACGACATAATTTTCCTCCAAAACTACCATTAATTATAACAGACAACTTGATTTTTTCATTCATAAAAGATAGTTTTTAATGCTATTCCTTGCAAAAAAGTTTAAAAATCTCTATAATGGTCTTCGTGTAAAATATTTGCAGCGATAAGTTGGCAAGCTCGTCAACATCTGTGGACGTTTTAGTGAATTAGTAACTCGTGCTGCAATGAGCGAAAATTCAACTGCAGATGAACGAATGCAGAGCTTATTTCAGATATTTTACTCCATCAATATTTTTTATTTATTTAATGGAGGATTTTTTATGTCAAGATACACTGGCCCAAGTTGGAAACGTTCAAGACGTTTAGGTATTTCACTTTCAGGTACTGGTAAGGAATTAGCTCGTCGTAATTACGCACCAGGTGAACATGGTCCTAACAACCGTGGTCGTCTTTCAGAATATGGTATGCAATTACACGAAAAGCAAAAGCTTCGTTGGATGTTCGGTTTAAACGAACGTCAATTTAGAAACTTGTTCAACCGTGCTGGTAAGATTCGTCAAGGTGAACACGGTACTAACTTTATGGTATTGCTTGAACGTCGTTTGGACAACATCGTTTACCGTTTAGGTCTTGCAACTACTAGAGAACAAGCTCGTCAATTGGTAAACCACGGTCACATTTTAGTTGATGGCAAGCGTGTTGACATTCCTTCATACGAAGTAAAAGTTGGTCAAGAAATCAGCTTGAAGGAAAAGTCAAAGAACTTACAACAAGTTAAAGATGCTTTAGAAGCAGTTGTAAGTCGTCCATCATTTGTTTCATTTGATGAAAACAAATTAACTGGTAGCTTAGTTCGCTTACCAGAACGTGATGAAATGGAACCAGAAATCAACGAAGCCCTCGTTGTTGAATACTACAACAAACTTCTTTAATTTTTGGTTGCTTTTGGAAAAAGTCTTTCCTACTATTGTGTGGAAAGGCTTTTTCTTTTTCTCTAACAGGAGGTTGGTTATATGTCAGAAAATTTGAATGAACGCCTAGAGCAATCATCTCACGGTCCATTACAGACTAAACCAGATGAACGCCGACGGTATTTAGGAAGTTTGCGTGAACGTGTTTATTTAAAAATGACAATCACCGATTTAGAAAATCCAACAAGTCGTCAGATTTTCTTAAACCATATTAATGAATATAAAGATTATCAAATTTTAATAAATGGGAAAATGGATCAAAATGAAGCAATTGATCAAATAGAAGCTTCATGCGCAAAAGAAAATATTCCGTTTACCCTTATTTCAGATGAAAACGCACAAACCAATCCAGATTCAGCTGCGATTTTAGTTGTGGCTAAATCAGCAATAAACAAAGATAGGATTGCAATTAAACAAGTATATCCACCTGAATTTCCTAAAGAGCAATTAAACCAGCCGAAAAAAGAAAGTTTTTGGCATAAGCTATTTCATAGAGGTGATACTGAATGAAGCCACTTGCCTATCGAATGAGACCCCAAGACTTAACTGAGGTTGTTGGTCAAAGTCACCTTGTAGGTCCAGGGAAAATTATTCGCCGTATGGTTGAAGCCAAATTATTATCCTCAATGATTCTTTATGGACCACCGGGTATTGGAAAAACAAGTATCGCTTCAGCTATTGCAGGTTCAACTAAATATGCCTTTAGAATGTTAAATGCTGCTACTGATACCAAAAAAGATTTGCAACAAGTTGCTCTAGAGGCAAAAATGAGTGGAACTGTGATTTTGCTATTGGACGAAATTCATCGTCTGGATAAAACAAAGCAAGATTTTCTTCTTCCACTTTTAGAATCTGGTCAAATCGTATTAATAGGTGCTACAACTGAAAATCCCTATATTTCAATTTCACCGGCTATTCGCTCAAGGTGCCAAATTTTTGAACTACATCCTCTTTCTGCCACAGATGCCCAAAAAGCGATTCACCGCGCTTTAAACGATGAAGAACGAGGATTAGGGAAATACCATGTTCAATTACAAAAGGATGCTGAACAGCTATTAATTGAAAAAGGTAATGGTGATTTACGCGCTACACTAAATGCCCTAGAATTGGCAGTCTTATCAACATATGCTGAAAAAGGCAGAAATAAGGATCAACAGCTAATAATTACCCAGGAAATCATGGCTGATTCTATCCAAGTTAAAAGTCAAAATTTTGATGCAAATGGAGATGGCCATTACGATTTAGTATCTGCCTTTCAAAAATCAATCCGTGGTTCTGATACCGATGCTGCTTTACATTACTTAGCTAGGTTGATAGAGAGTGGCGATTTAATCTCAATTTGCAGACGTTTATTAGTCATTGCCTATGAAGATATTGGTTTAGCAAATCCTGCTGCTTGTCAACACGCAGCACTTGCTGTATGGACTGCTCAACAAATTGGCCTACCTGAAGCTAGAATTCCTTTGAGTAACGCTGTAATTGAATTATCACTCTCTCCAAAAAGTAACAGCGGAATTAGCGCAATTGATTCAGCATTAGATGTCATTCGCACCCAGAAAGTGTCCTCTATTCCTAATCATTTGAAAGATAGTCATTATTCAGGTGCTAAAAAGTTAGGACATGGAAATAACTACCTCTATCCTCATGACTATGCAAATGATTGGGTTGCTCAGCAATACTTACCCAGCTCATTAATTCATGATAGTTATTTTAGACCAAAGGGTAACTCAAAAATTGAATTAGCACTCAAAAATCAATATCAACGTCTAAAACAAATGCAAGAAAATGGATTGGATAATCACTGATATATCAAGTGTTGAAAGCGAGTACATTACTTGACTTTATTATAAATTCTGCTATTATAATAAGTGATTCGAGTTGATAGAATTAAAGTACAAAGTTGACCGATCAAACCTACGACGTGGAGGTCTGTAAATAACTACTGAATCGGAAAACTGCCATTGAGCAGGATCCATATTCACTGCGATACAGACCATATATACTTGCTATTAGCGGGATCAACAAGCGTCTTTACAGTTCGACAGTCAACTCGGATTTTTTTAGATTTTAACGGCGGTTCCTTTGGAGCCGCTTTTTTGATAGGATGATAGTTTATGATTATTAAAATAGCTGTTCTAATCTTTTTACTAATAGTTTTCTTTCTTGCATATTCTTTTATGGTCTAAAAGAAACACTAATTTTTTGATATTTGATAGCTCACAAAAAAATTATTCTTTCTGCATGACAGTTACTAGCCTCAGTTTAGGATTAATTACCCTGTTTGGAATATTTTTTCTCTTTCTAAACAATGTTTTATTAAATTTACTTACTATCTCATTGACTTGCTTAGTAATTTTAGAGACTGTAAAATAGTTTGTGTAAGGATGAATAATTCCTTAAATTTATTTCTTAAAACATTAGAAAAAGGAGTTCCT
>NZ_SDGL01000030.1 GCF_007095465.1 Lactobacillus mulieris
TACTATTTACAAGTCGAGTCTAACAAGATTGGACTTTTTTATTAACTAAAACGATTTAACTAGCACCACGCGTATTTAATTAACTTTTCTATCCAGCTAAATTCCAAGGAATTCCTTTAATATCCTTGACTATTCGTAGAAAACCAAAATAAGCACTGATGTTAAATTCATCAGTACTTACAATTGTAGAGTCCCTTTGTTCAACCCGTATTGATAACGACTGCTTACAATAATAAAATTAAGACCACTAGAATAACAGCTTATGGTTTTCGCAACTTTGATCATTCCCGTATCCGAAGTCTACTAGCTCTCAAATCTCATGGTAAAAACTAAGCTAAAAGAAAAGGTCAGCTCAAGCAGCTTCGCTACTTAAACTAACCTCATCAAAATACCTCATCAGTACTGACAAAGGGGTAAAATTGTAGAGCTAATTTGATTACTTGCGCTTCTTGTTTACAGCAGCAAGGCCAAACATTCCCAATAAGGTGGAGGCACCTAAGCCCATTAATGTTAAGCTATTGTCATTACCAGTTTGTGGTAGTTGGTTATCCTTAGCTGTCGTTGGTTGAGACGTAATCGTCTTCCAAGTTTGCATGTTAGGAACATTACCTTCTAGTTTGCCAGTAACATCATTTCCATTAGGAGTAGTGTTTGTGGGCGTATTAGTAGCTGGTGTTCCTTGCCCTTGATGATCATTAGTTGGGATCAAGGCCACTTTAATGATTTGATCAGGGTTACCATCCTTGAAGGTGTAAGATGTTGGAACACTTTCACCAGGAACTAATTGATAACCATCAGGAATGTGAATATTAACTGGAACTGTCTGACCGGTCTTGCCAGGTACTGTTTGAACGCCAACAACCTTTCCTTGTGGATCAACAACCTTATACTTAACCGTTTGGTCATGGGCTTCCTTTGTCCCGTCAGGCTTGATAACAGTAATCTTCCGCGTGATGGTCTTATTCAAATCAGTCGTGTTAACACCCTTTGGATAGTTCTTGCCAGGATTGTCCGGAAGCTTATCGCTTGGTGTCTTTGGATCAGTTGTTGTTGTCTCTGGCGTTTTGGGATCAGTTGGATCTGTGTCCTTAGTGTAAACAAAAGTTGTGGTGTATTGGTATACAGTATACTGGCCACTCGTTACTCCAAGAGTACGAACAAGACGATAACCTTTAATTTTCTTAGGTTGGACTTGCCATGAACCATTTGCATACCAGCCTTTTTGCGGATTAACCCCATTATTTTTTTGGTTGGGATTATCTAGGTTGAACGCAAGCGTATCATTATTCCTAAGCATATTTCCTTGCTCATCAATATAACGCACAGTTACTGGTTTGTTTGGTAGCAAGTAAACATGTATCCCTTGGGCGTAAAAATTGAAATAATCAGAATTAAGATATGTCCCTGTACTTCCTATATAGGAGTAACCTTGTTTTTCGTAATGGCTAATCTCCTCACTCATTTTTTTCTCATAATTACCATTGTTTAGGTCAATCCTTTCGCCATAGCTACCAGCAATCGTAAAGAGTTTGTCCGGTAGATTTGCTTCTTCTGGAACAAGTAAAAATTCAGTCCTATTACTATCAGAATTATTTTTCACAACCTTCTTATACTTGAAAGTTAAATAAACATAGTTAGGATCAGCTAACGAATTTCGAGTTTGACCAGTGATTTTACCCTTTAAAACAGGTTCAGAAACTAATTTATATCCAGGAATATTAATGGCTGCGGCTTCATAGCGCGATGCATCCGGTGCTTTCTTATCACCAGCACGGTGTTGGAGAGATTCAGGGGTCATCCAGAAACTATCTAGAACTATTGATGCTAAAATATGCCCGTTATCTACATCAACATACTCTATTTTGATTGGTGACAATGATGCGTAATCTAAATTAATGTTAATGTCTTGCGTAGTAATACCTTTCTTAAGGCAGGCATTACCTTGTTTATCAAAATAGAAATACTTATTCAAAACTTCTGAATTCATTAATTTATAACCGGCCACAGTAAATTCTTGATCCACACTATCTCCTGGTCGAATTGTGGTCTGCTTGAAAGGTTGTTTGAATACATAATGACCATTACTAATCACTTGAATTGGCTTATGTATGGTGACATCGCGAAAATTCATAGTAATGTTGTACTTACTGGGCAGTGGTTGTTTTGCTGTTGTTTTATGGATTATCGGCATTTGTTGCGCTGGCGTTGTTGTTTTATTTGGAACTAATGTTGATGAAGTTTGATGACCAACCGTATTTGATTCGTCGCTAATCCGAATATTGCTTGAATGGGCACTAACTTGTGGATCAGTCACTTGAGTCGTGGATGTATTTTGAGCAGCAACTGTCGTATTATCTGCCTTGGCATTACCACTAATAATGAGGGGTAAGCCCAACAACCCAACAAGGACAGATGCCGTTCTAACTGTTAATTTCTTAATGGCAAATCGTTGTCGTTTTGCCACTTGTTGCTTATGTAATTTGTCCAAATTTTATACCCTCTTTCTAAGACACAATTTATTATACGCGTGGTGCTAGTTAAATCGTTTTAGTTAATAAAAAAGTCCAATCTTGTTAGACTCGACTTGTAAATAGT
>NZ_SDGL01000031.1 GCF_007095465.1 Lactobacillus mulieris
CCCAAACAAAAGCGAAGTCAATTCGTTAAGCAATAAATTTGAGATAACAAATCAAAAAATCTGATTGAGCTAAGAGCTCATTTTAATTCAAAATGAGAGTTTGATCCTGGCTCAGGACGAACGCTGGCGGCGTGCCTAATACATGCAAGTCGAGCGAGCTTGCCTATTGAAATTCTTCGGAATGGACATAGATACAAGCTAGCGGCGGATGGGTGAGTAACGCGTGGGTAACCTGCCCTTAAGTCTGGGATACCATTTGGAAACAGATGCTAATACCGGATAAAAGCTACTTTCGCATGAAAGAAGTTTAAAAGGCGGCGTAAGCTGTCGCTAAAGGATGGACCTGCGATGCATTAGCTAGTTGGTAAGGTAACGGCTTACCAAGGCGATGATGCATAGCCGAGTTGAGAGACTGATCGGCCACATTGGGACTGAGACACGGCCCAAACTCCTACGGGAGGCAGCAGTAGGGAATCTTCCACAATGGACGCAAGTCTGATGGAGCAACGCCGCGTGAGTGAAGAAGGTTTTCGGATCGTAAAGCTCTGTTGTTGGTGAAGAAGGATAGAGGTAGTAACTGGCCTTTATTTGACGGTAATCAACCAGAAAGTCACGGCTAACTACGTGCCAGCAGCCGCGGTAATACGTAGGTGGCAAGCGTTGTCCGGATTTATTGGGCGTAAAGCGAGCGCAGGCGGATTGATAAGTCTGATGTGAAAGCCTTCGGCTCAACCGAAGAACTGCATCAGAAACTGTCAATCTTGAGTGCAGAAGAGGAGAGTGGAACTCCATGTGTAGCGGTGGAATGCGTAGATATATGGAAGAACACCAGTGGCGAAGGCGGCTCTCTGGTCTGTAACTGACGCTGAGGCTCGAAAGCATGGGTAGCGAACAGGATTAGATACCCTGGTAGTCCATGCCGTAAACGATGAGTGCTAAGTGTTGGGAGGTTTCCGCCTCTCAGTGCTGCAGCTAACGCATTAAGCACTCCGCCTGGGGAGTACGACCGCAAGGTTGAAACTCAAAGGAATTGACGGGGGCCCGCACAAGCGGTGGAGCATGTGGTTTAATTCGAAGCAACGCGAAGAACCTTACCAGGTCTTGACATCCTTTGACCACCTAAGAGATTAGGTTTTCCCTTCGGGGACAAAGAGACAGGTGGTGCATGGCTGTCGTCAGCTCGTGTCGTGAGATGTTGGGTTAAGTCCCGCAACGAGCGCAACCCTTGTTAATAGTTGCCAGCATTAAGTTGGGCACTCTATTGAGACTGCCGGTGACAAACCGGAGGAAGGTGGGGATGACGTCAAGTCATCATGCCCCTTATGACCTGGGCTACACACGTGCTACAATGGGCAGTACAACGAGAAGCGAACCTGTGAAGGCAAGCGGATCTCTTAAAGCTGTTCTCAGTTCGGACTGTAGGCTGCAACTCGCCTACACGAAGCTGGAATCGCTAGTAATCGCGGATCAGCACGCCGCGGTGAATACGTTCCCGGGCCTTGTACACACCGCCCGTCACACCATGAGAGTTTGTAACACCCAAAGTCGGTGAGGTAACCTTTGGAGCCAGCCGCCTAAGGTGGGACAGATGATTAGGGTGAAGTCGTAACAAGGTAGCCGTAGGAGAACCTGCGGCTGGATCACCTCCTTTCTAAGGAAGCAAGGTGCTGGAGAGTAGAGATACTAAAAGAAGGCACTGAGTACGGAAGCACACTAAAGAAACTTTGTTTAGTTTTGAGAGTAGTAACTCTCAA
>NZ_SDGL01000032.1 GCF_007095465.1 Lactobacillus mulieris
GAAACTGTCAAATTTTTTGTGTAAATAGATTTTTCTCGTAGATTGATTTTTTAATCTTTTATTTAATCAAAGTAGGATTCTAAGGTATCCTGAACCTGACCAAAGCCTTTGTGGATTCGATTGAAATAGCGTTCGTTGTAGCTCATTGCCTGAATGCCAATAAAAGTATTAAGCGACTGTTCAGTTGGAAACTCTGCTTTAGGCTTAGCTTTACGCTTGATAACGTTGTTAAAGGATTCGATCATATTGGTAGAGTAAATTGAAGCCCTGATCTGCTTAGGATAGCTGTAAAAGACTAGCAGATCAGGTTCAATCTCTTTGAGATTTCTGATGACATGGTTGTACGCTCTGTTCCACTTGTCATAGAAGGCGTGCAAGACTTTGATCGCGGCTTCCTTATTTGGCTGTTGATGAATTTGCTTGAATTCATTCATGATCGTTTCGCGATCATCTACGCGTACTTTAGCGCAAATATTGCGCATGACATGAACTAGACAGCGTTGAAAATGAGCTTTCGGATAAGTCTGCTCCAGCACTGTCTTCATGCCCACAACGCCATCTGAAAGAAAGAGCTCAACCTGTTCTAGACCGCGAGACTTCATGTCTTGAAGCATTTCCGTCCAATTCTCGACGTTTTCGCTGGGAGCAATGCGGTAATCGATGACTTCCTTGTGACCATTAGGCTTGATGCCAATGGCAATATAAACTGCTTCACGATCAAAGGTTATGCGACGCAAAGGAATGTAGGTAGCGTCCAAATAAACGCAGAAGAACTTGTCACTGAATTTGCGCTGATGATAGGCCTCGACTTTTGGAATCATCTGCTTGGAGATGTTAGATACCTGAGCTGGGCTGTAATGACTGCCATACATCTTTTCAATCAAGTCGGCTATTTCTCTAGTGGTTACGCCTTTGGAATATAGCTTGATAATCATGCTTTCCAAGACATTGGAGTGCTGCTTGTAGTCAGGGAGCGTGTGCTGATGAAACATGCCGTTACGATCCCTAGGCACCTGAATTTTAATCTCGCCAAATTGCGTATCAACCTTGCGAAAGTAAGCACCATTGCGTGAATTGCCTGTATTCCAGCCAGCTCTGGCATAAGGATCATAGCCTAAAAACGCAGTCAGTTCAGCCTCTAATAGGTCATTAACTGCTTGCTGGAGTTCTTTGCGCAATAAATCGTTTATTTTGTCTTGATTTAATAGAGCTTGTGCTATATTTTTGGTAAAATCATTCATGAAGGAGTTCTTCTTTCTGTATGTGTTTTTTTGTTCAAACCAATCATACGAGAAAGGAACTCCTTTTTCTAATGTTTTAAGAAATAAATTTAAGGAATTATTCATCCTTACACAAACTATTTTACAGTCTC
>NZ_SDGL01000033.1 GCF_007095465.1 Lactobacillus mulieris
TTTCGTATAACCTCTCGCGAGAACAGATACTACTATACAGGGTTTAATGCCTTTCGTCAAACTTTCTTTTTTGTTCGTATTTTGATAAATCTTTAAATACTTTGCAACTTTTTATAAAAAATATGTTATTTTTACCAAACTATTCAACTTTAAAAACCTAAACGTTGTAAATATAGTTCGTATTTAGCTTATTTTATGTCATTTTTTTATAAAACTTTTTTTGAATTTTTTTAGCATAAAACAAAAAAGTCTTAAGTATCAATGAAACTCAAGGCTTTTCTCTATTAAAAATTATCTTTTTTATAATTTCTATAAATCGCAATTACTAAAACTATCAAAGCACAAGCAATTGCTACGTATGCCATTTCTCCTACGCTTAATGCATTGCGCACGCTAATATTTTGATCTTGCGCATACTTATTGATTAAAAAATCCATTACTTTAGGAGTAATAGCGAAACTAACCAATGATACTATTCCACCAATTAAAGAAGCTCGTCTTGAATATGGCTCTTTAAAGAAATTAGACAAGACACAGATAGCCGGAGCAACCATTAATAAAAAGATCCACAAAATAATCATCAAACCAGCTGGGTCATTCATAAATTGAGAGGTATTTGAAGCATACCTATATGTTCCCCAAAAAGATCCTCCTGTTACTGTATTAAGTAAGCTTAAAATATATGAACCTTGTTGACCATATTTTCCCGTATTAGATAAAATTCCTTGAATCGTTTGCAAACCATCTTGAGTGCCTGCACTAGTAAAATCTACACTAACAACTTTTCTCATATATGTAGCTAAAAACATTAAAACACTCGCACCCATTTGTAAACTTTTTAGTATGCTGAGTTGTCTAGATGCTTTTAAATGAAATTCAATGCTCAATACCCGATTCGGATGATGGCTACGCCCAATAATATAAATTCCAATTGCTGTAACTAATAAAATTAATACCGTTCCTAAATACCAACGGGTAAATAAGGTAATTATTATAGAAACAACAATTGCTACAGAAATATATGGGCGATCAGTCCAAATATTCCAAAAATTAAGCTTATATTTTTGCCCATAAACTTTTTCTCTTTGATATTCTTCTCTAGTAATTTTTTCGCCCATAAAATCACCCTTTCTTTCAAAATATGCTAGCACAAAATATCAATAATAAACACTAATTCATCTTTTTCTTCAATTAATTATAAATAGCAGTGTTAAACTGTTAATAAAACCAATTTAAGGAGCTAAATTATGTCAAAAGATATTTCAGATACGCGTGGTGCTAGTTAAATCTTTCTAGACAATAAGCCAAATTATAAGCTAAAATTGCAATTTCCAACCGGCTTT
>NZ_SDGL01000034.1 GCF_007095465.1 Lactobacillus mulieris
ACCTTCGCCTGGAATTGTAATTACTACTGGTACCTTTGCACTTTCACCTGGTTTGAGGTTCTTAGCAGTTTCTTCTGCTCCTTCACCCCATCTTACCTTAGTTCCTTCTGGCAAGTCACCTAAGTTAGTTACTGTAGTATCTGCTGATGGTAAGCTTCCATCACCATTAGTGTTTACATCACGGGTCTTTGGTTCTACTGTTTCTGTCTTAGGACGAGTAACAGTTACTTCAACTGTCTTTTCACCTTCGCCTGGAATTGTAATTACTACTGGTACCTTTGCACTTTCACCTGGTTTGAGGTTCTTAGCAGTTTCTTCTGCTCCTTCACCCCATCTTACCTTAGTTCCTTCTGGCAAGTCACCTAAGTTAGTTACTGTAGTATCTGCTGATGGTAAGCTTCCATCACCATTAGTTTTTACATCACGAGTCTTTGGTTCTACTGTTTCTGTCTTAGGACGAGTAACAGTTACTTCAACTGTCTTTTTACCTTCGCCTGGAATTGTAATTACTACTGGTACCTTTGCACTTTCACCTGGTTTGAGGTTCTTAGCAATTTCTTCTGCTCCTTCACCCCATCTTACCTTAGTTCCTCACCTAAGTTAGTTACTGTAGTATCTGCTGATGGTAAGCTTCCATCACCATTAGTGTTTACATCACGGGTCTTTGGTTCTACTGTTTCTGTCTT
>NZ_SDGL01000035.1 GCF_007095465.1 Lactobacillus mulieris
CCTAATAATGAATAAAAGTCACTAATTTTAGGGTCGTTATTTGAAGAAAAGACTTCAGCTCCACGATAGTTGAAAGTATAACTTTCACCACGATCATTATTTAATAAAAAGCTTTTAGCTAATCGTTGATCTTTAGCAGTCTTAGGTAATTGATTAATAAAAGTCTGAGTTTGAGCGGTGTAGTTAGTAATATTTGTGGAAGGCTGCTTAATATTATTCCAAAAGATAGTGGCAGATAAAAACATCTCTAGAATAAGAAAAGCTGCAGGAATCCAAGGATTAATTTTCTTAGTGTAGTAAAGAATTACTAAAGCAAGAGAAATTAAGGCAATTAATAAAGCTAAAAAGCAAGCAGCCGCATTAAGAAAAAGCAATTTTCTTGATCTGAAGAAATAGAAAGCTAAAAAGAATAAAAAGCAAGCAGTTGAAATCTTTAAATCAGCTTTTGAGTTGTGGTTAGCCAGTTGATAACTAGCGAAAAAGACCATAATAAAAGTAATTAAGAAAACAAAACGATAAGGGAAAAGTTGAGGTGGTTGGCTAGCATGCCAAAGAATATATAATTTGCCGTTTAACAAACCACTAGCTGTAAATAAACTAAAAAGTAAACTTGCCAGTCTTACTTTAATAGGGATTGAGCGATTAAAAAAGAAACT
>NZ_SDGL01000036.1 GCF_007095465.1 Lactobacillus mulieris
ACGCGTGGTGCTAGTTAAATCTTTCTAGACAATAAGCCAAATTATAAGCTAAAATTGCAATTTCCAACCGGCTTTGAAAGCCTATCAGACTACGTGCTCGATTGTTCTCGGCATTGTAATAGGTCAGAAGCGAAAAGTCGCTTTCAATTGTTCTGCGAATAGCCATCAATTGATGATCATTGTGCTTTTTAGCTCCTGTCATATTTTTACGATATGGTGTCCAAAGTTCATAACCCATTTGTTTTAGCTGTTGATGCAGTTCTTTGCCTAAATAGCCTTCGTCGCCAAGAAGATAGTAATTAGATGGATGTGCATTTTCCAGCAGTTCAACTGTCTCCTTGGCATCATGAACTGATGCTTTTGTTACGACATAATCAAGAATGTAACCGTCATCGCTAACAATGGCATGAACTTTGAAACCATAGAAGTAAATTTTCTTGGTGGCCTTATAACCAATGTTGGCATAACCGCGAAAAATTTTAGCACGATAGTTGCGAATTGGTTGGCAAACAGGTACCGGAAAGCTGTCAATGATCAAGAAATGTCCATTCAGGTCAACCTTTTTATTCATTTCTTGCCGTATCTGATAAATCAATTGCAATAGCTGACGTGAACG
>NZ_SDGL01000037.1 GCF_007095465.1 Lactobacillus mulieris
AAAGTAGACTTGCTTAGAGCCAGTGAGGGCATTTAAAACTTTAGTTTGATTTTCAAGTGGTTGTTTGATAGCTAATTGTAAATTGTTAGCTTTGTAGCCGGCAAAAGCTAAAGGAAAAGTATTACACTGGTAAGCAGTATTATATTTATCTTTATACCAGATTTTGTTTATCTTCAAGTCATCACGTAACCCATAATTCTTAAAACCTACAGCCGAGTCAGTTAAGCGGGTAGTTGAAATAAAGGTCTTAATATCAAATAAAGCATCTGTTAGTTGTGTACTAGTAGAGTAAAAGTAAAAATAACCAGTACCTGGGAGACCTAATAATGAATAAAAGTCACTAATTTTAGGGTCGTTATTTGAAGAAAAGACTTCAGCTCCACGATAGTTGAAAGT
>NZ_SDGL01000038.1 GCF_007095465.1 Lactobacillus mulieris
CTTCTCGGTTCGCTTTCACAATCTGTTCAATGATTGTCTCGGTTTTTTCTTGGTTGTTATTCAGTTTTCAACGTGCATTTCTCATGGATACCTTTCGGTACCCGATGGAGGCTAACGGGATCGAACCGATGACCTCCTGCGTGCAAAGCAGGCGCTCTCCCATCTGAGCTAAGCCCCCAATTATTCGTCTTTTCCCTTGAAGCCTTCGCTTCAATGGGCCTAAATGGACTTGAACCATCGACCTCACGCTTATCAGGCGTGCGCTCTAACCAGCTGAGCTATAGGCCCGACTTTTTGCTTGGTTTTATTCAAGTTCTTGAGAGTTACTACTCTCAAAACTAAACAAAGTTTCTTTAGTGTGCTTCCGTACTCAGTGCCTTCTTTTAGTATCTC
>NZ_SDGL01000039.1 GCF_007095465.1 Lactobacillus mulieris
AATTTCTTTCTTTAACTTAATTTTCAAAGTAACTTTGCCACTCTTAGGCACATATACGCCAATTGGTTGATAAGTAACCGGCATTGATCTAAAGGTATGGTTATTGATAGTTAAACTTGAAGCAGCTGAAGTATAGTCGGCATACCCCATTAAATTATTATCTAAAACAATATAACCAACTGAATTAGGCTTTGCTTTATAGGTGAAGGTAAGAGTAGAAAGGGTAGCTTTTTTACTTTGATAATTTAGTTGATTTTTGTCTTTTTTGACCACTAAATTAGTACTAGTGATTTGGGCAGAAATTGGTTTAGAAAAGTAGACTTGCTTAGAGCCAGTGAGGGCATTTAAAACTTTAGTTTGATTTTC
>NZ_SDGL01000004.1 GCF_007095465.1 Lactobacillus mulieris
TCCTACTTTGATTAAATAAAAGATTAAAAAATCAATCTACGAGAAAAATCTATTTACACAAAAAATTTGACAGTTTCAGACTTTCAGTAAAGGTATATGGTATGTTTTTATTTTTCTTACTTGCAAACATAAATTTTTAGTTGTATATTGTACTCGAACATATGTTCGAAAAATAATTTAGGAGGTCCAATAATATGGATGAGAGAGTAAAAGAAGTGCAAGTTTGGTTAAATGAAACTTATGGTGGTGTACCAGGATTTGAAAAGGCACCGATTGACGGTAAGACTGGTTGGCCAACAATTTATAGTTTACGTGAAGGCTTGCAACATGAATTAGGCATTTCTGCTTTAGGTGAAGGATTTGGTTCTTCAACTAAGGCGGCATTAAGCAATATTATTAATAAGATTCGACCTGGATATTCAGGCAATATTGTTAAATTGATTAAGGGTGCTTTTTGGTGTAAGGGGATTAATCCAACTGATTTTTCAGCATCTTATGGTTCTGAATTAACTAATGCTGTTAAGACTTTGCAATCAGATGCAGGGATCACAGCTGATGGAATTTTAACTGTCCAATTGATGGCCGCTCTTTTTGATATGAGTGCATTTGTAGTAATTCATCAAACAAAAAAGAGCGAATTAATTCGCTCCATGCAACAATATTTAAACAGTAAGTACTGGCAAGAATTGGGTATCATGCCATGTGATGGTATCTATCAAAGAGATACTAATACTGCTTTAATATATGCCCTTCAAAAAGCTTGCGGAGTTTCAGGTGCTAACGGTAATTATGGACCTGGAACTATTGCAGCTACCCCAACAGTGAGTGTTGGTCAAAAGGGCGAAGTCGTCAAAATCATTCAATACGGTTTATTTGTTAATGGATTTAATAAAGCTGGCGACTTCAGTGGATATTATAGTTCAAAAATTGGTGAAGAAGTAGTAGCATTTAGAAAATTTATGAAATTAGCTCCTGAAACAAGTACTACAGCTGATTTAACTGTTATTAAAGGGCTATTAACAAGTAATGGTAATACTAATCGTGATTCAATTGCATTAGATACATCAAAACAATTAACGGATACGGATATTGCTAACTTTAAACGATATGGGTTTAGTGTAGTTGGTCGCTACTTAACTGGTTCGGTTGGTGTAGGTGCTAATAAACGCCCTAAAAACTTAACTACAGACGAAATCAGAAGAATTACTAACGCTGGTCTAGCTATTTTTCCAATTTATGAAGATGGAGGTTATGAGGTTAGCTATTTCAATTCTAAACAAGGTTATAGTGATGCTGTTACTGCAATTGTAAATGCTAGAAATCTTGGCTTCCCAGCAGGTACAACTATCTACTTTGCGGTTGATGTAGATATTCAAGATGGAGATATTGACGGAACTGTTGATCCATATTTACGTGCTATTCATAATGTCTTTGTAAATTGTGAATACGAAGCAGGGGTTTATGGGACACGTAATGTTTGTCTTCATGGTATTGAAGATGGTATTTCTGCAAGTTTTGTGGCAGATATGTCTTATGGCTGGAGTGGAAATCTAGGCTTTGAAATGCCAGAAAATTGGGCTTTTGATCAATTTGTCGAGTATACAATTGGTGGTACAGATATTGATCAAGTAGCAGCTTCTGGTAGTGATAAAGGTAGTAAGAAGTTCAGATTACCATCTACATCTACTAAACCTATTTCCGCTAATGAAGCCTTAGATATTTTAGGTTCTCTATTGAATTTAACAAGTATTAGCTTTAACCAAGAATATCCTCTTATTAAAACTCCAATGCTTGAAGAAAGTGTTGAATTTGAAGAAAGTTTTACTGGGACAGGTGGTAATCCAACCTTTAACATTAGTAATGGTAAACTCGATGGAGCCAATTTAAGTGGGTTATTAGGACCATTATTTAATAATCAACAAGCAACGGTAGATGCCGTATTTGGAAAAATGGGAGAAATGCGCTTAGTATCATCAATTAGTGCAGGTAGTTTAACTATCAAAACTGAAGCACCAGTAGATGGAAAAGTAAGCTGTGAGATTATTTTCAATATTCAGAAGCTAGAAAATCAACTTTTAACAAATGAATTATCTATTATTTTTAAATTTAAGGTAGAACCATTAGATCTTGTTAGAACTTATCCAATACCAACTACCAGTCCTACTCCAGCTCCTAGTCCACAATTAGAATTGGAACAGCAAATAATGAAAGTCTCTGTAGGAGCTACTGTGGCAATTGCATTATGTAATTTATTGGGATTTGTTTTGGCTAACATTGTTCAATTTTTATATTATATTTTTGTTACTGTTGTATCCGTAGTATAAAAAACGTTTTGAAAAAATTTTTTACTAGTGTATAGTTTTCCATTTAATAGCAAGTTTTTTTATAATATTTTTTTGTTCGCGTGTTAAAGTCTTTTTATTTAATATTACAGATCTAGCTGAAGATATGTCTTTATTAATCTTGATAGAAAGAAAATAAAAATTAGAATTTTCAAACCCATATTTATATTTACATAAAAATATAGATTTTTCAGTTATAAAAGTATCAAAAGCTTCTTTTATAGCTGGCTCCATAATTTCAGGAAAGTTATATTTATATTTTTTTAAAAAAAAGATTTGTTTCTTAGGATATAATTTTTTGATTATGTAAACAATAAGATAAAACATTATTCCAAATAGTATAATTAAAATCAAATCACTAAGAATAACGAATCTAGTAATAATTTCGTCAAAATAAGTTGGTGAATAATTACCTATCAAATTAGTTCCAAAATAAATTAAATTGAGAATTAATATAGCACTAAAACTTTCTTTTATATGTAAAATATCACAATAACTACGTAGAATAAATTTTGATAACATTTGTCTTTCTTTTTTGGTTAATTCAGATATAATCATGTGATTTAAACCCTTTCTTCCAGTTTTTAGATAATATCTTTTAGTCTATAGTATATTGTTTTCGTGTTTCAAGGGAATTTAATATAAAAGCTTTTTATAAAGAAAGGAGGATATAATGTTTTTCTTTATGATGGTACCAATTAATTGGTTAAAAAAGTGGAGTAATTTACTTTGGCAGTCAGTGAAAAAATTAGTGCTTTTAATGATTACTCATTTTAAGTGATAGAAAAGGCGTATAGTTTCTAGTAGTACTATACAACCGTTATATACTTTATACATTTTTTATAAGACACGATTTCATTATTTTATGGAAGTCGTGTCTTTTAGTTATAGTATCGGTGATAGTAATCGTGAGAAGCTTTGAAGTGAACGCAAGTATCGTGATTGATTTTGAATTTCTTCAATTGTTAGTAAATGGGAATTTTGCATATCTTCTTCAAATATTTGAGCTAACTCGTTATTAATATTGCTATCATAAAATACCGCCATATCTTCGAAATTAAGACTGTATGAGCGATAATCCTGGTTCATTGAACCTACAACTGCATAGTCAAAATCGCCAACAATTGTTTTGGCATGTAAAAATCCATTATCATAGATATAAATCTTAATTCCCATTTTAGTTAATTGGTTAGCATACCATTGAGTTGCTCGATAAATAAAAGGGTGATCTGGTTTAGAAGGAATCATTATGCGCAAATCAACGCCACTTTTGACAATGATTTGCCAAGTAGCAATCATGGCATCATCTGGAATTAAATAAGGTGTTTGTATCCAAAGACGTTTTCTTGCCAGTAACATTAATCTCATCATCCCATTACGCATGTATGGTAATTCACTATCAGGACCATCTGCGACAATTTGGGTTGCGACATTATTTTCTGTAATTTCATCTTCATTTAAATCAGGGAAAAGCTTCTCCGAAAAAGTAATAACTTGGCTAATTTTTGTAATAGAAGCATTCCAATCCATAACAAAGCGTTCTTGTAAAAGTAGTGCAGCAGAACCAATAATTCGCACATGAGTATCACGCCAATAACCGAATTTTTTCTTTTTACCTAAATATTGGTCACCAACATTAAAACCACCAGTCCAAGCAATTCTACCATCAATAACGACAATTTTTCGGTGTAAGTGATAATTAATGCGATATCTAAGGATCATGTTGCGTGAAGTAATAAATGGTAATACTTTTCCCCCAGCTTTGCGTAATTTATCAAACCATTTACTAGTTGCTCCAAATGATCCCCAAGCATCATAAATTAGATGTACCTTGATCCCTTCTTGAGCTTTTTTTACTAATAAGTTGAGTATTTGATTACCAATATCATCGTTATAGAAACTGTAGTATTCAATGTTAATTGTTTCTTTTGCATTTTTGATATCTGACATTAGGTCTCGAAATTTTTCATGTCCATCAGTATAAAGCTTTATCTTATTATTTTTAGAAAGAGGAGCTTCTCGGTTTTGGTTAAAATATTCAATCGCTACCTGTGCTTTATGGGCAGTATCAGATTTACCAGCCCTTTTTTGAAAACGGGGAATCATCTTTTGTACATTTCGTAAGCCAATGTGGTTTTGTTTATTGATTGCAAAAAGATTCTCTTGTGATAATCCTCTCCCAAAAAATCCATATAAAATAAAGCCCAAAATTGGGAAAATTAATAAAATAATTAACCAAGCCCAAGCAGTAGCTACAGATCTTTTCCTTCTGAAAACTACATAAAAAGCTAAAATAGTATTAATACTAATAACAATAATATGAAGATATTTAAGCCAAAACACTCAGCTAACTCCTCCATTAGGTCTAGTTTCGGTCATTGTCGGCAAATAGTAAAATTAAACGAAGTAGTTGTAAGAAAGTGGATAAGGCAGCTGCAACATATGTCAAAGCAGCTGCAAATAGAACTTTTCTTCCAGCTGGATATTCATTTGGATTAATAATTCCCAGCATTTTAACCTTTTTAAGAGCCCGATTTGAAGCATTAAATTCTACAGGCAAGGTTACGATTTGGAATAATAAAGTTAACGCAAAACATAAAATTCCGGCTCTGATTAATACTTGATTAAAACTAAGCACTACTCCTAATATAATCAAAGGCATGGATAAGTTAGCACCAAAGTTAACTATAGGTACTATCTTTGATCTAAAGCTCATTGGAATGTATGCTTTGGCATCTTGAATTGCATGCCCAGCTTCATGAGCAGCTACGCAAATAGCGGCAATACTTGAAGAATTATAAACAGGTTCAGATAAATTAAGAGTTTTATCACTAGGATTATAAAAATCTGTTAGTTCTCCGCTAGTTTCTTGGATAGTTACATCAAAAATCCCGGCATCTTCTAAAATTAACTTAGCCGCTTCTTTCCCAGTAATGTTGTTGTGACTTGGGATAGTTGCATAACGATTAAAAGTGGATTTAACATTCCATGAGGCCCACATTGTAATGGCTAAACCAACTAGTATTAACCAAAAGTAAGGATCCCAAAATAAAAATGGTGAGAAAAACATAATTAATCCTCCGTAAAAGTTATTTTACCTATTATATCTATTTTAAACCTAAAAATCGATTAATAACATCGTTAACAAAAGGGTCATCATGTAACCAGCTATGCTCAGCATTTTCCCCTCTAATTTCCACTTCTTGGTAAAGTTTTAATTGAGGAGCTAAAATATAGCGAATACTTTTAGCTGAAACAACTGAAATGAATTTATCAGTATTTGTTTCGTCTAAAATATTGCCGTAAATATTTAAAATGCTTGCATCAGGGCAAATCCTTTTTTTGCCTAAAATAAATTTTAAGTAAGTGAAATTCATGGCAATTGGATGACCTTTTTCACCAAGGTAATTGACATTAGGTATATCGCCTAAATAAGTTACACCGTCAAAAGGTCCCGCAATTAAAGCGGCTTTTTTTAAAACAGGAAACTTCTTATGCTTAAAGTAACGCATAGCTGTTGCAATGATTGCAGGTGCACCAAGAGAATGGGCTACTGCAAAATAAGTATCAAATTTAAATTGCTTCTTTAAGAAAGGAAGAATGCGGCTTAAATAATAGCTTATTGCACTCATACCAGCAATTCGCTGCCGAAAGACTAATTGTACAATTGGGTATTTATCCCCTGTCCAAGTCCCTTCAAAAGTAAAATTTCCAAATGCATCACAAGTAACTTTTAAGTAGTGTGGGTTATGCTTGGCTTTTCCAGCTTCTTTTACTAATACTCTAGTTGTATAGTCTCCACCTCGAAAACCATGGATATATAAAATTGGAGTTTGTTGGCAAGTGCTGGGTTCAATTTTATAATTGGAATACGATGTGATTTTATTAGGGTGTAGTCGTAAGAAAAAACGAGAGGGAGGAAAACTAGCTAGTATTCCAAGACTTATCAAGTTAAACATTGAAGGATCTTGGGATTGTTTAATTCGATTGTGTTCTGTTTCTTCAGTATATTTTCGTGAATTAAAGAACATATTGACCTCCTTCTTGTGTATTTATATAGTAGTATTTTAACATTAATTGAGAATTATTTATGATTGGAGTAATAAATGAAGTTTTATGCAGTTAAAAAAGGACGAAAGATAGGTATTTTCCGGACTTGGGATGAATGTAAGGAGCAAGTTAATGGCTTTAGTGGGGCGGAGTATAAATCATTTAGCAACATTTTAGAAGCAAGCCAATATCTGGATTTGTCGGAAGACCAAAAAAGAGCAATTATGAAACCAAGTGAGGATAATTTAACAGCTGCAGTGGAAAAAATAAAAGCTCAAAGTAAGGTGATGGCTGAAAAAAAGACTTCAATGAAAAAGCAAACCACTGCTTCTAAATCAGATTATAGCCAATATGAAGTGGTTGTTTTTACTGATGGAGGCTGTAGAAATCATGGCAATGTTAAAGGAGGACATGTTCAAGAAGATGATAAAGCTGCATGGGCATATTTAATTGAACATGAGGGTAATAGAATTAGTAAAGCTGGCGGGGAATTTGGCGCAACGAATAATAAAATGGAATTAACTGGTCTTATTGAAGCTATGAAAAGAATATTAGCCCTGAAACTTAATAATAAAAAAACAATCTTCGTTTTAGATTCTCGTTATGTTTTGAGACCAATAACTGAGAAATGGATTTGGTCTTGGCGAAATAATGGTTGGAAAAGAAGCAAAGGAGAGCTAAAAAATAAAGAATTATGGCAAGAATTATCCCGATTATTGCCTCAATTTAAAAATGCAGAATTTGAATGGACTCATGGTCATGAGGATAATTATGGAAATAACTTTGTTGATAAGGCTTTAAACATTTATATGGATAAAATGTAAAAAATAAATATAGAAAAGAGACATATACATGATAATTTTTAAAATGTATCAACCATTTTTTGAGATAGATAATTGGACCCACGTTATCACTAGTGGGAAAGATTGGCTGATAATTTTAACGTTAATTTTGATGGAATGCCTTTTATCTGTTGATAATGCTGTTGTTTTAGCGGCTCAAACGCAAGTTTTACCTACTAAACTTGAAAAGGAAAAATCTCTTCTTTATGGTTTATGGGGTGCTTATATTTTTCGTTTTATTATTATTGGAGTAGGAACTTATTTAATTCATTTTTGGGAGATTAAATTAGTTGGTAGTATATACCTATTTTATTTAAGTTTTAAGTTCTTTTATGAACAGCATCATCCTGAAAAAGTTAAGCAAAAACATGAACGTGATTCACATCATAAATCTAAAAAACATATTTTTTCTTTGTTTTGGCGGACTGTTATTTCTATTGAATTAATGGATATTGTTTTTTCAATTGATTCAGTTTTAGCTGCTTTAGCAATATCAGAAAATCCTGTGATTATTTTAATTGGTGGAATGATAGGTATTTTATGCATGAGAGGAGTAGCTGAAATAATTATCAAGCTAATGGAACATATTCCAGAACTTGAACCAATGGCTTACATTTTAATTGGACTCATTGCTATGAAATTATTGCTTGATTTGCCACCACTAGAATTTGAAATACCAAATAATATTTTTGCAATTATTATTTTTATTGTTTTAGGAATCACTATTTTATTTCATTTTTGGAGAATAAAAAAACATGGACCTAAACATTTTTAGGACACAAAAAAAGCTTTGACGCAAGTCAAAGCTTTTTTACTTAGTAATGATTTAATTTAAGATAATTGCCCCACCAAATAAGCCTTTAAAGAAATTAACTACAGCATCAATTACTTTTTGAATCCAGTTTTTAGTATCTTGGGAATTTAACTTATTAAAAATGCTCTTAGCACCTTCTTGAATTTGACTAGATAACTTTTGAGCTTGTTCTTTAAAACTGTTAGAGTTTAATGCTCCGGATTTTTTGATGGTTATTAATAAGTTGATAATTTGTTGCTTTTGAGAATTAGTAATGACATTTGTTAAATTATTCTTTTCAAGTTGATTGTTAACAATAGTTGTTATTTGATTATTAGTGATATTTGAACCATATTTAGCCATATCAGCTTTTGCTCCAGCAACAGCATTATTTAATTGTGCATCACTGTAGCCATCTTTATTTTTGTTATCTTGAGTGATTGAACTTAAAGTGTTTAATTCACTTTGTGCGGCATTTACTTGACTTTGATTAAGAGTATTGCCGGATTGCGCATAAGCAGCATATATACCAGCTAAAGCCCCAGAACCATCAATTGGCGTAGCACTAGTAATATAAATATTGGCATCAGTAATTCCGGCAGTTAAAGCAGCATTTTTATACTGGTTAGCTGTAATAGTAGTAATATTATTTGAACCATTATAATTCAAAATTTTTACATTAATACCACTGCCACTACTTGTCTTTTGAATCATTGCACTGGACCAGACACCAGATGAATTAGTAAAGGTTTCACCTGATGGATTAAGATATTTAACTAAGTCACTCCCTGTAACCGTAATTGTTTTGTAAGAAGCGCCATTTAATGACTGAGTTAAGGTATTAATAGTACCTTGTTTTTGACTGCTAGTTAAGGATGAACCCAAAGTTACAACTGGTGTTGTATCATCATCAGCTTTAGCAGTATTTTTGTTAGCGAAGCTGAATCCTGTTGCAATTATTGCTGCAACTAAAAATGCCATAAATTTTTTCATAATAACATTTCACTCCTTTATGGTTATATTATACCTATTTTGATAAATGAGAAGCTAACTTCGCAAAGAAAGCTTAATAGTTTTACAACTTCCTTTAACCTTTTACTTAAAATAGGAATTAAACTGGTTCGATGATATAATTTTAAGAAAAGGAGGAGCCGAATTTTGCAACAACCAAAGTTGACCGTGATTATGCCGGTCTATAATTTAGCAGAATATTTACCACGAGCTTTAGATGCATTACTTCATCAAGATGAATCTAATTTTAAGCTTTTGATTATTGATGATGGTTCTACTGACAAGACTAGCGAAATTTTGCAACAATATCGGCCAAAATTTCCATATTTTACTGTAATTAAAACTAAGAATGGTGGGCCTTCTTCAGCAAGAAATATTGGTTTAAGTCAGGTGGATACTCCATATTTTACTTTTCATGATGGGGATGACTTTGTTGATCCAGGATATGTTTCCTTTTTTATTAGAGCTTTTAAGCTTCATCCAGATTGTGATATGGTTTCTTGTGGTTATTATATTGATCGTCCTAAGGGAAGAAGCCATGTTGTAGGTAAGCCTGAAAGTGGAGTGTTGACTAAAGGAAATGCCTTTATGAAACTTACTGATATCTTTGCTTCTCCAATGAAGGGCTATTGCTGGAATAAAGGATATCGAACTAAATTAGTTAGAAAGCATAACTTGCTTTTTGATGCAGATGTAGCATTTATGGAAGATCAGATTTTTAATGTTAAATATATTTCAATAGCAAGAAAAGTTTACTATACACAAAAGCCATATTATCATTATTGGCAACGGTCTGATTCAATTGTCCATAAGCCTAATTTAAAGAAGACATCAGATTTACTTATGGGAAATTATTTAATTTGGAGTAAAATTATAAAAAGTATTATGAAAGAACGTGAGCAAGAAAAGGCAAAGAAAAAAGCTAATAAAATCTTGCTCAAGAATTCAAATATTGACTAAGGATATTTAGGAATAAGAATGAAAGTTACTGTTAATAATGTTGAATTGTATTATCAAAAATTAGGCAAAGGTGAACCGTTGATTTTACTTCACGGTCATCATTTAGATGGTGGAATGTTTGATAAAATTTTAGCACCGCTTTCTTTATACTATACTGTTTATGTCTTAGATATGAGAGGACATGGTCTAAGTGAAGGAGATGCTGCAGAGCATTATCAAGAAGAAGTTAGTGATTTGGCAGCTTTTATCCGTAAACTTGATTTAAAACAGCCATATATTTATGGCTATGATGCTGGTGGGGTTGTAACTCTAATGTTAGCTAGCCAATATCCTAATATGCTAAAAAAAGCGATAGTGGCAGGGGTCTTTGTACATGGTGCGGGAATTAAGCCATATCATTATGCTGTTGAAGGAGTGAAGCGTTTCATTAAACGTGATCCAGATAGCCAAGTTGAATTAACAGAAACACTCATTGAGCCAGAAAAATTAAGAAAAATTATTACTCCAACCTTGTGTGTTGTAGGAGAAAAAGACTGGGTAAAAGTTGAACATGTAAGATGGTATTCTCAAATTATGAAAAATGCACGATTGGTAATTATGCCTAGACAAACCCATGATAGTTATACAGTTCATAGTTTTAAAATGCTGGATTTAATTAAAGATTTTTGTAGATAAAAAGATAGCGATATATATCGCTATCTTTTTACATATATAAGCTCATGCAACTAATAATTAAAGCAATCAGTCCGGGAGTCATTTGAACAAAATAAATTTTTTGGTTAACAGTTAAACCACCAAAAAAACCAACTACACTAACAAAGCTTGAGAATAGCAAGTTTGCGTATATTGTATTAGTTCCAGTGAAAACCCACTGACCTAAAATAATAATTACAGCTAGCATTGCATTATAAATTCCTTGATTTGCCATAGAAATTCTAGCATCAGCTTGTTTGAGAAACTCTACATCAACTCCGAAAGCTTTTGCTTGTTTTTTTGGATTAGCAGTCATTTCTAAAAAAGCGATAAATAAATGCTCAATTGCAATTATCAATAATAAAACAATACTAAAAGTTCTCATAAAATCCTCCTAAATAATATATTTGGATATTATAGCAAAAAATATTGAAAGAAATTCAATATTTTTGGAAGCCTTTGTTTATCCAACGTCTTTTTTTGTCTATAATAGAATTGTATATAGATTTTTCTAAAGGGGCATACAATGAATAAAGAAGAACTCCATCAAATGTTACACCCAATGAAGTTAATCGGTTTAGGTGGTAATAAGGCTTTAAATGAAAAGATTGCTAATATCTTGCATATGCCTTTGCTTGAAACAACTGTACATCATTTTAGCGATGGTGAAATTGCGGTAAACATTGCTGAAACTGTACGTGGTTGTGATGTATTTGTTATTCAATCAATTCAAGATCCAGTTAACGAAAACTTTATGGAATTGGAAATAGTTTGTGATGCTTTACATCGTGCATCAGCTCACCGTATTAACTGTGTAGTGCCATATTTGGCATATTCTCGTTCTGATACTAAGAGCCGTTCTCGTGAACCAATTACAGCTAAGTTAGTTGCTAACTTACTTCAATTAACTGGAATTGATCGGTTAATTACTTTGGATTTACATGCTTCACAAATTCAAGGATTTTACAATATTCCAGTTGACCATTTACACGCTTTGCCATTACTTGCACAATACTTCTTAGATAACGGGATTGCTACTAGCGATGATGATAATGTAGTAATCGTTTCACCAGATCATTCAGGCACTAAGTTAGCTCGTAACTTTGCGACTAACTTTAATGCACCAATTGCAATTGTCGATCAACGTGGTGCTCATTACGATGATTCAGTTCACGATATGATTGGTGATGTAAAAGGGAAGAAATGTATCATTGTCGATGATTTAATTGATACTGGCTCACGGATTGCCTCATCAACTCACTCTGTTTTAGCAGCTGGTGCAACTAAAGTTTATGTTGCAGCTAGTCATGCATTATTATCACATGATGCAGTTGATGTTTTGAATAAGTTGCCAATTGAACAAATCGTAGTTACTGATACTATTAAGCACGAAAAATATCCTGATAGAATTGTTAGAGTATCAGTCGATCAATTGCTTGCACGTGGAATTGATTATGTATACAATGATCGTTCAATTCACCAAATTTTTGATGAACAAAATAGAATTAAGTAATTGCTAGTTAATAATTAAGAAATTGAAAAACTGACTCTTATTAGGAGTCAGTTTTTGCTTATTACTATACAAAGCTAGAAGTAATTGATATAATTCTTTATAATTGTATAGACAAATTGATAGAGAGGATGACTATTGTGGCAAGACATAAAAATATGAAGCGGAGAAGAATTATTTTAGATAATACTTTCAAATTGATTCGTGAATATGGAATCGATAATGTATCGCTTCAAATGATTGCAGAAAAATCAGGAATTTCTAAGTCTTTACTGCAATCTTACTATCCACATAAACAAAAGTTAACCACTGATATTATGCATAATCTATTCAACACTTTGTGGGATGAAGTTTATACAAATGTTGTAGATCAAAAACAAAATTTATTTACTCAAGTGAAGGCATTTTGCTATATTATTGGTTCTTTAGGAATTCGTGATAACGGATTAGATCAAGTAATTAGACAGGCATTTAGTGATAATACTACTCTTGATTCATGGAGCCAAATGCTTAATTCATGGATTGTTGAAAGAAATTTGATTTCAGAATTTACACCTGATCAAATTGAAAGAATTCGTTCCGGGATTTCTTTTATTGCAGCTGGAGGTGGCCGACTTTACCTTAAACGCAAACCTCATAACCTTAACCCTGAAGAAATTGCTGATTTCATGACTTCAACTTTAATGGGAGTATTTATGAATTATGATACTTCCGAAATTAAGGAAGTCCTCGAAGAAGGGCATCAAGTAATTCGAAATGCAGATATTGGTAGCATTCATTTTGCTATTGATCACATGTTTGACGAAGGTAAAGAAATTTACAGTTAGGGAGAGTAATATGGCAGAAACGACGCGTTCAGAGATTAGACGTCTTGATGCTGAGCAAAATAGATCATATAAAAGATCCTTTATTGCAACAATTTTTGTAGTTGTAAGTTTAATATTATTTAGTTTTACATTAATGAATCCTTCTTTTATGAAGGGAATTACTCGGACAAGTAATGGGCAAGCAGTGGTTGATGCACAAATTAATGCAAAATTTGATCGCTTGGCAGTGTTAGTTAATGGTCAAAAAAACAGCAGTTCTAACTTATTGACAGCAGATCAAACTCAAGTATTATCTGATGAATTGATAGATTATACATTAGGAATTCATTGGTTTAAGACGGATAATGCTAATTTAGCAAATAAGATTTATTCTACTTTGAATAAAGAAATTAATTCTAATTCAGCAACAGAAGCTCAAAATGTTTTAAAGAGTTTAAAAAAACAAGGAGATAGTTCTGTATATACTATTATTTCGGCCTTTGAATTAGCTGATGTTACACAACAAGCAAATTTAGTAACTATGTTTTTAATCATTAATACTGTTTTGGTAATAGTTTTAATCTTATCATTGATTTCTACATTGATGGAAATGAGAGAAAAGCTACGTTTGAAGGCTATAATTCATGAAATAACAGGTGCAGGTATGTGGACAGGAGCTTTAATGATTGTTATCTATGTCATTTTAGCGATGATACCACTAATCTTTAATGTTGAAAGCATAAGTATTTTGGACTTTGGATACTGGTTAGAATTAGCAAGTTCTGTATTTTTAGAATATGTTATGTTCGGTGCAATTATTTTTGTAATTAATACTATTCCTTGGCAATTAACTTCTACAAAATAGGATTATTTCAGGAGATAAATTTTATGTTGCTTTTTTCAATATTGGTTTTAATTATTTTAGCTAATTCGATAAGAACTAAGTATTCAGATAATCCGACTATTAAATTTTTGAAAAAACATCGTGGATTAATATTAACAGCTTATTCTGTTTTAGTGTTTAGTTATTTTGTTTTAAAAAATGGATTTAATGTTCTTACAAGCACCTATATATTTTTTATACTTATCGGAATTTTTTATTTAATTCATGATAGGAATAAAATAAACGAGAGAATAGTAGAGCAATACAAAAAACGTTGATAAAGTCTTAAAAAACTTATCAACGTTTTTATTTATTATTTATTTAAAATGTTTTTTCTATGCTGGATTTTTACTTGGGATTTTTTGAACCCATTGATTTGGTCCGAGGTAATACCAAGTAATTCCGCCAATTATTATACTTTGACCATATGCATAACTAGTTTGTGGTTTGAGATAAGCATATGTTTTTGTTTGTAAGTTAGCATATGGACTAGTATAAATTTGTTTATCAAGCATGTTATCATCTGAATCTAAAATTCCAGCACTAATTAATGGATTTGAAACACGATAAAAGTCTCTAAACCATTGGTTTTTGCCAAGATTATAGAAGTTTTTACCATCTTGATAAGATCTTCCAAAAATAGCGGTATTTGTAATTCTATCTTTCATAAGTGTGTCGCTGATTTCTTCAGCCTTTAGTAATAAAGCTGATTTGATCTTGACATCTTTTTCTGCAGGAGTTGATGACTGGTTATTTTCGATTTGTTCAACTTGATTCTGAACATTAGTTGATGATTTAGTTGTTGTAGTGTTTAAACTAGGCTGGTTAGCGGCAACTTGATTAAATAGTTTAAAACTATAGGAGTAGATACCATTAATGTTTACTTGATATTGGTGCCCAGAAATAAGACTAATATTGCCAGGCTTATAAGTTATATTGGTTGAGAAGTTCCCATAAAAACTAGAACTATAATTATGAACATCTGTTGCAGTTACCTTTTGACCGGTATCTAAGTCAGTAACAGTAATTGTTGGAGTTGATTTAATTTGTTCATTTGCTAAATAAAATGACCAATAAATATTTTGTCCACTTAATAACTCTATTGGGAAAACTCCTTCACTAGGATAGGTAATAGTAGATTTAGCAGCGGTTTTCATTACATCTGATAGATTAATAACTCTTTGAACAGAATAACGATAGCCATTTGCTCCATAAGCAGCACCTATTCCTGTTGTATAAAGCCAAGGTGAAAGAATCCAAGCTCTGTGACCAGTGTCTCCACCTGTTAAATTGTTTCTGTCAGTCAAAAAGTCGGTAATTACATCTCCAGCTGATTGATTTAAGATATTGAAGTTAAGATTGGAATTTTTGGTTAAATCAACTGCTGTATCCCAGTCGCTCTCACTAATATAACTAGGCTTAGACTCATTTGGTAAACCGTGTTGATTTTGGAATGGGTTTGCGCCAATGGCAGCCATAACTGCAGCAGCAATTTGTGCATTTTGATTTTCAGTCTTACTTGCAGTGACACTTGGCAAACCAAAAAGTGCTCTATAATAATTAATCCAGGCTAATTGAGAGTCAATGTAATTTTGAGATATTTGCCCTGCAGAAAATGGTTCAGTTAAGTTAGGAGTAATTGTATATAAATTGCTTTTACTATATGGCGTTTGATCCAAACTTGCATAGCGATTTTGGAATGAACGAATAGTATTAAGTTCAGAGCTAGTAAAAGTTGCTGCACTAGCAATAGGTGTAGCAATAGTTGTAGTAAATGTTGGAGCTAACAACATGATACTTGCTGAAATAGTAGCAAGTTTTCGCTTGAAATTCATGGATTGAAGCCCTCCTTTTCTATAGATATATGATATCACATTTCTTTTGTAACAGTTTTGTAACATTTATGTAACAATTTAAACACATTTGCTAAAATTTTTCTAGTTTTTTTCCTAATAAATACGCCAATTAAGCTGTAAATGCGTATAATTAAAGATTGAACGATATAAGGAGATAAAAACGAACAATTAAAGGAGAAAAAAATGACAGATAAAACCAGAGTTGGCTTAATCTTTGGTGGTAACTCCTCAGAATATGAGGTCTCCATTGTTTCTGGCCACAACATTTATAACGCAATTGATAAAGAAAAGTATGATGTATATCCAATTTGGTTAACAAAAGATAATTATTTTGCAAGTTTAGAAGATTCCAAAAAGGTTTGGGATGATCCTACTTATACTATCAAAAATCCACACAAATTAGCTAATGTTTCAAACTTTGAACAATTAGCTAATTTACCTGAAATGGATGTTTACTTCCCAATTGTTCATGGAAATATTGGTGAAGATGGTGTTATTCAAGGGTTCTTTAGAATGCTTGATAAACCATTTGTTGGTGATGATGTATTAGCAGCAGCTGTCACAATGGATAAAGAATTTACTAAAATTTTGGCACAAAGAGCTGGGGTACCTGTTGCTGATTGGGTTGCTATTAAGCGCTTTGAGTACAATGATAAAAATAACTCTAAGCTTGATTACAATTATGTTTCTAAGAAATTAGGAACTGATTTATTTGTTAAGCCTTCTAACCAAGGTTCAAGTGTTGGAATTAGTCATGTTAAATCAGAAGCAGACTACTTACCAGCTCTTGCAGAAGCTTTTAAATATGATGATAAAGTATTAGTTGAAGAAGCAATTGATGGTACTGAAGTTGAAACAGCTGTTTTAGGAAATGATGATATTATTGTTTCAGGTGTTGGTCAAATTATTAATGCCAAAGGATCATTCTACAGTTATAAAAATAAATATGATGATTCTTCAACTACTACCTTACAAATTCCAGCAGATTTACCAGCAGAAATTGTGGAAAAAGTTCGCTCAAATGCAGAAAAAATTTATCGTGCAACTGAGTGTAGTGGAATGGCTAGAATTGACTCTATGTTAAGAACAAGCGATCATGAAGTTATTTTTAATGAATTGAATGCGCTTCCTGGTTTTACTAATATCAGTATGTATCCTAAATTGTTTGAAGAAGCTGGTATTAAGTATACCGATCTTATTTCTCGCTTGATTGAATTGGCTGTTGAACGCCATAATCACAAAAAAACTTTGCTTCATAAGCCTGAATAGGGGAAGAATTGATGAGTTTGAATGAAAAAGAATTAGTAAATCCAAGCACAGCAGCAGCTGAACTCAAAATTAGTGTAGCAACATTGAGAAAATATTCTTTGATTGTTGAAAAAACAACTGGGGATTCAGAATATTATGCACGTACTAGTCAACGTGCACGGTTATATTCTGCTAAGAATATTGAAGACCTTAAAGCTTTTCATAAATTAGCTAAGCAAAGTGGTTTAACGTTGAGTGATGCAGCGCAACAAATATTTGCAGTAAGTGATAAAAAAGTTGAGGACCAAAAAAAGGCTGATAAAAAAATCGAGGAACAAGCTAATGCCTTGATGGATTCCAAACAAGTAGTTAAGTTGTTATCAGCCTTGCAACAAACTATTGTCAATCAAAATCAAGCCATTGCCGATTTACAAAAGCAAGTTGCTGAAGTTCAAAAACAAAATGCAGCATTGATTGATAGTCAAAAGCAATTAGCTGCTCCACAAGCAACTGCAGATTTGCCTGAAATGGATGATGATTTCTTTGATGAAGAAATTGATGAAAAAACGCCTGAACAAAAGCGTAGTGAAGTTGCAAAGGATATGTCAAAAAGTGAAGATGAAGTACGTGGTGCAATTTTAAAGAAGGCCCAAGAAAACGCCGCAAAGCGCGCCAAAGAAAATGTTCACCGAACTTTAGCAGATATGCAACTTCCTAAGAAAAAGCACTGGTGGGAAAGATTTCTTGGTTAAGAAATGAATAAGAAGATGACCTATTTTTAGGCCATCTTTTTTTTGTAGGTAAAATAATAACAGGAAGGAAGAACATGATGTGGAAAAAGCAGATAACTAAGAAAAATTTGTTCACACTTTTTGTTTTGTTTTTAGGGTTAATAATAACTAGTTGGGTTTATTTTAAACCGTCTTCTTATGCAGATACGGCAATTATTGTAAACAAAAATTTAAATGATAAGGTTACTGATAAGACCGAAGATGAATATAAAAATTATGATGAAAAGCGCGTACAGACGTTAAAGCTAAAAGTGATTTCTGGTAAGTATCAAGGAAAAATTTACACAGTAAAAAATCATTATGTTAAATCGCAATTAGAAACGCAAGCTTATCGCTCAGGAGAAAGGGTATTAGTTTCATTCAATAAGGGACAAATTAGTTTATTAAGTCCAAAAAGAGATTGGATTTTGGCTTTAGCTACTACAATTGTACTGACACTACTTTTAATAATTGCAGGAAAAAATACTTTCTGGTTAGTATTATCCTTAGTTTTAAGTTGGATTATTTTTTACTTCATCATAAAGTTTGATATTCAAGAAAATGGGACAGAAATATTTGCAATTTATGGATTAGGGGTTGTTTTGTTTGCTTTTGTATCTTTGCTGATTGTGCAAGGATTTAATAAGAAAATGCTTGCAACTTATTTTGCAACATTGGTCGGGGTATTTGTTTCATTTGGAATATGTTATTTGATAATGAAATTAACTGGTGAAGCGGGGATGAAATATGAAACTGTTGACTATGCCACGCAATCACCACGTTCACTTTTTTTAGCTCAAGCCCTATTGGGGGTATTAGGTGCTGTTATGGATGAAGCGACAGATATAGTTTCTAGTCTTTATGAATTAACTCAACATAAAAAAGATTTAACAGCTAAGCAATTATTATTAAGTGGTAGAACTATGGGACAAGAAATTATGGGGCCACTTATTAACGTATTAGTTTTAATTTTTATTGCTGAGGCTTTACCAATGACTATTTTGTATTTACGAGATAATAATACCTTGGCTTTTAGTTTCGAATTTACTTTATCACTTGGTGCTATTCAAAGTTTAATGAGTGCTATTGGAATATGTTTAACAGTAATTTTTGCTAGTTTGACTAGTTTAGTCTTTTTAAAGAAAAGAGGGGAATAAGATGACTACTTTAACAGCATTGGTTTTACTCTTATTTGCCTTAATGGTGTTAATTGGTGGCAAAACTGGTTTTAATAGTTTTTTGAGTGTGATGGTCAATGGAATTTTGCTTGTCTTGGTAGCTTTGTTAATATCATGGGGAATCAATATCTTGGTTCTAACATTAATTTTTATTCCTTTAAAATTAGCAGCAATTATTTTCTTAGGTACACATGATATGATAGTTGCTAAAAATTCTTTTTATGCTGCAATTTTGGTTGCAACAGCTACGATTTTAATTATTATTTGTTTACAATATTTTGCCCAAGCAGCTGGATTTGGAGACGAAGCAGGAGAAGAATTGGTTGGTCTATCTCCGTATCCAGGTTTAAGTTATCCAGAAATAGCTATTACTGTTGCAATATTTAGTACATTAGGTGCAATAAGTGAAGCGAGTGTGGCAATGAGTAGTGGTATTTTAGAATTAAAAAAGCACAATCCAGAGATTACCCGCATTCAACTTGAAAAAAGTGGTGCTAATATTGGAAAAGATGTTTTAGGGACTAGTGTAAATACTATTTTATTTGGATTGTTCGGTAGTTTTTTGCCACTGTTTATTTGGTATATGCGTTTAAACTATCCTTTGGGGAAAATTTTAAATGACAAGTTATTTGTTAATGAAGTTTTGATAATGGTTTATTCGATAATTGGAGTAGCACTAACTATTCCTTTAACAAGTTATTTGTTAGCTAAAAAAGTTAGTAAAGAAAAAGCATAAGCAACGTGAAGAAAGTAAATCACGTAAGCTTATGCTTTTTTATACTGAAATTATTTTTTTGGCTTGAAGAAGTAGAATTGCTTAGCTGCTATCAAGCCATCGCTAGATTCAGTAATGTGCATTTGAATAGCTTTAGCTTTGACATCTCGCAAACCAACAACTTTATTTTTAGGATCATTAGGCCAATTAATTTCATTACGATATAGTTCAAAATGAATTCCATCTTTAGAAATAGCTAAACTAGCTTTAGTAATCCGTCCAACTTGATCGACTGTTCTTGGAAGATAAACCATTCTTGATAATTCTTCTTCTTTTGCAAAATTGAATGTTAAAGTTAACCCATCATTAGTCATTTTATCAGCAGTTCTCCATTCGCTGGCTAGAAGCATATCAGTAGCTAACGCCACATCGTGGCCTTCTTGACTAAGCATAGAAGAATGCATCTGGACATTTTTAACTGCAAACTTATATTGACTAGGTTTAGTTCTACCACCAAAGTAATCAGACCATTCTGAAACCTTATTATGTGATAAGTAACGCAAGCGCATTTTGTATAGAGTTTCTGATTTTAAATTGTTGAAAGTGAAATTCTTGCCACTGATTCCATCATAAATTAGGTCATTTACCTCAATTTGAACTTGAGCATCATTAGGCCAAATTGCTGTTAAACTGTGAGCTGTTGTCTTATCAGGATTAATTGAAGGCTTCCCAGGAGCACGTAAAGCAGAATCAATAATTGCATGAGCTTCATTTGCTTTAACATAGTGGAAGTTATCAATAAAGATATCAATTTTGGTATCAGTAATATCACGCTTGGCCAGTTTGATTTGTAAGGCAGTTTGGCGTTGCTTAGTGAAATCACTAAAAGCAGGAGCAGCAATAAAGTTAGTATTAAAGTAATATCCTTCTTTAGCAGTTAAAAAGGCATTGAAAGAACCTGATTCATTAAGGCGAACGGGTTCATCATTTATTTTAAGACTAACGTTTCCAGGATAATGATCAATTAAGATATTTAAATAAGTTGCTTGATCTTTAGCAGCATCTTCATGAAGATTTTCAACTGGTGCAAAAGATAAGTGTAACCGATCATCATTTAAGTTAGAAGTAATTGTAGTAGTATAAGTTTCTGATTCGCTTAAGTTATTATCATTTACAACTTCTGTAACTGTCTTTCCTTGAGGATAGATAGTAAAAATTCGATTACCTTGACTTAAAATTGCGCCTGAACGAATGAAGACAGGCAAGTGCCAAAGTGGAAATGATAAGTTGTTATATACTCTACCACCTGGATACTTCTTTCCAGTAAATAAATCAATCCAAATAGTGCGGTGATTTGGTAAATATAAACGATCCTTAATTGCATGACCTTTTTCATCTTCACGACCATCTGTAATTGGTGCAATTAATAAGTCTTTTCCTAGCATAAATTCACTAGACCATTCATCTGAATAGTTTGTTTTTTCATGTGGAAATTCCATGAAAAGAGGACGCATAATTAAGTCACCAGCTTGCGCTTTTTTAACTAAAGTATACAAATATGAACTAAATTGCTTTCTTAGAGCTAAATAGGCGCGATTAATTTTGGAAATTTTATTGTTGTAAACAAAAGGAAGCTTAGGAGTAGTTCCTTGACCATCCATGTTAAATAATAATGGTGTGAAACTTTTCCATTCAAAGTCACGGACACTTACTGTCGCATTTCCTCCGCCACGAATACCATCTACTGCACAGCCACTAATAGGTTGTCCTGAAAGAGATAAACCAAGTAAACTGGCTATTTGATCTTTCAAAGCGTCCCATTCACCACCATCTTCTCCAAAAGCTAATGCACTAGTGTGAAGACTTTTAGCATTTCCATTGCCAGTTAAAACAAATGGTCTTTGTTTCTTTAAACTATTGGCTAAAGCAGAATATGTTTTAGCTTCGTTTTGTTTATCAGTATAAGCAAGTTGCGTATTAGCTAGTAAAGTTTCAACATGAGCGGTTCCCGGCATAACCCCTTGGCTTAAAGCATATTCATTAAACTGTTGCAATTCATCAAGCTTAGCTGGTGTTTTTGAGCCAAAATCTGGAATAAAGTAACTGAGTGGAAACTTCATTTTTTGATAACGATCAATCATTGCTCTGGCAGAAAAAATTGCATTTTCTTCACCATTTAAAGATGCTTTAGTAGCAATATCCTCTGGATTAGTGGTCTTTTCATAATAACCACCATCTTCAAATTTGGTAGCTGTACGGTTAGTATTGTCACTTTTCTTCCAAGTGAAATCTAAAAAGTTACCCAGATAACCTAGACCTAAAGCGTATTTTGGTAGATTAAAAGGCTTGCCAGTTAGCTGATAAAGTTTTTGTAAGATAGATTGAGGAGAATTTCCAATTAAATAGAATGTATCAAATTCCTCACAAGCATGGCTTAATAAGCAATTACTTGAATTTTTAGAACCGAAATCATATGTCCCGATTGCGTTGGTATTACGCAATTCTCCAAAACCAGCATTTGACCAGAAAAATGGAATAGGGTTGATAACTCCACCATTTCCTGCAACTTTCAAATCTTTGATTTGAATTTTTTTCCCTTTATGACTAAAGTGACCGCCTTGCAATCCTCCACCATAATAGTATTCATTTTGATTTTGCTTTAAAAACTCGATACTTGCACCATCACCAATTTCTAATGGGCTGGTTTGACTTAAACGATTGCGGTGGACTTGTTCATCAAAAATTGTTAAAGTTGCTGGCTTTTGGCCAAAGACTAGCTTTATTGAGCCTGTTTGAATAATGAAGGCCTCACTAGTTGCTTTTGCATTACTTTTTTCATGATAGGAATTATCAAATGAAGATAAGTTTAAATCCAATGCATTTGTTTCAAATAAGCCTTTTGGATCAAGATAAAACCGAAAAATGCCATCCGATAAAATGTATAAGCGAGCTGTTTCACCACTTGAGTAATGTAATTCATAAAAATTTTCTGTTTTTTGTGCACCAACTAAAGCACCTAGTTGATGACGACCTTGTATAGTTTGTGCCATATCTACCACCTAAATATTTCTTTAATTACTTACATTATAACGAAAAATCATGAAATTTTTTGGCTATTTAGTTGACTTTAAAGATATTTATCGTCACGATATGATTAGTAACGATAGCGCTTTTATGAAAGAAGAGATAGATATATGACTTACTACATTCATGCAGCAAAATTTTTCTTAAAAAATAAAACAGAATTAGGTGGTTATTTAGAAATAACTGATGATGGAAAATTTGGCTTTTATTATCCAGAAAATGAAAAGCCTAATGGAGAAATAAAAGAATATCCTGATAAGGCAGTTGCTCCAGGGTATGTCGATACTCATATTCATGGTCTACTTAATGAAGATGTAATGAAGAGTGATTGGCAAGGTATTAACAAAATCTCAGAAGGTTTGCTTGCAGCTGGTGTGACTTCTTGGTTACCAACAACAATTACAGCAAGTGATGAAACTCTGACAAATATTTGTAAAATGTTTGCAGACCATAAGGATCAAGAAACAGGTGCTAAGATTCAAGGCATCCACTTTGAAGGACCATTTTTTACTCCTGAACATGGAGGAGCTGAAAATCCTAAGTACATGGTTGATCCTGATATTAAATTGTTTGATGGCTGGCGTAAAGCTAGTGATAATATGCTAATTAAGATTTCAATGGCTCCTGAGCGTAAAGGTAGTTGTGAATTTATTCGAGAAGCTGTAAAAGAAGGAGTAACTGTTTCCTTGGGACACTCAAGTAGCAATTTTGAAGATGCTAATAAGGCTATTAACGCAGGGGCTAGCATGTTTACCCATACTTATAATGGGATGAATTATTTATCGCAACATGAACCTAATATTATTGGGGCCGCTTTTGCTAGTCGATTAACTGATTGTGAGTTAATTGCTGATGGGCACCATGTAGAAATTCCAGCTTTGCGAGCACTTATTCAAGCTAAGGGGTGCGAACATATTTGTTTAATTACGGATTGTATGCAAGCGGGGATGATGCCTGATGGTAATTACATGTTAGGCGAATTGCCAGTCTATGTAAAAGATGGCATGGCTCGTTTGGTTAATGGCAATAATTTAGCAGGAAGTATTTTACTTTTAAAAGATGCTGTTAAAAACTTGGTTGATTGGGACATTGTAAGTCGAGAAGATGCTGTAATGATGGCTAGTTATGTCCCAGCTAAGAGTAGTAAAATTTTAGATAAATGTGGTGTTATTGCACCTGATCGAGCAGCTGACTTTTTGATTTTAAATAATGACATGACCTTGGTAGAAACTTATTTAGATGGAATATCAAGATATAAGGTAGAAAAATAATGATTTTTGAAAAGAGTTATAACAATAGTGCTGCTTTGGTTAAGGATGAGGCTGGAGTAGAGTGGATTGTTATTGGAAAAGGTATTGGTTTTGGCAAAAAAGCCGGCGACATAATTGAGGAAAGTAAAATAGAACGTCGTTTTAAAAATACTGACCAAGATACCACTTTAAAAACAGTTACTAGTTTAAGTTCACTAGCTCTCAGCTTAACTAATAAAATGGTTGAGCTTTCTCAAATAAAGATAGGAATAAAATTTGATAATTATGCTTATACTTCATTAGCAGATCACGTTGACTTCATGTTAACTAGAAATAAAGAAAACATGATTTTAGATAACCAAATGATGCAATGGGAAGTGGTAAAGCTCTATCCTAAGGAAGTAGCTGTTGCTAGAGAATTAGTAGCTATGGTTGAAAAAGAAGCTAAAGTAACTTTGCCAGAAAGTGAAGTTGTTTTTTTAACTTATCATTTGGTTAATGTTGGCTTTGATAAAGAGACTGTTCAAGAAACTATGGAACTTAGTAAGTTATTAGATGGGATATTACGTATTGTTAGTTTAGAAACTGGTAAAAGTTTAGATCGCACATCATTTAACTACAGTAGGTTTGTAACCCATCTTCGGGCCTTGCTCATTCAAATTATTAAAAAACAAGATCGCAAAAATGATGGACTAGATCCTGTTTTTGGTCAATTAATGAAGCAAAAATATCCCGAAACTAGCAAAGTAGTAGAAAAAATTGCTTATTTTATTAAAGAAAAGACGGGATATCAATTAGGTGAAGATGATGAAGTTTATCTGATTTTACATGTATGGAGAGTAAGCAATCGATAATTTTTATTTTATCGTTGACAGCGCTTACAGAGAATAGTATTATAAAAACATAAAGTTAATATTTAACAAGTAATCACTAAGGTGTGTTATTAGTTAAGCTAAGCATTAACCCGAGAGATTATGTCTATACTAACCGGAGTTTTTCTGGAGTTTTTGGCATGATTTCTCGGGTTTTTATATTGTTAAGAGGTGTAAATTATGGCCTACGAAGACCTAAGTAAAAAGATTATCGCTGGAGTTGGCGGTAAGGATAACGTAGTTAGTGTAGTTCACTGTACTACTCGTTTGCGTTTTAAGCTAAAAGATGAAAAGAAGGCTCATGATGATGAGCTCAAAAATACGGATGGCGTTGTAACGGTTGTTAAATCAGCTGGACAATATCAAGTAGTTATCGGTAATGAAGTTGCAGATGTGTATGACACTTTAGTTAAAGTAGGTGGCTTTAGTGATGGTGGACAAGTAGACGATGATTATGTTGATACTAGCAATATGTCAATTGCTGATAAGTTTATTGATATCGTTTCAGGTATCTTTACACCGTTTTTAGGTGCGTTAGCTAGTGCTGGTATGATTAAAGGAATCGTTGCTGCTTGTGCTTCGCTTGGATTATTGTCTAAAACATCAGGTGAGTATCAAATCCTTTATGCAATTGGGGATGCTTTCTTTTACTTCTTGCCAATTTTAATTGCAGTTAATGCTGCCAAGAAGTTTAAGGTTGAAATCTTTACTGCGATGGGAATTGCGGCAACAATGGTTTATCCAGCAATTGTTGCAATTAGTAGTAGTAAGACAACCTTGATGACAGTATTTAAGGGAACCTTCTTACAATCAGATATTCACACTACCTTCTTTGGTATTCCAGTGATTATGATGAACTATTCATCAACTGTTATTCCAATAATTTTAGCAGTCTGGTTTGCAAGTTATGTTCAAAAATGGGTTAAAAGTTGGGTTCCAGCAGTAGTTAGAACTTTCCTTGTTCCGTTCTTTACTTTATTAATTGTTGTTCCACTTACTTTCCTAGTAATTGGGCCAATTGCCACTTGGTTTGGTAACTTATTATCATTAATCACTGTTTCTGCTTACCACATTAGCCCAATTTTAGCAGGGATCTTGATGGGAGCATTTTGGCAAGTATTTGTTATTTTTGGTGTTCACTGGGGATTTGTGGCTGTGTTCTTTGCTAACTTGGCTGCAAATGGCTTTGATCAAATTCTTGACTTATCACTTGCTGCTTCATTTGCCCAAATCGGTGTTGTATTAGCAATTTTATTCCAAACAAAAAATGAAAAAACTAAAGCAATTGCCTTTCCAGCTTTTATTTCCGGCATTTTTGGTGTAACTGAACCAGCTATTTATGGTGTAACTCTTCCAAGAAAAAAGCCTTTCATTATTTCATGTATTGCTTCTGCTTTGGCAACTATTATTATTGCTTTAGGTAACGTAAAACTTTATATGATGGGTGGTATGGGGATATTTGTAATCCCAGCCGCAATTAATCCTAAGACTGGAATTAATAGCTCACTTTACTATTTAATTGCTGCAATGGTTGTAGCTTTCATTTTAGGATTTGTTTTACAAATGCTTTTTGGTAAGGATGCTGTTGATGCACAAGATCAAGAACACATTGCACAAGATGTTCAAACAGCAGCTAATGAAGCAACTGAAATTAAGAAAAATGCTGCAATTGCTAAAACAAATTCTGATTACAACAAGCCAACTACTTTAGTTAGTCCATTGAATGGTGAATTAATTCCATTATCTGAAGTTAAGGATGAAGTCTTTTCAACTAAGGCTATGGGAGATGGCGCAGCTATTAGACCAAGTGAAGGTATTCTGCGAGCTCCTGCTGATGGTCATGTAGTCTTGGTTTTCCCAACTGGTCATGCAATTGGAATGCATACAGATGATGGCGCTGAAGTTTTGATGCACATTGGTATGGATACTGTTAACTTGAATGGTAAAGGTTTTGAAACTTTGGTTAAAAAAGATCAAGTTGTTAAAGCAGGAGAGCCTTTAGTTAAATTCGATATTGAAGCAATCAAAAAGGCAGGTTATGACGTAACAACACCAATTGTGATTACTAATACAAAGAACTATCATAAAATTAGCTTAACTAAACAAGGAGTAGTTCATATTGGTGATAATGTTTTAGATTTGGATTAGGAGGAAAAATATGAGTACAAAGACAAGTTTCCCAAAGGATTTTCTATGGGGTGGAGCAACCGCTGCTAATCAACTTGAAGGCGGATATGATGAAGGCGGAAAAGGCCTATCAGTAACAGATATTACAACTGCTGGTAGTTTAAATAAGCCACGAATGTTAACTTATATGCTTAATGGCAAAGCCGGAGAAACACCAGCTATGCCAGGTGCTGGGCTACCCCAAGGCGCAAAAGGTGCAATATTACCAGGTGAATACTATCCTAATCATGTGGCAATTGACTTTTATCACCACTATAAAGAAGATATTAAATTATTCGCTGAAATGGGATTTAAGACCTTTAGAATGTCTATTGCTTGGACAAGAATTTTCCCTAAGGGAGATGAAAAAGAGCCTAACCAAGCGGGACTTGATTTTTATCGCAAGGTATTTGAAGAACTAAAGAAATATAATATTGAACCGTTAGTTACTATTTCTCACTATGAAGATCCATTGTATTTAAGTGAAAAATACAATGATTGGCAAGACCGAGCAATGATTGATGAGTACGTAAAGTATGCTAAAGTATTGTTCAAAGAATATAAGGGATTAGTTAAGTATTGGCTGACTTTTAATGAAATTAATTGTAGTTTGTTAATGCTTAATATGTTTGGACAAAAGATTAATGATGATGCAGTATATCAACATGCTTATCAAAAATTACATTATCAATTTGTAGCTAGTGCGCGTGCAGTTAAGGCTGCTCACGAAATTGATTCTGATTATGTTGTCGGCAACATGATTTGTGGCATTGTAAATTACCCACTAACACCAGATCCTAAGGATATTTTAGCTAATCGTTATGCTTGGGAACAAAATATTTTTTACTGTGGGGATGTACAAGCTTTGGGTGAATATCCAAGCTATTCTAAGCGTTTGTGGAATGAACACAATGTTCACTTAGATATTACAGACCAAGATTTAGCAGATCTTAAAGCTGGTAAAGTTGATATGTACACTTTCTCTTATTACATGTCTAATGTAATTACTACCCATGAAACTAAGGATAAAGTTGGTGGTAATTTTGCAGCAGGAGCTAAGAACCCATATTTGAAGTATTCCGAATGGGGCTGGGCTACTGATCCAATGGGCTTAGAATATTACCTTGAAGTGATGAATGATCGTTATCACTTGCCACAAATGGTCGTTGAAAATGGTTTAGGTGCAGTTGATAAATTGACTGCAGATAATGAAGTTCATGATGATTATCGAATTGACTATTTGAAGCAACATATTCAAGCAATGAAAGCAGCAATTGATAACGGTGTAGATTTAATTGGGTACACTACTTGGGGCTGTATTGACCTTGTAAGTGCTGGTACAGGCCAAATGAGTAAGCGTTATGGCTTTATCTATGTTGATAGAGATGATGAAGGTAACGGTAGTTTGAAGCGTTACAAGAAGGATTCATTCTATTGGTATAAGAAAGTTATTGCTTCAAATGGTGAAGATTTAAGCTAGGAAAATAAAGAGCCACTTAATCGTAAATTAAGTGGCTTTTTTGTGTTAATTCATAAGTGTAGTACTACAAAACTAGAGATTACTCCTGTTATATGCAAAATATATAAGGGCTACGTAAAAGAAGGGGGGAATACCTATCTTTTTTATTATTGTAAATTTAAATATGATTCTTTGATTGCTTAGTCTAAATTAACCTATCCAAAGTTTTACATGGCGTTTTAAGATAGATAATTGTTCAGGAGTTAAATCTTTTTTCTTGATATAAAGGATATTTTTACTAGAAAGATGTGGTATTTTAGAGATTTTTTTAACTAAAATAATATCATTGTATATTCCACCTACATCATAGAATTGAGCTTTTATAAAGTTTTCTTGAGCATGTTTTATGTAAGGGATTTTAATATTGGAATTTCTGAAAGTAGAAGTATCTATTTTTGATAAATTATCAGAAAAAGTTTTTTCGAAAAAAATTATCTGTTTTCTTTTATAGATAAGGCTTAGTATTAAAAAAACTGTAAATAGAGCATAGGTAAAGGATAAAGTGTATAGAGTAATGCAAAGACAATTCTAGAGAATTTATTTAGTGTAACAAATTCTCTAGAATTATAATACATAAGAAAAAACACAATAAGAATTAGTAGTATTAAGATACCAAGAATAATTTGGAGAATTTTAGATTTTTTTGTATTGATATGGAATGTATTAGCCCAGATAACTTGTAAAATTTCTTTTAATGTAAATTCAGATATGACCATGTGATATTAAACCCTTTCTATTTGTTATTTTAGTTTTTAGATAATATCTTTTAGTCTATAGTATATTGTTTTCGTGTTTCAAGGGAATTTAATATAAAAGCTTTTTTACACAAAGTCTGAGGTGGATAAGAAACTAAAAAAGAAATACTTGTAGCGGAGAATGAAGAGCTAAAAAAGAAGTTAGATGAAATGAATCATCATGGATTTTAGCAAAGAGTGTTTTAAAAAAAAAGAGCAATCAAAAATGACTACTCTTTTCTTGCTCAACAATTAGTCTTGATTATCTTCTAAAAACTTTTTGAAGAGTTTTTTCAGGTACTTCGGAGGTACCACGATAATAAAAATAATGAATTAACGTGTAAGAAGAATTGAAAGGGAAATCAATCCGTCGTCGACGTTTTATGGGTGGTTCGTTAGAACCGCCTTTTCTATTGCCTCCATTTATGTAACGATTGAGTTTTTAAGTAAAAAGATTAAGTATGCCTCAAAGTTTGCAGTATTATTTGAAAAGTAATTGGAAAATAAAAAGCCACGGTTTCCCGTGGCTTACCATACTTACTTTTTAAAAAGTTCAAGAATCTTTCGAATTTCTCGAACAAGCAAGTATAAGAGAAGAAGAGTAACTGGCATATTCTCACCTCCTTTCATAAAAGCAGGTTTAGAAGATATGCAAACTTTATTTTAGCATATTATGTGTTATAATAAATAAAAGAAGAGTAACTGCATGTTCTCAAAAGATATGCAACGGTGGGCGGTCTGATGACCGCCTTTTTTATTGCCTACACTTACATAACGAATGAGTTTTAAAGCAAAAAGTTCAAAAGCATGCCTCAAAGTTTGCAGTATTATCCGAAAAACAATTGGAAAATAAAAAAGCCACGCATAATCGTGGCTTTGTACTACCTTACTTTTTATTGAACATAATGTTCAGTTCATGAATTAATTTTCGTAATTCACGAACCAGCAAGACAAGTAGTAATAGAAAGAAGTTCTGCATGCTGATACCTCCTTTCATAAAAAAAGTGGCATGAAAACATGCAATTCAATTTTATCACAAAATGTGATATAATAAGCACAGAGAGAAGTTCTGCATGTGTGAAAACATGCAACGGTGGGCGGTCTGATGACCGTCTTTTTTATTGCCTACATTTTAGAGCCTATAAATAGTACCAATTAATTTTGGAAACAATAAAAATCAAAAAGACAGCTGAGGATAACAGCTGTCTTTTTGATTCTGATTAGATCTTTAATTATACAACAACCTATGCAATTTTTATTGTCTATTTCTGTTCTCTTTTACGAATCTCTTTTGCATCTTCGTGATAAAATTCCTGCAATGCCCGATTCATAGAACGAATGCCACTGAACCCATTATCAATAGCAATTTCAGTTAAAGTTGCATTCTTTGAAAGTAAATCTTTTCTAGCTGAAATTGCTCTACGGTAACGAATATATTCTGCAACAGTCATTGCCATATTCTTTTTAAAAAATCTTGCAAGATATTCTCGTGATATATGACACTCGTTAGCAATTATTTCTAAAGATAAGTCTTGCTGTAAATTTGTAGTTATATACTCAACAATTTCTTGAAGTCTTTGAGTTATTACCTCTTTTTTAGCAGGAAGTTGTTTTCTTTTTTGAACAAAATTGTTCAGTAAATTATCTAAAATTTCTAGTGAAATAATTGATAATCGAATATTTCGATCATTAGAATTTAATTGAGCTGTTGCGATAAATTGAATTAGCTGGCTTTTAAGATTCAGATAAGCTAACTTTTGTAATTCAGTAAAGTTTTCAGGATGGTTGATTTCAATTCGATAATTATTAATTTTTGGAAATAGCCCCTCAATGTATGAGTACGGGTAAATGATTGAGAGAGCTAAATCATTTTGTTTGACTTGAGTTTTTATTGAATGAATTTCTTGAGTATTAACTACTAAAATTTTTCCTGAACTAGAAGAAAAATGGGCATCACCAATTCTGAAGTCATCAATCGATCCTCGCTCTATATAACTTAATTCGATTCCTCTGTGCCAATGAGCAGGAATATAAGCATTCCATGCTTGATTATCATCAAAAATATGGTACCAAATTGATAATTGACCAACGGGTTTAACAATTTCATGTTCATACATAGGCATTGCAGTCCTCCACTAGAACTGAGATAAACCTATTTTACAATATATTGCTTGAAGAAATCGATTTCATCTTTGTTACATTGCTGTCCAATTTCATCTCGAACATTGCAATGGAAGACATGTTGTCTAGGTTTATCGGGAGTGCCATAAATATGCAACTCATGCTTAATTCCTTTAGCTCTTAAAAAGCCATCTAAGCGAATAGCATTATCATGCAAAAAATCTTCATTGGCTGTCATGATAAATAATGGTGGCAAATTTTGGGTTAAGTATTGTTCAGTATTTAAAAGCTCTTTTTTATCCTTAATTGCTTCTGGTGCAAAGTAGGCCGCAACAGCACCTTGAGTTTGTTCTTTGTCCAACATAAAGTAGGCACCACAATTTAAGGCAGCAGCATTAAATTTAAAGCTTAAAGGTTGATATCCGAATAATTTACGAAAATCATCATTAGTAGAAATGGCTAAATATTGCTCAGTCATTTGCCCACCGGCACTATCTCCCAACAAGAAGATGTTCTTCAAATCCAAATCGTATTCTGCACCATGGTTTTCAATCCATTCCATTAACAGTTGAACATCATCTAAAATTCCAGGAAAAACAACATCAGGTCCTAAATGATAATTGAAGTTTACAAATCCAAAACCCATTTTAGCAAGAGACATGCCATAAAATTGATAGGTTTCTTTAGTACCATATACCCAGCCACCGCCATGAATGCTAATAATGGTGGGGACTTTTCCAGTTCTATTTTTTGGTAAATAAATATCTAACAAATTCCACTTTTCGTCAGGTCCATAACTTAAATTATCGATTCTCTCTACTTCGGGAATATTAGTAGGTAAACCGGCATCACGTGCATCGTCTCCTTTTTTAAAAATAGCACGTAATTCATCTACAGAAGTTGGTAAATCAGCCATAATTAATTCCTCCTTAGTCATAATTCAGTTACAGTGTACAGCTTATAAAGTGAAAAAAGTAACAACTCAATGACTAAAAAATGGCGATTTGTAACCAAATTTAAATTGGTCAATAAACGCCGTTTTTTAGATAACTAACAGTATTGTATACGCTTACTCATAAAGGTATGCTAGACAGTGAAAAATATAGGAGGGCTGTACGATGAAATATAATAAAAATAGTCTAATTTTTAAAATAGCATTGCTATCTATTTCAACACTGTTGATGATTGCACCAGCTGTGTCATCAGCTTTGCCACTACTTTATCCTGCATTTAGTGGAGTAAGTAAGGCTAGTGTTGAAGGTTTAATTACTTTACCTAATATTGGAATCATTTTAGGGCTGATTTTAAGTCCTGTTTTGATTAGATTTTTAGGGCAAAAGAAAACAGTTCTATCAGGATTAGTATTAGCTCTAATTAGTGGTACTTTTCCGATGTATGCAAGTAGCTTTATGATGATTGCAATTTCCAGATTGTTATTAGGAATGGGAATAGGATTATTCAATTCATTGGCAGTATCATTGATTCCCCAATTTTATAATGATGATGAAGAAGAAACTGCTTCAATGTTAGGTTTTCAAAATGTAATGGGAGCCTTAGGAACAGCTCTTGTTTCATTTATTTTAAGTTGGTTAGTTACCATTAACTGGCACATGGCTTTTGGTATTTATTTATTAATTATTCCCGTTTTTATTTTATTTGCCCTATTTATTCCTAATGATAAAGCTAATAAGACGATAACTAAAAAAGCTGCACCAAAGAATAGAGAAAAAATTAATTCAAAATTAGTTGTGATTTGGACCGTCTTTTTCATTCTATTTATTTTTTATATGCCACTTTCTTACAAGCTACCTCTCTTGGTAACTTCTGAAAAATTAGGTAGTATGAGTCAATATGCGGCATTAACTGGTATTACTGGGCTATGTGGAATTCCACTTGGGGCAAGTTTTGGGATATTGTTCAAGAAGCTACATGATAAAATTTTCCCAATCGGATTTTTGATTACTGCAATCGGATTTTTATTATTTGGTTTTGCGACCAACTTGGTTATGATTTTTGCTGGAAATATTGTTCTTGGCTTCGGTGCAGCTTTAGCTGTCCCATACTTGTATAATTGGCTTTCTTGGGCAGCACCACATGGTTCAGTTAACTTAGCTACAACGATTGCTTTAGTTTTGATTAACATTGCTTGTTCAGTTTCTCCATATATTCTTAATTCCTTATCTGGGGTGTTAGGTAATTCAACGCCAAGATTTGCGATGTTTATTTGTGCAGCTGCTTTTATACTTTTAACAGTTTATGGATTGGGACATTATTTGCGGGTACATAGGATTAATATAAAAACAAAGCACCAATTTTAGATTTTTGGCTAAATGGAAAGTAATAAAAAATTAGGTCAATTGATAACCTAATTTAGTTACTAATAATACATATAATAAATATAAAAAGAAGAGAAGAGACGTAATAAAATGACACAATATTTAGCTTTCGATATTGGCGGTACTAATTTGAAATATGCCCTTTTAAATAATGCAGGTGAAATTATTGAGCATGATAAAGTACCCACACCAACGGATAATTTAGCAGATTTTTTAAAAGCAGTTTATAAGATTGCAGATCAGTATCAGGGACAATTTGAAGGAATTGCTTTTAGTGCACCGGGTAAAGTAGATACGAAAGCTAACACTGTTTACTTTGGGGGAGCTTTACCTTATTTAGACGGTGTAAATTTTCAACGACTTGTTGGTGATAAATATCACGTTCCTGTTGGTGTTGAAAATGATGGTAAAGCTGCGGCATTAGCTGAGCTTTGGCTTGGTGAATTAAAAGGGGTTAATAATGGTGCTGCAGTTGTTTTAGGAACTGGTATTGGTGGCGGAATTATCTTAGATGGCAGAATTTGGAGAGGCAGTCATTTTCAAGCAGGTGAACTTAGTTTTATGCAGACTGAAGGAGATAAGTCAGGCTTTGAACGTTTTGGTTGCACTTATGGTTCAGCTGTAAAAATGATTGAAAGTGTTAATAAGTTAATTGGAAATTCTGATTTAAAAGATGGGTATGCAGCCTTTGATGCTATTAATAATGGCAATGATCAGGCATTAAAAATTTTAGAGCGAGAGTGTAAAGAAGTTGCCACTATTATTTTTAATATTCAATCAGTAGTTGATTTGGATAAATTCGTAATTGGTGGTGGCATTAGTGCTCAACCCAAGGTGGTAGAAGCTATCAATAAACAATACCGATTGATTACTAATGAAGTTCCATTTATTGCTAAAATGTTGACACGGCCAACTATCGTAAGAGCAAAATTTATGAATGAAGCTAATATTTATGGGGCTTTGTATGCTTTGCTGTTGAAATTAAATGGTGAGGACGAATAAAGATTAATATTTAGATATTGAAAAAATGAATGTAAATAATTATGCTTCAATTCGATATCATGCAATTTGGCCACAATCTGAAATTCATCTAATAGCTGAGAGTGATCATGGTCTTCATCAAAATAGACAAGAAGTATACAATCGAGTAATAAAAGTTTTATGCAATGATTTAGATTAATCTTTTTTAAAGTGAATTTGAAAGCGTTGATAAACTTAGGATGACACTAAGTTTATCAACGCTTTTTGTATGAAGAATTTCTTTGAAATATATTTCACTGGCTGACAATTTATTTTTAAACAGTGAAATACTAATTCTATAGTAATGAAAAGGCTTCCAAACAATAAAAATAATTGGTATAAATAAACATGTAAGGTACCTCACTTAATAAATGTTTATCATTTCTAAGGAGACAGATTTATGGTTAAAGATGATCGAAAGTTTTCAGTTGTAATTGCTGGTGGTGGTAGTACTTTTACACCAGGATTTATTTTAAGATTAATTAATCAACAAGATAAATTCCCACTTCGCCAAATTAAATTTTATGATATTGATGCTGAACGACAAAAGAAGATTGGTGATGCATGTGCCATTATTATTAAAGAACGTGCACCACAAATAAAGTTTTCATATACTACTGATCCAGAAGAAGCATTTACTGATGTTGACTTCGTCTTTGGTTCAATTCGTGTTGGTAAATACGAAATGCGTAGTCATGATGAAAAGATTCCTCTTAAATATGGTGTAAATGGTCAAGAAACAACCGGCCCCGGAGGAATGGCATATGGTTTACGTTCAATTCCAGCAATCATTCAAATTATTGATTACATGGAAAAGTATTCACCAAATGCTTGGATGATTAATTATTCAAACACCATTGCAATTGTTTCTGAAGCTTGTCGTCGCTTCCGTCCAAAGTCAAAGGTAATCAATATTTGTGATATGCCAATTGACATTATGACTAGAATGGCTCGCATCTGTGGCCTTAAAGATTACCATGATTTAGACTTTATCTACTATGGTTTGAATCACTTCGGTTGGTGGAAAGAAGTTAGAAACTACAAGACTGGCGAGGACTTAATGCCTAAGCTTAAGAAGTATGTTCGTGAAAATGGATATTATGTAGGTGGAGATTTCGATAAGGATACTGAAGCTAGTTGGGTAGAAACCTTTAAGAAAGCCAAAGATTGCTATGCTTTGGAACCTGATACGTTGCCAAATACTTATATGCAGTACTATTACTACCCACAATACGAAGTAGCACATGCTGATCCACATCATACTCGTACTGATGAAATTCTTGAATATCGCCAAAAGATTGTCTTTGGTGAATGTAAGAGAATCGTTGAAGCAGGTACAGCTAAGAACAATATTTGGGATAAGAATGCAATTCACTCAGAATATATTGTTGATATCTGTCATGCAATTGCCTACAACACTCATGAAAAATTCTTAGCAAACATTCCTAATAATGGTGCTATTTCAAACCTTCCAGACGATATAATTGTAGAAGTTCCATGCTTATTTGGTGCAGATGGTGTTCAACCAATTGCTTGTGGTGAAGCTGGCAGATTCCAAAGAGGGATGATTATGGAACAAGTAACTTGTGAACAATTAGTTGTTGATGCTTATGAACAACATTCATATGAAAAGATGTGGCAAGCATTTGCTCTTAACAAGACAGTCCCAGATGCACTTGTTGCAAAGAAGATTCTTGACGATATGATTCCAGTTAACGCACCTTATTGGCCAGAATTAAAGTAATCAAAATCTGAATATAGTTGTAAAGATATAAAAGGTGCTAATTACTAGCACCTTTTTGCTTACGAGGTGAAAAATTATGATGCAGAAACTCCAAAGGTTTGGAGCCGCAATGTTTGTTCCAGTCCTTCTATTCTCATTTGCAGGTATTGTCGTAGCTTTATGTAGTTTATTTACCAATCCATTGATCTTTGGTTCGCTTGCCAAAGAAGGGACATTTTGGAACGGAATCTGGAATGTTGTAGCTAATGGTGGATGGACCGTATTTAATCAAGTTAATTTATTATTTGTTGTAGGTTTGCCAATTGGTTTAGCACATGCAGCTAAAGGTAGAGCTGCAATGGAATCGCTAGTTATCTACTTAACTTTTAATTATTTTGTAGCTGGCTTTTTACAATATTGGGGTCCATTTTTTGGCGTAAATAATTATGCTAAGGATTTAGTTGCTAACTCAACAAATGGCGGTCTTACAATGATTGCCGGTATAAAAACTCTTAACACCAGTATGGTAGGGGCATTATTAGTAGCCGGAATTGTTATTTATTTGCATAATCATTTCTTTGATAAAAAGTTACCAGATTGGTTAGCTACTTTTCAAGGTTCAACATATGTTGTAATGTTAGGTTTCTTTGTAATGATTCCTTTTGCATTCTTGACTTGTTTAGTATGGCCTAAGATTCAATTAGGAATTACAAGTATGCAAACCTTTATTGTACATAGCGGCTTAGTTGGTGTTGGGATTTATACATTCTTAAACCGTATCCTTATTCCAACAGGGTTACACCACTTAGTATATATTCCATTCCAATTTGGTCCAGCAGTTGTTGAAGGTGGATTACAACCATATTGGCTAAAGCACTTGGCAGAATTTGCTCAAAGTAGTAAGCCACTTAGTGTTTTGGCACCAGAATTAGGCTTCCAACTTTATGGGAATGAAAAAGTATTCTTAGTTCCAGCAATTTGTTATGCATTTTATGCAACTGCAAAAAAGAGCAAGAAAAAGCAAACTTCAGCATTACTTATTCCAGCAGCTTTAACTTCGGTTTTTGCTGGAATTACGGAACCTGTTGACTTTACTTATTTGTTTGCGGCACCTGTATTATGGGTGATTTATTCTTTGCTTTCAGCAACTATGAACACTACTATGTGTGCTTTTGGTGTTGTAGGTAATATGACTGATGGTGCAATTGGTATTGCTGCTCAAAACTGGATTCCACTTTGGCCACACCATTGGCAAACATATATTATTCAATTTGTTATTGGGTTTATTTTTGCAATAATTGTGTTCTTCGTCTTTAAATACATGATTTTGAAGTTTAATTATATTACTCCAGGTCGTGAAGCTGATGATGAAGATGTTAAACTTTTGTCAAAAGCTGAATACAAAGCAAAGAAAGCTGCTGAAAAAGCAGGAAGTGCAAATGCTAATGATCCATATATTGCACGTGCATCTGCTTATCTTGAATTATTAGGTGGTCCAAGTAATATTGAAGATTTAACTTCATGTGCAACAAGATTAAGAGTGACTGTTGTAGATACTAATAAAGTTGCCTCTGATTCAGCATTTAAGCAAAATAAAGCTGTCAGTGTTGTACACCATGGTAAAGCTTTGCAAGTAATTGTCGGATTAGATGTTGCTCAAGTTCTTGAAAGAATGCAAGCGATGATGCAAGAGCAAGGCCACGATAATGTTGCTTCAACAGAAGTGGATCCAACTCTTGAAAAGGCTACTGGATTTATTGATCTATTAGGTGGCCAAAGTAATATCGAAAAACTAATGTCATGTGCTACAAGATTAAGAGTAACTGTTGTAGATCCAAGCTTAGTGGCAGATGAAGTTGCATTTAAACAAGTTGGGGCATACAACTTAGAAATAAAAGATAAAGAAGTAGATATTGCAGTAGGGTTAGAAACAGATGACATTATTGCTAAAATGAAAGAAATAATGTAAAAGTGTTAAAGACTTTCATTGTACACAAAATGGCAATATTTTAACAGAAAAATATTCAAAATATCAACGTCTGTAGTCCTTTGTATTAGTCCATTGTGCTATATTTAAATTAGCATAATGGGGGATGAGAACATGAATTTACAAACGCGTATTTATGAAAAACAAGGTGACTTGAGTGGATCTGAAAAAGAGATTATTCAAGGTTTATTAAGCTCAGCTAAAGAAAATTCTCAGCTTAGTTTAAAAGATTTATCTAAAAAATTATATGTTTCAGAATCAGCTATTTTTAGATTGTGTAAAAAATTGGGACTATCTGGTTATAGTGAATTAAAATTTGAACTTTCAGCAGTTTCTTCAATAAAAAATCACCCAAATAATAATTTTGTTAAAGAAATGGCTGACTTAACTACTAACACTATTAAACAGTTTGAAGCACGAAACTTAACTAATTTTTATATTGATGTTCAAACAGCTAAAACAATATATTTGTATTCAACCGGTTGGCAGCAAGAGTTATTAGCTAGTTATATTTCTAAAGAATTATTTTTATTTGGCAAGCAAACTGTGTTGTTGCCATCAGCGTTGGATGAGTTGAAGATGAGAGGTCAATTCTTCAATAAGGGAGATATGTTATGGACAATTTCATATTCCGGAAATAATTCATCCATAGTAAATGAATTAAAGAAGATTAGTTTAGTTGGAGATAAGATTAAATTAGTATCTTTAACTAAAATGGGAAGTAATGATTTAGCTACGATTTCAGATTATAGTTTCTTTTTCCAAACAATTGATTTTAGTTATAAAAATAATGGGGGGGGGTAGCCCCCGCTCCTGTTTCTCTCCAGCATATATTTTGATTGATTTGCTTATGAATGGATATTTTGATTGGCAACAGAAGAAGGGATAGCTATGATTTCACATTTAAACTTTTCTAGCTTTTTAGATAGAATTGTTCAAAATTTAAAATTAACGCCTAAAAAGTTGCTGAAGTGGTATTCATATGTATTAATTTTTGTGCCACTTGCTTGTGCAGCATTAGTAGGCCTACATTTAGTAACATCAGCAACAACTTTTTCTAATCTTCTAAAAAATCAAGCAGGATTAGCAGTTGGAGTGATTATAGCTTTATGCGATTTGATAATTGGCTATTTTTGTCTTTTAAATTTAGAAATATTCTATAAAAGAAAAACTTATAGAGTGTTTATGGTTACGCAAGTTATTACACAAGCTTTAGTTGGTAATTTTATGTGTGTAATTATGGCAATCTTAGGAATTTATTTAAGCCAAGAACTTCCAAATGAAAAACAAATCAATCTTAAAGCCAAGCTAGTTATAAATTTAGGTACAGCGTTATTATTACTTAGTTTTGTTCTATTGGTAATAATTGAATTTAAGAAATAGAGGTTAAGCAATGTTCGGTTTATTTAAAAGAAATTCAAAGTTAAAAGTTGTATCACCAGTTAAGGGAGATTTAATTCAAATTACTGACGTTAATGATGATGTCTTTTCAACAAAAATGTTGGGTGATGGTTTTGCTGTTGAACCTTTTGATGGGACGATTGTTGCTCCTTTATCAGGGAAAAGTACCACTCTATTTCCTACTAAACATGCTCTTGGAATTACAACAGATAAAGGGTTAGAAGTCTTGATTCATATGGGAATTGATACTGTTGAATTAAAGGGAACTCCTTTTGATGTATTTGTAAAAATGAATCAAGAAGTTAAGGCAGGCGATAAATTAGCCCAAATAAATTTAGACAAGATAAAACAAGCTGGGTTAGCAGATACAATTATTGTGGTTTATACTAATATGGATTTACTAAAATCAGTATCCGCAGTTGACCCAAGGCCACTTTCAGCCGGTGATGTTGTTCAAGAAATTGAATATAAGTAATTAATATCCGTACAGAAATGAACAGAAGCAGGAAGATACCTGCTTCTGTTTTTTTATGTTACAAAAAAATATTAAAAATTTTCATTACCCCAATATATTGAATATATCAATGATTTGTATAGCACATCTTGTTGCTTGCATATTACAATTTTGATTGACCCATTTTTGGAAAGTAGTATATTCATACCTGTAAGCATTAACTTAGCTTGATACTTTGGAGGTAAAAATTGAAAAGAAACCGTTATGTTGTCGCCCTTGCTGGCGTTGTTTTACATTTAATGATTGGTTCTGTTTATGCTTGGAGCGTTTTTACAAAACCAATCGCTGCTGAAACTGGTTGGTCTATTAAAGCAGTAACATTTGCTTTTAGTTTAGCTATTTTCTTCCTGGGAATGTCTGCTGCTTTTATGGGACGATTAGTTGAAAAATATGGGCCTACTGTAACTGGTACAGTTTCTGCCATCTTGTTCGGGTTAGGCGTAATGCTTACCGGTGTTGCAATTGGAGCTCATCAACTTTGGCTACTTTATTTGTGCTATGGAGTAATTGGTGGTGTAGGGCTAGGAGCAGGATATGTAACTCCTGTTTCTACAATCATTAAGTGGTTCCCAGATAAACGGGGGCTAGCTACTGGACTAGCAATTATGGGCTTTGGCTTTGCTGCTTTGTTAACAAGTACTGTTGCTAATCACCTCTTGAGTCTTAAAAGCGTTGGCCTTGAAAAGACTTTTTATATTTTAGGTGCTGTTTACTTAGTAGTAATGCTCTTGGCAGCTCAATTAATTAAGCGCCCACGACCTGGAGAAGTTCCTACTCAAACTAATTTGCCAAAAAATAGTACAGGTATTCAAATGAGAGCTAATGACGCTTTAAAAACACCAGCCTTTTATTGTTTGTGGTTTATGTTTTTTATAAACATTACTACTGGTATTGGCCTTGTTTCGATGGCTTCTCCGATGGCTCAAGGAATGGTCAATATGAATGCCGCAAAAGCTGCTGCTTTGGTTGGAATTATTGGTTTATTCAATGGTTTTGGCCGATTGATCTGGGCAAGTTTATCAGACTATATAGGTCGTCCCCTAACATATACCTTGATTTTTGTTGTTGATATTCTTTGTCTAGGCACGATTCTTTATTTGCGACAAGAACTACTATTTTCAATGGCACTTTGTCTTCTTCTATCGTGTTACGGAGCTGGTTTCTCCGTAATTCCTGCTTATTTAGGTGACGTGTTTGGCACTCGTGAACTTGGTGCTTTGCACGGTTACACTTTAACTGCTTGGGCAGTTGCTGGAATGGTTGGTCCTACAATTATCACCTATACCAGTCACGGCAGTGACTATTCCAAGACTTTACTTATTTTTATTATTATTGATGTTATATCTTTACTTGTCTCATTTTTTGTAAAAACTCAAATCAAACACATGAAAAAAGCCTAATTAAGCAATAAAAAGACCTCGGGATTTCCGAGGTCTTTTTATATTATTTATTTTAATAACTTTTTGGCTAATTCAAAGTCACCTAAAGTTGCTGAACCATTGTTGGCAACTGCTGGTCGAACAATTAATTCATCAAGGTCAGGAGTTGCTACATAGTTATTATTTAAGTCATCAAAGTATTTGCGGATTTGTACTAAATCATCTTCGTTTAAAACGGAACCACCAACAACCATTACGTCAGGTCGAGTGGTCATGTAGGCGTTGTAGAGCATTTGTGCTACATAATATTGTAAAAAGCTAAATGCTTTATGATCTCTTGGTAAATCTTCTCCAGGGATGCCAGTTCTACCTTTTAAGCTAGGACCTGCGGCCATGCCTTCAACGCAAGCACCATGGAAAGGACAACCACCTTTATAATCATCACCTTCAGCTCTTACTACCATCATATGACCCATTTCTGGGTGGTAGTTACGACCAATAAATTTACCTTCTTGGATAATACCGCCACCGATACCAGTACCGATAGTTACGTATAAGTAAGTTTTGGTATTATCAGCACCACGGGCAATATATTCACCATAACAAGACCCATTTACATCAGTTGTGATGTAAACTGGAATGTTTAATTCTTTTTCGAAAAATCCTTTGAAGTTAGCACCTGACCAACCTGGCTTAGGTGTATCCAAAATATAACCATAAGTACGTGAATCAGGATTAATATCAACTGGTCCAAAGGTTGCAATACCAAGGGCATTTACTGGATTTTTCTTAAAAAATTCTGCACAAGCTTTGAAAGTTTCTTCTCTACTTGTAGTGGGAATTCGGTCAGTTGCAATTATTTTACCGGATTCAATATCTTGAACAGCAACAATGAACTTGGTACCTCCAGCTTCAATGCTGCCGACAGTTTTTGCATTTGTCATTAGTGTTTTCCTCTCCGTTTTTGATTTTTATAAAATGTAAAGGCTTTAAAAATCATAACGATTTTAGCACAAATTAGACATTACTTGTAGCTTTAACACATTTTTTCTTAAAAAAGATACCAAGTATTTTTAGATGGAAGATATAAGTGGTTTTATAAGATTGATTGTTTATATCTATCGATTTAATGGTAAAGCACAATTGATTGAATAAACGCTTACAAATATACTTGAGATAAGCTTATAGGTACGAGGCTGATAGATATGGCTAGTAAAAAAATAAATAATTTAAAAATAACTGCAAGTATTTTATATTTGTCATATTTTATGATGGGATTACGTTTATCAATGGTTGCACAATATAAACCAGAATTCGCTACTATATGGCATACTGATGTAAGTGGAGTTTTGCAAGTGGTTGCAGCTATAGGGCTAGGCGGTATTATATCGATTTTGATAACAGGACCAGTGTCTGATTATTTTGGTAGAAAATTTTGTGCTGTTATAGGTCATTTGATCTGGGCAAGTTATTTTATAGGGTTACTTTATGCACCTAATCTAACTGTTGCGTATATAATTGCTACTACTTCTGGGATAGGACAGAGTTTCGTTAATTCAAGTAATTTTCCTTCTCTAATGGAAATATTTCCTAAAAATGCTTCAATTGCTGGAATTATGACAAAATTTGCAATTAATATCGGTCAATTTGCTTTACCAATTTTTGCTTTTGTTGTTAGCCTTTTGGGAGCAAACTATCGGATAGTTTTTTGGGGTACAGGGTTGGTTTATTTAGCATTAGCTTTTTTATTAATATGCTTGCCATTTCCTCAACACCATTCTAAAAAGCAATTGGTGAAACAATCATTTGCTTTTACTGATAGACTGCCAATTAGTGTTATTGCTTTAGCTTTAATTGGTTATACTTCTACTGCAGTATTTTTATTATGGGTAAATACATATCAAGAATTAGCTAAAAGTTATGGAGTAAGTAATCCCATCTATCTTCAAACAATTTATGCTTTTGGAGCAAGTATAGCAGTAGTTTTTAATTCCTTCATTATAAAAAAGGGTATTAAAGAAGTGGACCTTTTGCTATATTATCCTTTATTTACCGCACTTAGCTTAATTCTTACTGTTTTAATTAAAGCAAGCTGGATAGTGTCATTTGCAAATCTGGCTGTAGGCTTTTTTGCTGCCGGTGGTTTGTATCAGCTTGCTTTAACAGTATTAGGTAATAGCTATCCAACAATTAAGGCAACAGCGCAATCGTGGGCAGCTTTCTTTTCAGCTTTATCTAATTTGACAATTTTTTCTATTGCGAGCTGGATAACTGGTTTTTCAGGGGCTAATTCCGCGAAATATATTGTAATTATGAATATATTTTTATCTTTATTAGGTTCAGTATTAGCTTTAATTGTAAAAGTATGTAATAAAAAAGGTTAGCTTCAGTTGGATTAAACGAAAAACTATCAATAGTCTGAATCTATTAATAATTATGTCATTGTTTGTTTTTTTTAATTAAAAAACATTTTAAAATGAAACCGATTACTATTAGTGATAGGAGAGGTAAAATATGACAAAACAAACTTTGCAAGCTGAAGCTAATGGTCGTAATGGCAAGATTAAATTTGATATTAATATTGATAATAACGAAATAAAAGATATAAAAGTTACCAAATCTAGTGAAACACCAGCAATATTTAATCAGGTTTTTGATAAATTAAAAAATTCCATTATAGAGGAGCAATCATTTGATGTAGACGCTGTATCGGGCGCTACTATTATGACAAGTGCCTTACTTGATTCTGGAAAAAATGCCTTAAATCAAGCAGGAGTTACACCAGTAGCTAAAGAGAGCGATAAAACACATCGGGAAGTAAACCTAGATGTAGATGTTGCCGTCATTGGCTCAGGAGCTGCAGGATTGATTGCAGCTTGCCGAGCTCTTTCAATGGGAAAAAATGTAGTAGTTCTTGAAAAGAATGGTTATTTAGGTGGAGCTACAATATTAAATGGTTCAAATGTAGTAGCTACAGGTTCTAACTTGGCTCAGCAATTATTTGGTACTGAGGCGCAAGAAGACAGCAGTAAACGACTTTTTGATGATATTACTCGTGAATGCCGAGGTACCAATTATCCTGAATTATCAAAGATTTTAGTTAATAATATTGGTAAGGCTGTTGATTTTATTAAAGAGTTTGCTAATTTGACTTATCAAAAAGCAGAAACACAAACAATTGAGCATTCGGTTAATCGGCAAGTGGAAATGCCAAGTGAAAGTTCATATGAATTAATTAAGAAGATAGCAACTGCTTTTGAAGAAAAAGGTGGCAAGATTTTACTTGATGCGCGTGTTGAAAAAATCAATTCTGAAGATGGTGTACCTGTTAGTTTAGTTGCTGAAGGAAAGCACCAAACTACAAACGTTAAGTTTAAATCTCTTATTTTGGCTGCCGGTGGTTGGGGCGCCAAAGACTTCAAAGAAAAGCGGACTTCGATTCCTTATTATGGCCCAATGACTTCAACTGGAGATTATTTCTTCTTTAACAAGGGATTAAATCTGGCTAGCCGTAATTTAGATTGGTATAAAGTTTATCCACATGGATTAGAAGTTGAACCTGGAATTGCTAAACTTACAACTTATTCAACAAAAGAAGCAAGTGATATGGGGGCAATTTTTATTAATCGGGCTGGTAATAGAATTGTAAATGAATCAGATCCATACACTCATTTTAGAGATGCAATTGCTGCTCAAAAAGATCAGATAGCTTTTGTTCTTATGGATCAAAGAATTTGGAACAGATTTTATGAACTAATGCTTAAATATGGTTTTACTGCTGATGAAATTAGTCATTATTTTGCACTTGATGGCAAGCAAAGCCCAATTTTAGTAAAAGGAAATCTTGAAACAGTAGCTAATAAAGCTGGTATTAATTTTGAAAATTTACAGCATACCTTATCTAATTATCAAAATTATGCTAAAAATGGTAAGGATCCTGAGTTCGGACGTGAGGCAAAATTTATGCATGAATATTCAGGTGATACTTACTACGTTATTGAACAAAAACTTCGCTTCTGTACAACTTTAGGTGGGTATGAAACTAATAGCCAAATGCAATTATTAAATAGTGATATGAAGCCAGTAGCTAATTATTATGCAGCTGGTGAAATAATTGGTGGTGCCAATGGTCATGACTCTATGCCAAGTATGATGAATTCATGGAGCTATGCTTCAGGCTTTTTAGCTGGAACTAATGCTAGTGACAATTGCAATAATCGATAAAAAATAAGCTATTTTTATCCTTTAAGAGATAAGAATAGCTTATTTTTTTAAATCATAGTATTTTTTTCGTTAAAACTATTTCGACAATATTTTTCAGCGTAACTTTGAAAACGTTGCACAACTGGTGGTAAAAAGTGATTTGCTTTAGTAATGGCATAAATTGGGTGGACTACTGCCTTATCTTTAATAGGTAACAGTTTCACTATCCCACTACTTAATTGTGACATATGAGGTACGATTGCAACCCCAAAGTTATAACGAACAAACCCTAAGACCGAATGATCTTCCTGAACTTCGACAGCTACTTTTGGTTTTATGTTTGCTTGATCGAATATTTTTTTGAGAAAAATTCCTAAGCCACTGTTACGCTGATAAAGTACCATAGGATATTTAGCTAGTTCGGAAAGAGTAACCTCATCTTTTTTAGCAAGAGGATGGTTAAAGGGAACAGCAGCTAATAATTCTTGATTTACTAGGTGAAATTGGTTAACTTGCGCTACCAGAGCAGGAGTTGTAGCTTTTGATGCAAAAACTAAATCAAGTTTTTCTTCTAGTAATTCTTCAATTAATTTATCTGTAATATCTTGGCTATACGAAAAAGTGATTTTCTTAGCAGTTGGATTATTTTTAAAGGTTGAAACTAACTCAGGTACTAGGTCTTGGCCCATAGTATAGGTAAATCCTAAATGAATATGTCCTTGATTAATATCATGCAATTCTGCAACGTATTCATTGCCCTTTTTTAAGGCATCTAGGCTTGCTTCTACGTGCTTTAAATAGATGCGACCATAATTGGTTAACTTAATATTACGACCTTCTTTTTCAAATAATGGCACTCCTAATTCATCTTCAATACTGTTAATTGCATATGAAAGAGAAGGTTGGGAGATACCTAAAGATTCTGCAGCTCGTGCCATGTGTTCAGTATGAGCTAATTCTACAAAGAATTCCAAGTGTCTTAAATTCATAAAATTTCTCCTCGAATTTACAGGATAAATAATAAACTGTCTTTATTGATAAATTGAACTAGTTTTATTTATTGCTTACTTTGAAAACGATACCATAAAAAGTGAATTGAGAACATATTAACAAAGATTTTTATTAAGGAGATTTTAATTATGACAAATAAAATAACTGGTGTAAATGGTCCTATTAATGGTTGGCTTGATGGTCATACCTACTTAATTGGTTTGATGGCTTACCCAATCCGCCACTCAATGTCTCCAACAATGCACAATAATGCTTTTGCAAAATTAGGTTTAAACTTTACTTACCTTTGCTTTGAAATTGATAACAAGAAGTTACCTAAGGCAGTTGAAGCTATTAGAACTTTGGATATGCGTGGTTCAAATGTTTCTATGCCTAATAAAAAAGAAGTTATTAAATACTTAGATAAATTATCTCCAGCTTCAGAAATGTGTGATGCTGTAAACACTATTGTTAACGATAATGGCGTTTTAACAGGCTACACTACTGACGGAATTGGCTTTATGAAGAGCTTGGAAGATGAAGGTATTGATATCCGTGGTAAGAAGATGTGTTTAGCTGGTGCTGGCGGTGCCGCAACTCCAATTGCTGTTCAAGCTGCTCTTGATGGTGTTAGTGAAATTGAAATTTTTAACCTTAACGATGATAAATGGTCTCAAGCTGAAAAGAATGTGAAGACAATCAATGAAAAGACTAACTGTAAGGCTAGTTTACACCACTTGGAAGACAAAGATGACTTCAAGCGTGCCATTAGTGAATGCGACATCTATTGTGATGCAACAGGTGTTGGGATGAAGCCTCTTGAAGATATGACTTTAGTTGAAGATCCTAGTTGGTTCCACGAAGATATGACTGTCTTTGACACCGTTTATGCTCCAAGAACTACTAAGCTAATGAAAGTCGCTCAAAAAGCTGGTGTAAAGCATGTTTTAAATGGTATCGGCATGATGATTGAACAAGGGGCTGCCGCATTTAAGCTTTGGACTGGTGAAGACATGCCAACTGATTATATTCGTCAAGTTATTTTTGAAAATGATGCTAAAGATAATAATTAAAAGCTATTATTTTACTGAGTAGATATGGGGATAGTTATGAAGAATAAATATACACCTACGGCCCTAGCGCTTTATTTCAATTATTTTGTTCATGGGATGGGCGTTATTATCCTGTCTCAAAATGCAGCTAATTTGGCTCACCAATGGGGAACTACGGAAACTGGTGCTCTTGCAGTAGTTTCTTCATTAGGAATTGGACGAATTATAAATCTTTTAGCTTCAGGAGTTTTATCTGATAAATTTGGGAGAAAACCATTTGTTCAATTAGGAATTGTTACTTATTTTATTTTCTTTGTTGGCATTTTAATGTCACCGAATACGGTTATTGCGTATATTCTAGGAATTTTAGCAGGAATGGCTAATTCGTTCCTTGATACCGGTACTTATCCAGGTTTGATGGAAATTTATCCAAATTCTAAAGGAACTTCTAATGTTGTATTAAAGGCATTTATTAGTGCAGGGCAATTTTTCTTACCCTTTATTGTTAGCTTTTTAGCAGCTGCACATATGTGGTATGGATGGTCATTTTTAATTCCAGCAACTATTTTGGTGCTTACTTTTCTTTATTTCATGTTTGGTGGAGCTTTCCCAGACTCAAATTCAACTAATAAAACTGTTGAAGAAAAGATAACTGATAATAATGTAAAAACTAATTTATGGTTAGATGGCACTTTATTTATTATTTATGGATATATTTCACAAGCAACCTTTTATTTGGTAAGCCAGATGCTTACACAATATGGTCAAAAAATAGGTAATCTTTCGCAAGTAACAGCTCACTCATTAGTTAGTTGGTATTCTTTAGGATCAATTATTTGTGTGCTAACTACTGCTGTTTTGGGTAAGAAATTTAGTGAAATTCAATTTGTTCCTATTTACACTTTAGGTGCATTTATTTCATTAGCCCTAATGTGGTTATATCCTACTAATGCTAGTTTGATGATTATTTTATCGATATTGGTTGGATTTTTTGCTGCAGGTGGTGTAATGCAATTAGCATTAACAGTCATGGCTGAATTTTTCCCTGCTGGTAAAGGAACAGTTACAGGTTTCTTTTATACAGCAGGTTCAATTGCATCATTTACGATACCTTTAGCAATTAATTGGATTGGAAACATGCGAAATGTGATGCTTTTTGATGTGATTATTGCATTAATTGGATTTATTGATACTAGTATGATTGCTATGCGGTATAAAAAGATGTTTGGCAAATTAGGAAAGTAGGAAGTATTATGGCGACTGTAAAAATTAGAAATGTGGTTTTAGGTGAAGGATTACCTAAAATAGCCGTACCTAATGTCGGAAGGACAAGGGAAGAAATTATATCTGCAGCTAAAGAAATTATACAGGCTAAGCCAGATTTGATGGAGTGGCGGATTGATTATTTTGAAGCAGGTATAAATAATTTTGATACATTGAAAATGGTAGCCCAAGAACTTCGTAAGGTTATGGAAGAAATACCTATTTTAATAACTTTCAGAACCAAAAACGAAGGTGGAGTATTATCATTACCTGAAGAAAGATATTTATCTTTGCTTAATCAAATTATTGTAAATAGGTTAGGTGATGCTGTTGATATTGAACTCTTCCATGATGAAGATACAGTTAAACGGTTAGTTAAAGTGGCGCATCAATATAATGTAATTGTAGTTATGAGCAATCATGATTTTGATAAAGTACCTAGTAAAGATATAATCGAATTTAGATTGAAAAAGATGGCCGAATTAGGTGCTGATATCCCTAAATTTGCATGTATGCCACATTCAAGCATGGATGTTTTAACTTTATTGATGGCTACTACAGTTGTAAATGAAACTATTTCTAATCCAATCATTACAATGGCAATGGGGGATTTAGGAAAAGTCAGTCGGATAGCTGGACAGGTATTTGGATCAAGTTTATCATTTGGTGCTGTTGGTCAGACATCTGCTCCAGGTCAATTAACTATTTCTGATTTGAGAAATGCTGAGAAGTATTTAGAATTACATTAATAATGCATAAAAAACCGTTAAAGCAAGGCTTTAACGGTTTTGTTTTTATTTTTTATAATATTCTTTGATATAAGCAAGTATTCGTTTAGTTGCGGGAGATAAAAAGTGATCTTTCTTAGTTGCTACATAAACTGGATTAATAGCAGCATCACTATCAATATCTAGAAATTTTATTTTGTGTTGATTAATTAGTTCACTTTTAGGCACAATGGCAACGCCAAAATCTGAATTTACAAAGTTCATTATAGGTGCCGTATCTGCCAAAACCATTGAAATATTAGGTTCTATCCCGGCTCTTTCAAAGAAAGTATCAATATTTTGTCTTAAACAGTTGACGTGGGGATATGTAATCAATGGATATGAAGCAAGGTCATTAACACTGATTTTATCTTGATTAGCTAATGGACTATTAACAGAAACAGCTAAATATAGCTGTTGATCAAATAAATGAGTTAGATTCACTGCTTCTAAATCATCAGGATTAGCTACAATTGCTAAGTCTACTTTTTCATCTAGTAGTTTTTTGATAATAATTGATGTGATATCTTGTTCAAAGTAAAAACTGATATGTTGTTCAGGATTTTCATGTTTAAAGTTATTTACTATTACAGGTGCTACTTCACGTGCTGCGGATGAAAAACCGAAACGAACAGTTCCACTATTAGTATCAACTAATTCACTAATATAAGTGTTTCCCTTACTAAAATCTGCTAAGCCAGCTTTGACATATCTTAAATATATTTCTCCATATTTACTTAACTTAATATTACGTCCATCTTTTTCAAATAATGGCACACCTAATTCTTTTTCGATACTGCTAATTGCATATGACAAAGATGGCTGCGTTATACCTAAATTTTCAGCAGCTTTTGCCATATGTTCAGTATGTGCTAGTTCAACGAAAAACTCTAAATGACGTAAATTCATTGAAAAAATCCACTCTTTCTATGAAATCCCTAATACCCTCTCTATGAATATAAAATAAAATAACTAATTATGCAATAGTGTTATATTTAAATAACAAAAAATGTTTACTAAAAAAGAAGCCCTATAACTATATTGATAGAGCTTCTTTTTGGAGAATTGTTTACTTAATTGTCATAAACGATTACTGCTTCATGCATTTCAACAGCATCCCAAACCTTTTTTATTTCACTAGGTCGAATATTTACACAACCATGGGAGCCACCTTTTAGATAGGCAGTCTTTGACCAATCAGTTCGCCAGCTAGCATCGTGTAGTCCACAACCACTTAAAGTAAATGGCATCCAGTAACTTACTTTAGATGAATAACTTGAGCCATCATCATTAGTACCTGTTAAAGTACTTGGTGATTGTTTGTATTCAATGTACCAAACACCAGTTGGAGTAGCATCAGAAGATCCGGAACTAGTTTGAGCAGTTCCAGTTACTACATCATTCAAAGTCACAGCCACTACACCATTTTTAATAATCCATAATTTTTGTTCTTTGATAGAAACTACTACATAATTTTTACCTAAGCCATTATTAGTTGTTGTGTATCCAGTACCATAAGTACTATAGCCTTTACCATAAATGTAATTAGAACCATCTATGGTGGTATCTCCGTTGCTTAGAGCTTTTTCAATTGCAGGAATAGCTGTTTTAGTATTAATGCCCCATCCGTAAGATTTATTAGTTACAGTAATTGTCTTTCCATTAGGAGTTGTAAATGAATATGATTTATCTAAAGTTGAGACTTCTGAGTTGATTTGGGACAATTTGGCAGATAAAGCAGAAGTATCAGTAAAGTGGAATTGGCCACCATAGTATTCAACTGTCTTAAATAAGTTCTTTGCTTCAAGTGAGAAATCTTTTCCCCCAACTTTATAAGTTGTTTTGGCATTGTAAAATTCGGATAATTTCTTTTTTGCTTCTTTTAAGGTGTTATCAGCAAAATTCCATTTCTTATCTGATGGAAGAGAAGTATGCTGTTTATTGAAATATTTAGTAACAGTTTTTTTATCTGTTACTTGAATACCATCTAATTTCATGCTGGTAATTTTACCATCAGTCATTGTTGCAGCTGTTTTAGCGTTTTTGTTAATTTTAGTAACAGCCTGATTGATTGTTAATCCACCAACTTTAACGCCAAATATTTTTACATTTTTATTAAAATGTTTGCTTGTGTACTTTAGTGTAGCTTGTCGCTGCTCTTCGATATGATTGTGATAGATAAAACCACCAAACAAAGAAAGGATAACAATTGCAGAAAAAAGAGAAACGAGTATCTTATTTTTTTTAAACCAATTATCTGCAGTATTTTTTGAATGTTTTCCAGTCAAAATTTTTTCGCCACCTATTTAAATTTGAATATATTTTACCAAAAAAAGCATTCTATTGCTAAAATGTTGCACTTTTTTGGTATTATCTAATTAACAGCTTTTTATTAAGTTAAGGAGAAAAAATAATGGGAAAAATCAATCGTTTTTATGATACATTTCACCCTAATCATTATGATTTATTCATTAATGTAAATCGGGCCGATAAAAAAATAAATGGTACTTCAACTATTGCTGGTGAAGCATTATCTAAAGAAATATCTGTTCATCAAAAGTTTATGAGCATTAGTAAGGTAACTCAAGATGGCGAAGCAGTACCTTTTGAAGTAGATGAAAAAGCTGAAGCAATTAAAATTACATTAGCTAAAGCCGGCAATACTACTATCAGCATTGACTATAGTGCACCGCTTACTGATACAATGATGGGTATTTATCCATCGTATTACCAACTAAATGGCAAAAAAGAAGAAATTATTGGTACTCAATTTGAAACGACTTTTGCTAGACAAGCCTTTCCATGTATTGATGAACCAGAAGCAAAAGCTACTTTTAGTTTAGCTCTTAAATTTGACGAGCATGAAGGTGAAACCGCTCTTGCTAACATGCCAGAAATTAAATGTGAAGATGGCGTTCACTATTTTGAAAAGACTGTAAAGATGTCAACTTATCTAGTGGCCTTTGCCTTTGGTGATTTGCAATCTAAGATGACAGAAACTAAGAGTGGCGTTAAAGTTGGTGTGTTTGCAACTAAGGCACACAAGGCCAAAGAATTACACTTTGCCTTGGATATTGCTAAGCGTGCAATTGAATTTTATGAAGATTTCTACCAAACACCGTATCCATTACCACATTCATGGCAATTAGCGCTACCAGATTTTAGTGCTGGTGCAATGGAAAACTGGGGCTTGGTAACTTACCGTGAAGCTTACTTGTTGCTAGATCCAGACAACACTCCACTTGATATGAAGAAGCTAGTGGCAACTGTTATTACGCACGAACTTGCTCACCAATGGTTTGGTGACCTAGTAACCATGAAGTGGTGGGATAATTTATGGCTTAACGAAAGTTTTGCTAATATGATGGAATACTTATCACTTGATCACTTGGAACCTAACTGGAATGTTGGGGAAATGTTCCAATCTTCTGAAGCTCCAGCAGCTTTGACAAGAGATGCAACTGATGGTGTTCAATCGGTTTATGTTGAAGTTAAAGATCCAGCAGAGATTGATACTTTATTCGATGGTGCCATTGTTTATGCTAAAGGTTCTAGAATGCTAGTAATGGTACGAGCACTTTTAGGCGATAAGGCTTTACAAAAAGGACTTAAGTACTACTTTGACCATCACAAATTTGGTAATACTACTGGGGATGACTTATGGAATGCCTTGTCAACTGCAACTGATTTGAATATTGCAGAAATTATGCACTCATGGCTCAATCAACCAGGTTATCCTGTAGTGAATGCTTTTGTTGAAGATGGCCACTTGAAGTTAGCGCAAAAGCAATTCTTTGTTGGTGAAGGTGAAGATAAGGGCAGAACTTGGCAAATTCCATTAAATGCCAACTTTGAAGCACCAGCTATTATGACTGAAAAAGAATTAGACTTGGGTGATTACAAGACTTTACGTGAAAAAGCGGGTCATGCATTAAGAATTAATGTTGGCAATACTACTCACTGTGTTGTTAAGTACGATGAAACTTTAATGAATGATATTCTAGCAGAAGTAGAAGATTTAGATTCAATTAGTAAGTTACAACTTCTTCAAGATTTACGCTTACTTAGTGAAGGTCGCGAAAGTTCATATGCTGAAGTTGTTCCTTTACTTGATAAACTTAAAGATTCTAAGTCAAACCTTGTAAATAATGCAATTTACACTACAGCTAGAAAGTTACGTCAGTTTGTAACTCCAGATTCAGATGCTGAAAACTACTTGAAGCAGTTCTACAACCGCTTAAGTGAAGAACAAGTTAAGAGATTGGGTTGGGATGTAAAACCTGATGAAAGTGATGAAGATAAGTTAACTCGTCCATACGTTTTAAGCGCAAGTCTTTATGGAGGAAATATTGATTCAGTTCGTGCAGCACACAAGCTTTACCAAGATCATGAAGATGACTTAGAAAGTTTAAATGCGGATGTTCGTCCATATGTTTTAATTAACGAAGTAAAGAATTGTGGCTCAAGTGCATTAACTGATAAGTTAATTAATCTTTACCAAACTACTAGTGATGCAAGCTTTAAGAGTGATTTAACTGCTGCAATTACTTCATCTAAGAGTGAAAGTGAACTTGAAAAAGTGGTTTCTTACTTTAAGAATGCTGATATTGTTAAGCCACAAGATTTACGTGGTTGGTTTGCAAGTGTCTTAAATAATAAGCTAGGTGAACAACTTGCCTGGGATTGGATTAGAAATGAATGGGCATGGCTGGATAAGACTGTTGGTGGTGACATGGAATTCACTACGTTCATTACAGTAATTGCGAGAAACTTTAAGACAGCTAAGCGCCTTGAGGAATTTAAGGCATTCTTTGAACCTAAACTTGATCAACCAATGTTAACTCGTGAAATTAAGATGGATACTAAGGTTATTGAAACTCGTGTTGAATTAGTTGAAGCTGAAAAAGTTAAGGTTAATCAAGCAGTTAAAAATTTATTTATAGAAGAATAAAAGAGAGGCGCTAGATGCGCCTCTCTTTTTTATGTTTAAAATTGTGTTTCTTTAATATCATCTTCAGGACGGTGCTTCATAATTCTTAAAACACGCCACTTGTAGTCAATACCATCCGGATAAGGTGATAATTCTACTGTTACTTCCTTATTTTGAAAACTAAAGGGTAGTTCAACTCTTTCATCAATCCATTCAGCTCGCATTGGCTTATGATCGAATCCTTCAACTTTAATAGTTTTAGGTAATGGAGACTTAATAAAAACATATACTTGATATTTTGCATGACGATTTTCGCAAATAAAAGAATTAGAGTCTGCTGTTTTTAAAGTGCTTTTACCACTTTCATTATAGGCGTGACCAAACCAGTGCATCCAATCATTAAGTAAAGTTAGTGCTGCTTTTTGTTCATCAAGTAAATCACCTATTTCGTCCAATTCTACATTAAAAACTGCATGTTGTTCATTACGTTTAAAATTGATTAACTCATCAATTGCATTAGCACTAGTTAAGTCAATGCCATGTGCATTAACCAATTCAATAGTATAGTCTTTGCAAGCTTCCTTATATGGAGCTAAATCATTAGCTCCCTCAACACTAATAGCACGAGCGCCGATATTTCTTGCTAAACGGACTATTTTTTGTGCATTAGCATTGGCATTTACTTTGAAATTTAAAATAATTCCATAATCTGGATTCACTTTTTAAGCCCTCCCTTAGGTATTCATTTATATTTTACCGTATAATTGCAGTAAGGAGAAATTTTAGCATTCTCCACATATTAAAAAAGGAAAGATAGTCATATGAAAACTATTATTTCACCAGCTAAAAAGATGGTAGTTAATCAAGAAAGTTTTTTAGCAAAGACTAAGCCGGATTTTCTTGAACAGGCTAAAATTTTAGCTGATTTTTTAAAGAGGCAAGAAGCAGATAGATTAAAGCAAATCTGGGAAGCAAGCGACAAGATAGTGCAAGAGGGAATATCTCAGTTAAAAACCATGGATTTAGAGAATGCAAGAACTCCAGCAATTGTTTCATATGGAGGAATTCAGTATCAATACATGGCTCCAGACTTGTTTACTGAACCTGCCTTAATTTATATATAAAAAAATTTACGAATTCTTTCTGGTTTATATGGTGTCTTACGTCCTTTTGATGCAGTTAGCCCATATCGGTTAGAATTAAAAAATAAGCTGATAGGTTTTAAGGATTATAGCTTGTATCATTTTTGGGATAGTTTAATTCATGATAAATTATTCGAAGATGATGATACAGTTGTTAATTTAGCTTCTAAAGAATACGCTAGAGCAGTAATACCATATTTACATGAAGGAGAAAAATTTATAACAGTTGATTTTTTAGAAAAAAGAAAAGATCAATGGAAAATGATTGGGACACATGCAAAAATGAGTCGAGGAGAAATGGTGCGATGGATTGGTGAAAACCAAATAAAAACGCCTGAAGAACTTCAAGCGTTTAGTGATTTTGGATATAAATTTGATGAATTAACTTCAAGCGCTGATAAATATATTTTTAAAACGCAGTATGATTTTAAAAGACACTAAAATCAGGTTTTAAAAAGTCCGCCGTTAAATCACTGGCAATGTTTTGATATGTGTCACTAAAGCGATGATCGGCACCATTTATAAAATGCAATTCGCTATTTTGGTAAATAGCTTGGTATTTTTCAACATATTTAGCAGGGACTACTTGGTCATTGGTACCATGAATTAAACTAACTGGACCACAATAATTTTGAGCTATTTCATAAATTGGAAGATTTTGAGCAACACGTAAGTAGAAACCACCTAAGTTTTTGTTTCTAAAAGGAACAGAATCTGGAATCTTTTTTGGATTATAAGATACTCCTTGAGTATTGCCTTTTAGGGCATCATCTTTTAAACAGGCTGCTGGAGCTAGTAAAACCACCTTTTTTATTAAATCAGGATAAAGGCCAGCAAGCATAGATGCAACTACTCCCCCTTGAGAGAGACCAACTAAGTAAATATGGTTAACATGAGGGTCAGATTTTACATAAGATAATATTGCGTTGGCATCTTCAATTTCGTTCCAGACTGTCATATTTTCGAAAGCACCATCACTATCACCATGCCCATTAAAATCGAATCTAATACTGGCAACATTTTCATCGCGCAATTTGTTTGCGATTTCTTTAATTAATGCCGTATTTCGATTGGCTGTAAAACCGTGCATAATAATGGCTAAATCGTATTTTTCACCAAAGGGATCTTCCCGTTCACAGACTAAATTTAAGCCATCGCGTTGGATTGTGAAAATTGACATTATAGTCCCTCCTTCTCTTATAACTTTATTTTAGCGCTTTTAGTTCGAATAGTAACAACTAGAAAGGAAATAATATGAAATTAACATTTATTAGACATGGACAAACAGACTTAAATAAGGATAATCGTATTCAAGGTGGAGAAATTGACCAGCCATTAAACGAAACGGGAATTAAGCAAGCGACAGTTGCAGCTAGTCATTTTAATCCAGAAAAATATGATTTAGTCTTCTCAAGTCCTTTGCAAAGAGCCAAAAAAACAGCAGAAATCTTTGTTAAGGGGAAAAAGGAAATTAATTTTGATGAGCGAATTAAAGAAATGGATTTTGGCGAATGGGATACATTAAAAGTTGACGACTTAATTAAAAAATATCCTAAGGGCTTCAATCAAGCAAGATATGTAACTAATGGATATTTAAGATATGCTCCAAGTGGTGAAAGTTTTGAGGATGTCGCAAGACGTGGAAGTGAATTTATTGATGAATTGATTTCTAAATATCCAGATAAAAATATTTTAGTTGTATGCCATGGAACGTTAATTAAAACCTTAGTAGCCCACTATTTTTCTAATGGAAATTTAGAAGTTTTTGAGCAAGTTGATAATTGTGCAATTAGTGAATTCGAGATGACTGAAAAGTTAGCTAAAGTTATTCGCTATAACCAAATTTTATATTAGTAGAAAGAGCGAGATGCTCTTTTTTTATGTTAAAATATTGACATGGTGTCACAATAGGTTAAAATATTATTTGCAAGTGACATTATGTCACTTGATAGAGAGAGTAAAAGATAAAGATATGGTAAAGTCGACTTTTCAAAATTTGAATCAAGAAAAAAAGAAGCGAGTGACTGATGCGCTGATAACTGAATTTAGTTCTTATTCATTGGCTGATGCCCAGGTGGCTAGAATTGTTAAAAGTAGTGGAATAGCACGGGGGGCTTTTTACAAGTATTTTGATGATTTAACTGATGCATATGAATATGTTTACCAATTAGCGATGAAAGATATTCATGCTGGCTTAAAACCAAGTAAAGCGTTTGATGTGGAACTTTTGTATAAAACAACTGCTGATTTTGTGGGAAAGTCAGAAAAAAGTCCATATTTAGCTTTGATAAAACTTCATTTAAGTAAAAATGAAGCAATGCTGACTCATGATTTTAAACAAAAAGCAGTCAGATTAAAAGATCTTGATGTTAAAACTTGGTCAGCAATGGTGTTGAGTCATGAAACTATTAAGCTCGTTTTATTTGATCCTGATCATAAGAATATTTATCTTGAACGTTTTAAACACAGTTTAAAGTTGTTAAATGAGGAAGGTTAAGTATGTATTTAGCTTTTAAAGAAATAAAAAAAGAAAAACTCAGATATGGTCTGATAGTTTTTATGATTTTTTTAATCAGCTATTTGATATTTATTTTAAGTGGTTTGGCTTTTGGACTAGCTTCAGAAAATACACAAGCTATTTATGCTTGGCAAACTAAAAAAGTTATTTTAAATCAAAATAGTAATGTTAGTTTAAGTCAATCATTGATAACCAAGCAGGATGTACCTAAAAAATTGTCAACTAATGAAGCGCTTGTCGGACAGACTCCATTAGTCATAAAAAATAAAAAGAAATCTACAGTATCAGCTCAATTTATTGGGATAAAAGCTAATCAATATATCTATAAGAATTTAGCAATTACAGCTGGTCGAAAAGCTAAAAATAGTAATGAAGTTGTAGTTAGTCAAACACTAAAAAATAAGGGCTATAAGTTAGGAGATAAGTTAACACTTAATGGTTCAACTGACCAATACAAAATTGTAGGCTTTGCTAAAGATGCAATGATTAATATTGCTCCAATTATTTATGGAAATCTAGCAACTTGGCGCAAATTACGTAGTGTAAATAATGAAGTTGTTGCTAGTGGGATAATTTCTAAAAGTAGCAATTTTAAAGTTAATAGTAAAAACCTTAAAGTATATGAATTGAAAACTTTTCTAAATAAGTTGCCTGGTTATAGTGCTCAAAATTTGACTTTCGGTCTAATGATTGGCTTTTTATTTATAATTTCTTTAATTATTGTTGCAGTATTTTTGTATATCTTAACCATGCAAAAATTACCTAATTTTGCAGTGATGAGAGCACAAGGTATTCCAAGCAAGACTTTGATAGGTTTTACTGTTAGTCAATCATTCATCTTGGTTTTATTCGCTAGTTTGCTTGCGCTAATTTTGATGGAGTTAACTGTATTTGCTTTACCAGCAGCAGTGCCAATGAAGTTTTCGCCATCAATTGCTATCGCAGGTTTACTAGGGATGCTAATTATGGGGATTATTGGTAGTTTAATTCCAGTACGGAGCATTTTAAAAGTTGATCCAACAATGGCAATTGGGGGTTAAATGATGAGTACAATTGAATTAAAAAATATCAAGAAAATTTATGGGTCAGGTAATGCGCAAACAATTGCTTTAAAAGGGGTTGATTTTGAAGCAGAAAAAGGCGAAGTAGTACTATTAGAAGGGCCAAGTGGTGCAGGTAAGTCTACTCTTTTAACTATTATGGGAAGTTTGCAAAAAGCAAGTAGTGGGACAATTTTATTTAATGGAGAAAATATTACTAAGTTCAGTGATAAGCAAAGAGATAATTTACGGTTAAATAAAATTGGTTTTGTTTTGCAAGCTTATAACTTGGTACCTTTTTTAAAGGTTAAAGAACAATTTGAATTAGTTGATCGAGTAAAAAAAGCAGGAAACTTATCATCTGATGAGCTAACAGATTTAGTTAAATTGTTAGGAATTGATCAGCTACTTAACAAATACCCTAATGAACTCTCAGGTGGGCAAATGCAAAGGGTGGCGATTGCTAGAGCTTTATATGCCAATCCACAAGTGGTTTTGGCTGATGAACCGACAGCTTCGCTTGATAGTGACAGAGTTAAAGAAGTAGGAGCTTTATTCCAGAAGTTAGCTAAAGAGCAAGGAAAAGCAGTCATTTTAGTTACACATGATCAACGTTTGGAAGCTTATAGTGATCATACTTATGATATGTTAGATGGAAAGTTAACCAAAAGAAAATAAAACAGGTCCGGTTTTCCGGACCTGTTTTGATTTGAACTATTATAAATTGGGATCCATAGTAAAACTAAGAGGTGAGCTTGCTGTTTGCTTAGTAACTAATTGAGCAATTAAAGTTTGATAATTTTTAATTGCTAAATTTGCCATCTTTTCATTTGCTTCGTCGACTAATTCAATTTCTTTTTCACGGTCACTAATGGTAAGTAACTTTTGATCATATTCATGACGAATTTGCATCAATTCTTTACTGGTATTGTCTTGGGTTGTTGATAAATCTTTACCATATTTACCCCAATCGCGGTCTGCTAATACGCTAGCTAGTTTAAATACCCAATATGCAGAATCACTTGAATATGTTTCAGTTCCTTTATCCCACATAGCAGGAGTTTTAGTGCCTTGTGGATAGAAAGGTACATAAACTCCTTGAGAAGTAATCCCCATGCAGAGCCATTGTGTCATGCTTTCACCATTGAGTTCAAGAAGGTGACTTTCTTGAGTAGTGGCTACACTGATAGGTCTAAAAGTAGCATTTGAGCTATTTTTCTTATTCGTTAAATCAAATGGTGTGTTTTGATAGTGATCTTTTAGTACCCGTTGAGCATCTTGAATAGTAATTGGACGATCAGGTTTTTCTAAAAATGGCAAATAAAAGTCTTGTGGTTCTTTCTTTTTCGAAGGAGTCAATAACTTTTGTCCAGCCCATACACGTGGAGTATTGTAATGTAAGTCTGAATCATCTTGTGTTCCAAAAATTTCTCTAAAGTTAAATGGTTTATCTTTAGGCCAAAGTTTATTTTGATAAACAAAGTTTGGTAAATCAGGTGAGAAAATAAAGTTTAAATGATCAGTGAAATCCACTTCTTGAATGGCAAGTTGATTAGATACTACAGCGTAAGAATCATCAGGAATACGTTGCGCTACATAATGATGACCTGAACCAATTTCTAAGTACCAGGCTTCGTCCGGGTCTGCAAATAAAATACCATCAGCTTCTGCGGCTCCATGTTCAGTAACGATTTTACCTAGTCTTTCAACACCTTCGCGGGCTGTTTTGACATAAGGCAAAACGCAAGTAACCATGGCTTCTTCTAAAATTCCTTTTTCTGTGTCAAAAGGATCTACAGCTAGTACACGTCCGTTTGCATAAGCAGATTCAGTAGCACTCATTGCTACATGGTATTCATTAATACCATCTTCTTCAAATACACCGTATTTGTCGGTCCATTCAGGTGTACTTGAGTATGCATAACTTCTATCTGGTAAATCCATTTCAAACTTATTATCATTTGAAGAAAAATGATTATGAGCGCAAATTGTTGCTGGATTAAATTTTAAATGTTTTGGCCAAGCAGTTTTGCAATCTTCGTTACGACCGATAATAACACTACCACTAATTGAAGCTTTTTTTCCAATCAAAATGGAAGTACAAGCTGAACGTCCATGTTTTGTAATCATATTAGTCACACTTTCATTGAATGTTATATTATAATCTATTATAAGTTTTAATTAGTATTTATGAAAAGAGAGGACTTCAAAATGGAAGATAAAAGAATAACTTTAACTACAGATTATGCAAATAGTAGTATTAACATAGACTTCTCTGATAACTTAACTGATGAAGGAGAACGTGGCTACATTTTGTCGGCTTCTTTTTTATCATACGCAATCAGTGAAGGCTTATCTAAAGAGGAGATTGTTGAAATGATTTCTAATGGATATGACCAATTTACTAGCGAAAATAACTAAATAGCAATATAATTTTTAATGTAATGTAGTTTTTTCTACATAAACGTTATTTAATTGGGGTTATTCTATGGCTAGAAAAAAAGAAATTCGCCGCCAACAAATTTTAGATGTGGCGTATAATCTGGCATTAAGTGAAGGAATAGAGAGCTTAACTGCAAGAAACATTGCTCAAGCCGGTGACTTTTCAACCCAGCCCATTTATCTTGAATTTAAAAATATGGAGGATTTACGAACTCAGATTTTAGAAATCATCTCTGTAAACTTAAAGACTAAGATTTTGCAAAAGAGTTATACTGGTGGAGCTTTAATTGATTTAGATCTTTCATATATTAACTTTGCGAAAGAACATATTGATTTGTTTAGAGCTATGTTTGTTGATGGAAAGCTAGGTAGTGCCATTATTGCTGATACTTTGTTAAATTTAGGAATCGAAAAGTTTAATGAAGAATATAGTGAATATGATTTAAGCGAAAAGAAAATTAAACAAGTGGTAATGGCTAACTGGATTTCTGCAACTGGAATTGCGGCATTAATTATTAACCAAGTTGCTACATTCAGTGAAGAACAGATTATTAACGTCTTAAAAGCACAAATTTTGGATGCTATTAATAACGAAAACTTATCTGAAGTTGAAAATAATCGTATGTTTTCAACTAATGATAGAGATTAATAGGGAACGTTAATATTAACGTTCCCTTATTTTTATTGTTTATATTATCGAATTAACACTATAATAATAATATAGATTTCTGGAAAGGTGGTTTTTTTATGAAAATCCTTGCTATTGTTGGTAGTAATGCAGAAAATTCATATAATCGTAAGTTGTTACTCGTCATAAAGAAACGATTTACTAAGCATGATATTGAACTTGCTGAAATTAAAGGTTTGCCTTTATATAAAGAAGGCCAAGATACACCTCAAGTTGTTAGTGACCTAGCGGAAAAAATTGAAACCGCTGATTTGGTTTTAATTGGTTCGCCAGAACAACAACACTCTGTTACGAGTGCTTTAAAGAGTGCACTTGAATGGTTATCATCAAATCTTCATCCATTTAAAGGAAAGCCTGTATTTATTGTGGGAACATCTCCACTTGCTCAAGGTTCTGGTCGTTCACAGACTCGGTTGAAGAATATTTTAGCTGCGCCAGGTTTTTCATGCCCTGTATTTAATGGGGATGAATTTATGCTTGGCCTTGCTTCACAGGCTTTTGATGAAGATGGTTCAATTAAAGATGAACGAACACTTGAATTTCTAGATCATTTCTTTGGCGAAGTTGAAGAATGGTATGAACAAATTACGAAATAGGAGGCAATTTTGATGAAATTACTAGCTGTAGTAGGGACAAATGCTGACTTTTCATTTAACCGCTTTTTAGCTAAATATATTGCAAAAAGATATGGAGACAAGGCAGAAATTGAAGTTGCTGAAATTAATACTCTTCCACTTTTTAATCGCGAAAGTTCAGGAAATAAAAATGTTGCTGAATGGCGTGAAAAAATAAAAACAGCTGATGGAATTATTTTGACAACGCCGGAATATGATCATGCTATTCCAGCTGCTTTAAAGAGTGCACTGGAGTGGCTAGGTTCACATGCTGGGGCTGATTTAATGCATATGAAGCCAGCAATGGTTGTTGGTACTTCTTATGGTATGATGGGAGCAGCTCGTGCACAAGAAGAAGCAAGAGAAATCTTATTAGCTCCTGATATGAGTGCAAATGTTTTGCCAGGAAATGAAGTGTTAATTGGTAGAGCAGCGGATAATTTTGATAAGGCAACTGGTGATTTAACAAATCAAACTTATATTGATCAGCTTGATACTGTGATGGATAATTTTATTAAGTTTGTTGCCCAAAATCAAAAATAAGATACTTTATGAAAAGAGACAACAAGTTATTTTCATAGCTTGTAGGTCTTTTTTTTATTACAATAAAGGACTAGACTAAAACTATTAAAAAGTATTATCTAATTTGGAGCGAAAAATGCTGGGGTTTTCAATAAATTTGGGTGAGCCGTTAACTGCTCAAACTCATAACTATATTTTAAAAATGCGAAATGTTGGTTTTAAAGGAATATTTACTTCTTTACAGGCACCTGAGCAAGATAGTGAGCAGGTCTTGAAGGGATTAACTGAATTAAAAAAATGGTGCCACGATTTGGGGTTAGAGCTAGTGGGTGATATTTCTAAAACTGGGATGCAAAAACTGGGTTTAGAAACAGATATTACTAGTTTAAAAAGCTTGGGACTAACTGGCGTTAGAATTGACGCAGGTTTTGATAATGAAGAAATCGCTAAAATATCCAAGGAATTAAGAGTAGCATTAAATGCTAGTACAATTAGTGAAGAAGATGTTATTTGTCTACGTGAAAATCAAGCGAATTTTGATCATTTAGAAGCTTGGCACAATTACTATCCACGGCCTAATACTGGTCTGGATCAAGGATGGATGATTGAACGCAATAAATGGTTAAAAAATTATGGCTTTAAAGTGGTGGCATTTGCGCCTGGGGATGGGATTAAGAGAGCTCCAATTTTTGAAAGCTTACCAACTTTAGAAGAGCATCGTAATGTAAGTAGCTTTTTTGCTAGCTTAGATTTATTTGATATGGGTTTAGATCATGTTTATATTGGAGATTGCGATTTAAGTGAAGAGAGCTTTGAGCAATTTTCAGAATACTTAGATAAGAAAGCAATTTTACTTCATTTAACTAGAAAAAATAGTATATTAGTTAAACATTCTTGGCATCAACGGGCGGATTTATCAAGAGATGTTGTTAGACTAGAAGAAGGAAGAATTAGACAATTATTTTCACAAGTTGAATTGAAATCTGGAAAGCGTCCTAAAGGTACAATTACTAGTGATAATGAACGCTATTTGCGTTATGAAGGAGAACTAGAGATTACTAAAAAAGACTTACCAGAAGATGAGCGTGTGGGAATTGTTGACAAAGTAGCTGATTTTGATTTGCCATTACTAGATATAATTAATTCAAATCAAATGATTATTTTTAAGTAAGCTACATTTTGTTAAAACTAAATATTTTATAATAAGCTAAATCAAGTGTAGAATTACCGGGTAGATAACTATCCGGTTTTACTTTCGAAGGAGAATATTCGTGCAGGCAAAAGTTTTACCACTAAAAACCATTCGTAATCCTCGTGACTTAGGAGGATATTTAACCCAAGACGGTCATAAAGTAAAAATGCAAAGATTACTTAGAACCGGGAGAATTTGTAACTTATCTAGGCATGATCAACAATATCTAATTAATTATGGATTAAGAAAAGTGATAGATTTACGTTCAGAAAAAGAACGCAAACAAGATCCAGATACACTTATTTCCGGAACTAAGCATTTTAATATTTCGATTTCACCAGAAGATAATACTGAAGCTGGTACTAGTTTTGAAGACTTATTTAAAAAGTTTGATGCTAATCCAACAGCTGCTTTTGAGCATATGAGGGAAAATTATCGCTTGATGATTACACGTCCTCATAGCCAACGGGCTTTTCACCGTGTTTTAGAAGAAATGGCTAATACCCCTGAGGGTGCAATTATTTTTCATTGTTCTGAAGGAAAGGATCGGACGGGCTTAACAACCTTTTTCATTTTATATATTTTAGGTGTTGATTTAGAAACTATTAGACAAGACTATCTTTTCTCAAATTATATGCTTAATGATTATCGAGCAAGACGTGACTTAGAAGCAAAAGAAAAAGGAAGTAGCTTGGCATTTAGAGCCAATCTACGTTCGTTAGGTTCAGTAGCTGATGAATATTTAGATAATGCTATTATTACAATGTGTGAAGAGTATGGTGGCATTGATTCATATATCAAAAAGCAGTTAGCAGTTAGTGATGAATTAATTGACTTGCTTAGAAAGTTATATTTAGAATAATTGAGGTAATTTATCATGATTGAAGATCTTGCAACTCATCAAGTTGTTAAAAATCATCATGCATTGGGAACATCGATAACTTTACAGTTATTTGGAACAGATCAAACTTGGCTTTTAGATCAAAGTATTAAATTAATTGACTATTATGAAGATCTTTTTACTGTAAATCGTGATAAAAGTGAAGTTATGGATATTAACCATGCTGCCGGGCTACATCCAGTTCAAGTATCAAGTGCAACCTATGGCTTAGTAAAGCTAGCTGTAGAAAAAAGCTTGGAAAATTTTGGCTTTAATGCCTTAATCGGTCCCGTTGTAAAGTTATGGCATATTGGTTTTAAAGGGGCACGTGTTCCAAGCCAATCTGAAATTGATGAAAAAATGAAGTTAATTAATCCAAAAAAAGTAGTATTAGATGATGAACAACAAACTGTTTTTTTGGAAGAAAAAGGAATGGAACTTGATTTAGGAGGTATTGCCAAGGGTTGGATAGCCGATCGGATTAGAGATCAATGGCGCAGTTTTGGCGTGCGAGCAGGTATTATTAATTTAGGTGGTAATGTCTTATTCGTTGGCTCTAGTCCTAAACGTTTGAGCGGTAAGTGGTCTTTGGGAGTTCAAGATCCAATTGAAAAAAGAGGGAAAAACATTACTAGTGTAATGGTTCCTGAATGCTCAGCTGTTACTAGTGGGATTTATGAACGTTATTTAGAAGTGAATGGCCATAAGTACCATCATTTAATTGATCCTAGAACAGGTTACCCAGTAGAAACTAACTTAGCTGGTGTAACTACATTTACTAAAAATAGTGTTGATGCAGAAATTGAATGCAAAAGACTATTTTTTGCTGGAAAACCAGTTGATGGATGGTTAAATGATAATCGGATTGGTGCGGTTTTCGTTTATCAAAATGAAGAAGTAACTTATGAAGGTTTTGATGGTAAATAAAAAGAAGTAGCATTGCTACTTCTTTTTTTATCCAGCTGTTTTTCCAATACTAAATAAACTGTTGAAAACACCATTAGATAGACCTGGAGTTTGATAAATAATAAAGTGAAGGAATGGGGAATCAACAGTTTGTTGAATAAACCATTGATTTTGGAGGGCATTGCACATGGAAAGGATAACATAAACAAATAAATAAGCTGCAATTAGCGATGCTAAAGCACCTAAGGTACCATCAAGCAATGAGCTAAAGCTTTTCTCGCTTTTTTTAGTAGGTAGCCATTTGCTAAACATTTTCTTTATGTGTTTACTTACGTAAAAGATAATGAAAAAGGCAATAAAGCGTGCAGCCATTAATTCCATTTGATTTGAAGCTACTGCTGCATTTTGGCCACTGTATTGGCTGTAAAGAAAATTACCAAATGGATTTTGTAAAATAATAGCTAATGAGAAAAAGACTGCTGACAAAATTAAATTAACGATTTTGCGGGTAAAACCAATTTGAAATCCTTTGTATGTTTGCCAGCCTAAATAAAGTAAAACTAATATAGTAACAATCATTTTAAATCTCCTTTTAAGGCTCTATTATAGATTAAAATTTTTAAAAATGATATTGTTTCATGCTTTGACGATTAGCAAAATTTAATTCATAATTGGATGAGTAACAAAAAATATTTTTTTGCTAAAAGTATGATTTAGCAGTAAATTGATTAGTGTGAAACAAATTATGGAGGGTAAATGAAGCCTGAACTTTTCATTAAGCAATTAGCTGAAAAAGGCTTTGCTTTAAGTCAAAAACAGATTGATCAATTTTCTAAGTATTATCAAAAACTGATTGAAGTTAATGAATATGTTAACTTAACCAGAATTACAGACTTAGAGGAAGTCTATTTAAAACATTTTTATGATAGTTTAACCCCTTTTTTAGAATATCCAGAACTTTTTAAAAAGGCGCGTATTTGTGATGTAGGAGCTGGAGCGGGATTTCCATCTATTCCTATTAAAATTTTAGTCCCTGAAATGCAATTGGCAATTGTTGATTCACTTAATAAACGATTGAAATTTTTAGCCGATTTAACAGCTGATTTAGATTTGGGACAAGTAGAATTAGTTCATGGTCGTGCAGAAGATATTGGTCAAAATGTAAAATATCGTGAAAAATTTGACTTAGTAACGGCAAGAGCGGTTGCAAATATGGCTACTTTGAGTGAATATTGCTTACCTTTAGTTAAAGAAGGAGGTAAATTTTTAGCTCTTAAAGGGCCAAAGGCAGAATCCGAGTTAGCTGATGCCCAAAAAGCAATAACAGTTTTGGGTGGGCAAGTAGCTGCAACTAAGAATTTGCGCCTGCCTGAATCAGATGAAGAACGGACTTTAATTTTATTAAATAAAGTGAAACAAACTCCGAAAAAATATCCTCGGCAAGCGGGTACACCAAGCCGCAAGCCACTTCATTAATGGAGGAACTGAACAGTGGCATTCTTTTTTTCTAAAAAAAACGAAATTCCAAAAGAAAAACAAATTCAAGATTTAGAATTAAGTAAAATTATTCCTAATCGCTATCAACCAAGACATGAATTTTCTGAAGCCTCAATTGAACAACTCGCTCAAACTTTGGAGCAAGAAGGTTTACTTCAACCAATTGTTGTAAGAGAAAAAGGCGAAAACTATGAGATTATTGCTGGTGAACGGCGCTTTCGTGCAGCTAAAAGTCTTAACTGGACGACTATCCCAGCAATTGTCCAAAATATGGATGATCAAAAAGCTGCTAGCTTAGCTTTAATTGAAAACTTACAACGTGAAAATCTTAATCCAATTGATGAAGCTCGAGCTTATGAAGACTTAATGAAATTAAATGAGTTAACGCAAACTGCTTTAGCAAAAGATATGGGGAAATCACAATCTTACATCGCTAATAAGTTACGTTTACTTAAGCTGGAACCAGAAGTACAGTCATATCTTGTATCTGGTGCTATTACAGCTCGTCATGGTCGGGCAATGTTAGGATTAACACCAGTTGAACAGTCACATGTTTTGCATGAAATATTGCAAAAGAAATTAAGTGTTAAAGAAACCGAAGCAATTTGTGAAGATGTAGATGGCTATTTTGCTAAAAAAGCTGAAGAAGTTAAAAAAGCAACCCAAAAAGAGCCTGAGAAAAAAAGAGTTGTAAAAACAGCTAAGGATTTAAAAGTTCAGATTAATACTATTAAGCAAGCTGTTAAGTTAGCAAAAGATTCTGGTATAGAAGTAAAATCCCATGAAGAAAAAATAGATGATGGGTATAAAATAACAATTGAATTACACAGAAAGTAGGGTATGTAATTGATGGTTGATATTATTTCAATTGCAAACCAAAAAGGTGGAGTTGGTAAAACAACTACAACGATTAATTTGGCTGCAAGTATTGCAAATAGAGGATATCATGTCTTAATAATTGATATTGATCCACAGGGAAATGCAACAAGTGGATTAGGAATAGAAAAGTCTACTATTCATCAAGATATTTATAATGTATTAGTTGATGAAATTCCAATAACCGATACTATTCATCATACAAGTACTCCAAATTTAGATATTGCTCCAGCAACAATTAATTTATCTGGTGCTGAAACTGAATTAATTAGTATGATGGCCAGAGAAACTCGTTTGAAATCTGCCCTTGATCAGGTGGCAAATGATTATGATTTTGCATTTATTGATTGTCCACCTTCACTTGGCCAGCTTTCAATTAATGCCTTTACTGCTAGTGATTCAATTTTAATTCCAGTACAAAGTGAATATTACGCAATGGAAGGATTAAGCCAACTTCTTAATACTATCCGCTTAGTTCAAAAACACTTTAATAAGGATTTAGATGTTGAAGGTGTACTTTTAACAATGCTTGATGCTCGGACTAATTTAGGAGCAGAAGTAGTTAAAGAAGTACAATCATACTTCAGTAAAAAAGTTTATAAAACTATTATTCCACGGATTACTAAATTGGCTGAAGCTCCAAGTTATGGTGAACCGATTACTGAATATGATCCTAAGTCGCGTGGCGCAAAGTTGTATGATGATCTAGCAAGAGAGGTGCTAAAAGCTCATGGCAAGAGACTCAAGAAATAATGAACCACGAAAAAAAGGTGGCCTTGGGCGAGGAATTGAAGCCTTATTTGAAGACACACCAACTCAAGTAGTGCAAAGTGTGGATGGAACAGAAGAAGTTGAAGAACTAAATTTAGAAGATATTCGTCCCAATCCATATCAGCCAAGAAAGAATTTTGATGATAAAAGCCTAAAAGAGTTATCTGATTCAATTAAGGAAAATGGTGTTTTTCAACCAATTATCGTTCGCAAAAGTTTAGATGGATATGAAATTATCGCTGGCGAAAGAAGATTTAGAGCTTCAAAATTAGCTAAAAAGCCAACGATTCCTGCCATTGTTCGAGACTTTGATGAAGCTCAAATGATGGAAGTTGCGGTGCTTGAAAATCTTCAACGTGAAGACTTGTCTCCATTAGAAGAAGCTCAAGCATATGAAATGCTTCAAAAGAATTTAGGATTAACGCAAGAAGAGGTTTCTAAAAGAATGGGAAAATCACGCCCATATATAGCTAATTATTTGCGTTTGTTGACTTTGCCTAAAAAAGCTAAGAAACTTTTGCAACATGGTGAATTATCAATGGGGCAAGCTAGAACTTTATTGGGTTTAAAAGATAAAGATAAGATTGATGATTTAGCTAAAAAGGTTGTTAAAGAGGGAATTCCTGTCAGAAAATTAGAAGCCTTAGTTAGTGCAATGAATGAAAAGGCTAATAAGACTTCAAAAAATGATAAGATAAGAAAGTCTGCCTTTATTCGTGCGAGCGAAAGTAGATTGTCTACTAAGTTTGGTAGCCCAGTTTCAATTTCTGAAAGTAAAAAAGGAAAAGGCCATTTATCAATTGATTTCAGTTCAACTGATGATTTGAATAGAATTTTGACAATGTTAGGAATTGATTTAGATGACTGATACAAAATTAACATATCAATTAGCTGATACCGTACTTTTGAAAAAGCCACATGCCTGTCAGGTTAATAATTGGGAAGTTTTACGTTTAGGTGCAGATATTCGTATTAAATGTATGGGATGCGGTCATATTTTGATGATGCCACGAGCAGATTTTAATAAGAGAATTAAGAAAATTTTGACCAAAGCTAATGATCCAGTTAATAAAAAATTGGAACATTACCTTCCTAAAGAAAATATTGCTTTACCTAAATAATTTTTATTAAGAAAGAGAGAATAAAGAATGTCATTAACTGCCGGAATCGTAGGATTACCAAATGTTGGTAAGTCCACTTTATTTAATGCAATTACCAAAGCTGGTGCCGAAATGGCCAATTATCCATTTGCTACAATTGAACCTAATGTGGGAATGGTTGAAGTTCCAGATCCACGCTTAGCGAGAATTGATGAATTAATTCCTGCTAAAAAGATTGTACATACTACTTTTGAATTTACTGATATTGCAGGCTTGGTTAAGGGGGCTTCTAAAGGAGAAGGTCTTGGTAATAAATTCTTAGAAAATATTCGCCAAACTGATGCTATTATTCATGTTGTTCGCTCTTTTGATGATGACAACATTACTTCTGTAACTGGTAAAGTTGATCCAGAAGAAGATATTAATACAATTAACTTGGAACTTGCTATTGCAGATTTAGATGCAGTTAATCGGCGAATTGGAAAAGTTGAAAAACTAGTTAAAGGCAATGATAAAGATGCTAAGGCTGAACTTGCCGTTCTTCAAAAGATTAAGCCAGTTCTTGAAGAAGGAAAAGCTGTAAGAAGCATTGATTTCAAGGACGATGAAAAGAAGATTGTTAAGGGGCTATTTTTGCTTACTTCAAAGCCAGTTATCTACGTGGCTAACATTGCAGAAGATTCAATGGCAGATCCTGAAAGTGATAAGTACTTCCAAATTGTTAAAAAACATGCGGAAAGTGAAAATGCAGGAGCAATTGCTATTAGTGCAGCGACTGAAGAAGAAATTGCTGGTTTAGATGATGATGAAAAGCAAGAATTTTTGGAAGCAGAAGGTGTTACTGAATCTGGTCTTGACCGTTTAATTAAGGCTGCATATCATTTGCTTGGATTGAGAACTTTCTTTACAGCTGGTGGTCCTGAAACACGTGCGTGGACTTTCCATGAAGGCATGAAAGCACCACAAGTTGCTGGTGTAATTCACTCTGACTTTGAACGTGGATTCATTCGTGCTGAAGTTGTGTCATTTGATGATTTAGACAAGTATGAAAGTATGCAAAAAGTAAAAGAAGCAGGTCGCTTACGTCTTGAAGGAAAAGATTATGTTGTTCAAGATGGAGACATTATTGAATTTAGATTTAATGTCTAAGGGGAAATAAATGAATACAAGAGAGAAAAACTTAGCTAATATACAAAAACAAGAAGAAGTTCAAGCTAAGGAAGAAAAACAAATGAATAGTGAAATGCAAAATCCAACTAGTTTGCGTAAGCAATTAACTAACAAAAATGGTGATTATGTATTTCGCTTAGAAAAAGCTTTAATCGATGCTGGAAAAAGCTCAGCGGAAGCTGAAAAAATGGTAAATGATTTGTTAAATGAAATTGTAACTGCTCAAGAGCAGGGCATTCCAGCAAGCAGTTTGTACAAAAAATCACCAATTTTAAAAGCGGAAGAAATTTTGCATCCTGTTATTAAACCTAAAAAGCCTAAGTATTGGATGAGAGCAGTTGATTCAAGTTTGCTATATTTTGTAGTATTTACTGCAATGATAGCTATTATGGCCTTAACAGCTGGAACTAAAAATCAGTACAACTCTCAATACGGTTTGCTAACATTAATTGCAATTGCGGCCATTTTAGGAACCTTGATGACTTACTATACAGATATTTTGGTGGCAGGTGGAAAAGGTAAGGCAAAATTTGGGAAAATAGCTTTATTGACAGTTGCAATGGTTGCTGTTTTATTCATAGTGATTACTATTTTCTCAAGCAAAGCATTCCAAATAATTAATCCAGTTTTACCTGCTTGGGGTAACTTGATTTTAGTAGCACTTGTTTATGGAGCAAGATATTTATTTAGAAAGCGTTATCACATTACTGGTTCAGTGTTGAACCCAGTACCACAAGTCAAATCACGTGACTAATTTGTTAGAAAAGCCTAAAATAGTTTAGATGCAAAAAAGACGGTTTAACGTCTTTTTTTCTTTTATACAGGCAATTTTGTGTATGGTATATAGGAAAAGAGGGGTTGTTTTTATGATAAAGACTTTGTTGAAGTCAGTTCGACAATATAAAACTCAATCGCTACTCTCACCTTTATGTGTGGCAATTGAAGTTTTTATTGAAATGTTCATTCCTTATATTATGGGATGGTTGATTGATAATGGAATTATGAAAGCAAACATGCCTTATATTGTTAAGACAGGAAGCTTTTTATTAATTATGGCGTTCTTTTCTCTGATTATGGGGGCTTTGGCGAGTTATTTCTCTTCAAAAGCAGCAGCGGGTTTGGCTGCAAATTTGCGTCAGGATATGTTTTTTCATACCCAAGACTTTTCATTTGAAAATATTGATAAATTTTCTAGCTCTAGTTTAGTAACTCGTTTAACTACAGATATTAATAATGTGCAACTAGCTTATCAGATGGTCATAAGAATTGCTGTAAGAGCACCTTTAATGTTGGTAGTTTCTGTGATTATGGCGTTTGCTGTTAATTCAGAGTTAGCTGTATTATTTGTGATTTTAGCTCCATTTATGGCTATTTTACTAGCGTTAATTATTAAAAGTGCCTTTCCTTATTTCCCTAAAATTTTCAAAGGATATGATCGCTTAAATCGAACAGTTCGTGAAAATGTTCGTGGAGTTCGTGAAGTAAAGACTTATGTTCACGAAAAAGAACAAATTGAAGAATTTCAAAAATCTTCTAATTATATCTATAAGTTATTTACTGCGGCTCAAAAAATCATGGCATTAAATGCTCCAGTAATGATGCTTTTGTTAAATGGTTCTATGCTGTTACTTTCTTGGTTTGGAGCTAATTTGATTGTTAATAAATCCATGCAAACTGGTCAACTGGTTTCAATGTTTTCATATTCTAATTCAGTTTTGTTCAGTTTAATGATGCTCTCAATGATTTTTACCCAATTAACTATCTCACAAGCTAGTGCTAAAAGAATTGTTGAGGTAATTGATGAGGTACCTACTATTTCTAAACCCCAGCAACATCCAGTTACTGAATTTACAAATGGAGATATATTATTTGACCATGTCAATTTTAAATACGAAAAAGACTCTGATGTGTATGCTTTAAAAGATATTAACTTGCACATTCATTCTGGAGAAACTATTGGAATTATTGGTGAAACTGGTTCAGGGAAGTCAACTTTAGTAGCTATGATTCCACGACTTTACGATTCAACAGGTGGAGCAGTAAGAGTAGCAGGACATAATGTACGGTCATATGATTTAAAAACTTTACGTGATAACGTAGCAATGGTGTTACAAAAGAATGTGCTATTTTCTGGGACTATTAAAGATAACCTTAAATGGGGTTGCTAGTGATGAAGAAGTTATTGCTGCAAGTAAAGTGGCTCATGCAGATGATTTTATTAAAGAATTTTCAGATGGCTACGATACTATGATTGAACAAGGTGGTAATAATGTTTCTGGAGGTCAAAAACAAAGAATTACTATTGCTCGAGCTTTACTTAAAAAGCCAAAAGTTTTAATCTTAGATGATTCAACATCTGCAGTTGATACTAAAACTGAAAAGGAAATCCGATTAGCACTTCGGAGAGATTTGCCAAAGACTACTAAAATTATTATTTCTCAAAGAATTGTTTCGATTAAAGATGCCGATCGAATTATTGTTATGAACCATGGAAAAATTGAAGATATTGGAACACACGACGAATTAATTAAGAGAAATGAATTGTATAGTTCTATTAATAAATTCCAAGAAGAACAAGGAAAGTAGGTGTAAGTAGATGGAGAAACAACAACAACCCGTCAAAAAAAGGAAAGCCCTTAAGCGCCTACTCATGTATGTTTTGAAAACAGGCCCTGCCGCTTTTCCGCTATCATTACTTGGTATTGTAATTAGTGCTTTTTCAACTGTTTATGGTTCGCTCTTTATTGAACGCTTGATTGATGACTATATAACACCAATGCTCAAGGAAAGCACACCAAATTTCACTCCACTTTTTAGAGCAATTATCATGTTAGGGGTAATCTATTTAATTGGGGTAGTAGCTACTTACGCTTACACTTTACTCATGATGATTTTGGCTCAAAAAGTTCAAAAAAGCATTCGGGATGATATGTTTAAGCATATGCAATACTTGCCAATTTCTTATTTTGATCAAAATGAATATGGCGATATTATGTCGCGATATACTAATGATATCGACACCCTAATGCAGATGATATCGCAATCAATCCCGCAATTTGTAAATTCTACTTTAAGTATTATTTTTGTTCTTGGTTCAATGCTTATTTTAAGCTGGCAATTAACTATCGTAGCATTAGTGATTTTTGCATTAGCTGTTGGAATAGTAAAATACTTAACTAATAAATCTGGAAATTATTTCAAAATTCAGCAGAAGAAGTTAGGAGAACTAAATGGCTACAATGAAGAAATGCTTTCAGGATTGAAAGTAATCAAAGTATTTAGTCATGAAGAATTTGCTAAGAAAGATTTTGAAAAATACAATGAAGAATTACGAATAGCTTCAGGAAATGCGAATGTATATGCAACAGTTCTGTTTCCAATTATGGGGAATATTGGTAATATATCATATGTTTTGATTGCTTTAATTGGTGGAGTGAGCGCAATTAATGGGTATTTGCCACTTACTTTAGGAGCGATAGCTTCATTTTTACAATTATCGCGTTCATTTAGTATGCCAATTGCTCAAATTTCACAACAGTTAAACTCAATTGTAATGGCCTTAGCTGGAGCAGATCGAATTTTTAACTTACTTGATCAAGAAAAAGAAATTGACCAAGGGCAAGTCACTATTGCACCTGATCGCGAAGTAAAAGGTGCTTGGGATTGGCAAGTGCCTAGTGAAAATGCAGTAAAAGAAGTTCCAGTAAAGGGACATATTAGCTTTAAGAATGTAAATTTTGGTTATGTTCCAGATAAACAGATTCTTTATAATATAAATTTAGAAGCGAAGCCTGGCATGAAAGTAGCTCTTGTTGGTGAAACCGGTGCAGGAAAAACTACAATTTCAAGTATGATTAATCGTTTTTATGAAATTAGTTCTGGGCAAATTTTATATGATGGAATAGATATTAAAAATATTAGGAAAGATGATTTGCGTCAGTCTGTGGCAATTGTTTTGCAAGATACGCATATGTTTACAGGAACGATTATGGACAATATTCGTTTTGGTAATCCTGATGCTAGTGATGATGATGTGTATCAAGCAGCACGATTAGCTCATGCAGATGAATTTATTCATGAATTAGATGATGGTTATAATACTGTAATTGATGGAGATGGTGGCGATCTTTCTCAAGGACAAATGCAATTGTTATCAATAGCTCGAGCTATGATTGCAGATCGCCCAGTAATGATTTTAGATGAAGCTACATCAAGTATTGATACTCGAACTGAACGAATGGTCCAACAAGGGATGGACAATTTGCTAGCTGGCAGAACAAGTTTTGTCATTGCCCATAGATTATCGACGATTGTCAATTCAGATATTATTTGTGTATTAGACCATGGCCATATAATTGAAGCTGGTAATCATCAAGAGTTGCTAGCAAAGAAGGGTTACTACTATGAACTCTACACTGGCAAAAAAGAAATAGAATAATCTTAAGAATATGAAAAGAGCATGCTTTATTGCATGCTCTTTTTTATATATTCGATACAATATAAATTGAGATTATTAGAAAGTAAAAAGAGGATTCCAAGTTATGAAAATTATAGTCGTTGATGATGACAAAGAAATTGTTGAATTACTTAGTATTTACCTCAAAAATGAAGGCTATGAACCAATTGCTGCATATAGCGGAAAAGAAGCTCTAACCAAAATAGCAACGACGCCTGATATTGGATTGATGATTTTGGATATTATGATGCCGCAAATGACTGGAATTGATGTGATTAAAGAACTTAGAAAAGATTCAGATATTCCTATCATTGTTGTTTCAGCTAAAACTGGTGATATGGATAAAATTCAAGGCTTAATTACTGGAGCTGATGATTACGTTGTTAAGCCATTCAATCCATTAGAAGTTATGGCGAGAGTTCGTTCATTACTTCGTCGTAGTCAAAAGAAAGTGACAAGTGATAAACCAGATATTTTAGAAATTGGTCCTTTAGTAATTAATAAAGATTCACATGAAGTAAAAACAATTGCTGGCAATGTTATTCAATTAACAGCTCTAGAATTTGGTATTTTATATTTACTTGCAAGTCATCCAAATCGTGTATTTAGTGCTGATGAGATTTTTGAAAGGGTATGGCAACAAGAATCTGTTGTTTCAGCTAAAACAGTTATGGTTCACGTTTCTCACTTGCGTGATAAAATCCAAAAGGCTACTGATGGAGAAGAAGTTATTCAAACTGTTTGGGGAGTAGGTTACAAGGTAGAGGCTTAATATGAAAAAAAAACGCGTCAAGTTAACCGGACGTGAAAAAAGTGAATTATTTGCGGAAGCAGTAGTAACAATTATACTGCTTCTTCTTTTAAATTTATCAGTTATAATCTTAATAAACTTGGCTATTTTAACTAATCAAAGTTTAGAAAATGGAATTTATTTCTTAAAAAGCACTTTAATTTTTGGAAATGGATTACATATTTGGTCTTGGCAAAGAATTTTTGTTTTCTTTATGGGTTGTGGTGATATGTTGGTGCTATATTGGCGACTTTTACGTCGTTACCACCAAATGCAACTACGACATGTTATTCAAGAACTGCACTATATAGCTGAAGGGCATTTTGATCATCGGATTTCGTTTGTAGTGAAAACAGATTTACAAAAGGTAATTGATTCAATAAATTTCTTGGTTGATAGTACTGTAAATGCTATGAATGAAGAACGTCAGATAGAGCAATCAAAAGATGATTTAATTACTAATGTCTCTCATGATATTCGTACCCCTTTAACCTCAATTATTGGTTATTTAGGACTATTGAAAGCTGATAACAGTTTAACTGCTGATCAACTAAAATATGTTGATATTGCTTATAATAAAGCGGGACAAATGAAGGCTTTGGCCAATGACCTGTTTGATTACACAACTTTAAATTCCACAAAAACAAAAGTGAATATGGCACCACTACATTTAACATCAATGCTGGAGCAAGTAGCCGCAGGTTTTGAGTTAGAAGCTGAAGAAAAAAATATCTCTTTAAATGTTAATACTAAACCAGATGATTTAGTGATTGATGCTGATGCAGAAAAATTAGTACGCGTTTTTAATAATTTGATTTCCAATGCTTTGAAGTATGGTCATGGTGCAAGTTTTATTAACTTATCTGCTAAAAAAATTAAGGCCAATTTAGTAGAAATAAGGGTGGAAAATGATGGGGAGGCTATTCCTAAGGAAGCTCTCCAAAAGATTTTTGAACGATTTTATCGTGTAGAAACTTCTCGTAATACCAAAACGGGTGGTACTGGATTAGGATTAGCAATTGTTAAAGAAGTTATTGATTTACATCACGGAAAAATCACGTGTGAATCTAATGATCAGTTAACAAGTTTTATTATTCATCTCCCATTTAAGGTAGCTTTGCCCGAAAGCAAGGCTACTGTGTTATAATTTGGTCTGAAAACAATCTAAGGGGTTTTAAACCATGAGTATTTCTTTAAACACATGTATTTTAATTTTAAAAGAACATCACTTATTAAAATCAAGTGCAGTTCAAGATTCGGTACCTACGAAGATGGACTACATTTCTTATGATTCACGTGATATTCAAACTAATACGCTATTCTTTTGTAAAGGAGCTGGCTTTAGACCAACTTATTTGTCTATGGCTAAAGATAATGGAGCTACTTGTTATGTAGCAGAACAACCATTTCCTGAGGGAAAAGGCATGCATGCTTTGGTTGTTAGGGATGTTACTAAGGCAATGGCTTTGCTATCAGCTGCATTTTATCGCTTTCCACAAGATGATTTATTCTTGGTTGCATTTACTGGTACTAAGGGTAAAACTACATCTGCTTATTTCTTAAAAGGAATTTTTGATAAGATGAATGGCGGAAAAACAGCGCTATTTTCATCAGTTAATGACGTAGTTGGACCTAAGCCAGAAGATACCTTCAAATCAAGCTTAACCACTCCTGAATCTTTGGACTTATTCCGTAATATGCGTAGAGCAGTAGATAACGGAATGACCCACTTAGTTATGGAAGTGTCTTCACAAGCTTATAAAAAGAATCGAGTTTTTGGTTTAACTTATGATTTAGGTTTCTTTTTGAATATTACACCAGATCATATTGGACCTAATGAACACCCTAATTTTGCAGATTATTTACACTGTAAATTGCAATTACTTGTAAATTCACGTAAGTGTATTATTAATGCAGAAACTGATCATTTTCCAGAAGTTTATGCCGCTGCAACAACTACAACTAATCCAGATAGCATTTATCTCTTTAGTAGACAAGGTTATGAAAATCCAGATTTAAAAGTACCAGTTGACTTTTTATTTAAATCTGAAGAAACAGACTTAATTGAAACTAAATTCCAACTATTTTGTGCTAGTGATAAGGCAAAGCATTTAGCTATTGAAGGCGAATATACTTTAGATATGATTGGTGACTTTAATGAAATCAATGGTACAGCAGCTATTATTGGTGCTGGACTTGGTGGAGCAAATCACGAGAATGCTTCAGAAGGTATTCGACATGTTACTATTTCAGGTAGAATGGAAACTGAAAAGACTAAGAATCATGGCCTAGTTGTGGTTGATTATGCTCATAACAAGGCAAGTATGATGGCCCTAATGGGATTTATGAAGAAAGAATTTAGCAATCCTAAAATTATAGTCGTTGTAGGAGCTCCTGGCGATAAGGGTGTAAGCCGTCGACCAGGCTTTAGTCAAAGTTTGAGTGTATTTGCTGATAAGGCATTTCTTACAACTGACGATCCCGGTTTTGAAGATCCGATGGATATTGCAGAAGAAATTGATGCTGGAATTGATCATGCAAAGGTCGATGTAACTATTGAACTTGATCGTGAAAAAGCAATACGTGAAGCCATTAGTATGGCTGGTAAAAATGATGTCGTATTAATTTGCGGTAAAGGAGCAGATCCGTTCCAAAAAATTAGAGGTGTAAATACGCCTTATCCATCTGATATTGTTGTAGCTAGAAATGCAATCAAAGAATTAGAAAAATAATCGATAGAAAGTAGCTTAGGATGAAACACTTTTTTACTATTCTTGGTGGCATGGGAACTATTGCGACAGAAAGCTATGTTCGCTTAATTAATCACCGAGTAAAAATTAGCAAGGATCAAGATTATTTAAACTATATCCTAGTAAATGATGCCCAGATTCCTGATAGAACCGCTTATATTAAAGATCATACTAAAGAAAACTTCTTTTTTGCATTGAAAGATGATGTAGAAAAACAATCTTTATTAAAGCCTGATTTTTTTGTAATGCCATGTAATACGGCTCACTACTTTTATCATGATTTAGCCGCATTAACTGATATTCCCTTTTTGAATATGATGGATATTGCAGTACATCATTTTATGGAAAAATTTCCTAAAGAAGAAAAAATAGGATTAATAGCTACAGAAGGTTCTATTTTTGATAAGTTGTACGAAAATAGCATTGTCAAAAATGGAAGAAAAGTTGAATTAGGTGGTAATGAAATTCAGCCATTAGTAAATGAACTGATTTATAGTGACATTAAAGAAAATGGTTACGTTGATGGTGAGCTATATCATAGAATTTTACGGAAAATGCATGATGATTATGGCTGTAATGTAATTTTGCTAGGTTGTACTGAATTATCTTTAGCGCAAGAAAAAGCCCCTAATCATCCATATAATGTAATTGATCCACAATCTATTTTAGCTGATGTAACAATTGAATTAGCTTTAAAGATTAGAAATGGTATGGATGTTAATAAGGCGGTAAGTAAGTACTTATATCAAGACTGATATTTATCTGAAGAATATATTTCTTAAAGAATATATTCTTTTTTTGTGGTTGAAAAATTTTTATCGAAAAATGACTGAAAATGAGTGAAAATGATTGCTTTTGACTAAGATAGCGGTTACTATATTAGTCGAGGTGAAAAAGATGCTGACACAAGAGCGCCAATCGATGATAAAGAATTACGTCGATCAGCATGATTTCTGTCGTGTTGTTGATTTATGCAAATTGACGCAATCGTCAGAATCAACTATTCGCCGTGATTTGTCAGAAATGGATCAATTAGGTTTGCTGCAACGGGTTCATGGTGGAGCACAAGCAGTGAATAGATCAATAAGAGACATTGCTCAACATATTCGTTTTACGATTAATGTTGAACAAAAAAGAAAAATAGCAAGATATACAGTTCAAAATTTTGTGAAACCAGGATCTTATATATTTTTAGATGCTGGAACTACCGTATATGAAATGGTTCCTTTTTTAAAAGAAGTTGCTGATTTAACAGTAGTAACGAATAGTTTAGATACAGCAGTTGAACTTCTTAAAGAGGATATCCCTACAAGAGTTTTAGGAGGAAAGTTAAAAAAGCAAACTCATGCTATTGTAGGGGAGATTGCAATTAAGCAACTTTCAAATTTAAATTTTACGGCTGCTTTTATAGGAGCAAATGGTTTGAGTAAGATGGGGGATTTTACTACCCCAGATCCTTCCGAAGCTGCTATTAAACGCCAAGAGCTATTGCAGTCGAAACAAGTCTTTGTCTTAATGGATTCGGCAAAGCTATTTGATGAGCATTTTGCTAAATTCGCTCATGTTTCTGAAGTGACCTTGATTACCAATCCATTATCTTCTGACCAAAAAAATAAATTACCAGATGATTTAGTTTATGAGGAGGCTGACTAAATGATATATACAGTTACAGTTAATCCAGCACTTGACTACGTATTACAACTCGAAAAAGTAAATACTGGTGAAGTTAACCGGACTAATGATTGCCAATTTTTAGCAGGTGGAAAGGGAATTAATGTTTCTCAAATTTTAAATCAGTTAAAAATTGATAATACAGCTTGGGGATTTGTTGGTGGCTTTACAGGAACAGAGCTTGTCCGTCAACTTAATCAAAAACAAATTGTCAGTGATTTTGTAAAAATTTCTGATACAACAAGAGTTAATGTAAAGATTCATGCTGAAGTTGAGTCTGAAATTAACGCTGCAGGACCACAAATTACTGAACAAGAAATTGCCGCATTTAAGTCACGTTTAGCAGATTTAAACGAAGGTGACATCGTTGTAATGAGTGGTAGTTTAACACCAAGTTTAGGTGCGGACTTCTACAAAGATTTACTTCCAACTATCAAAGAAGCTGGTGCTGAATTTGTTGTAGATACAACTGGTCAAGCTTTACTTGATACTTTGGAATATAAGCCACTTGTTATTAAGCCTAACCACCATGAATTGGCTGATTTATTTGGTGTAACTTTCAATTCTAATGAAGAAATGCTTACTTATGCTAAGAAGTTACTTGATATGGGCGCTCAAAATGTCATGATTTCTATGGCTAAAGATGGGGGCTACTTGGTAACTCAAGATGGTGTATATCATGCAGCTGGTGCCAAGGGAGTTGCTGTGAATTCAGTTGGTGCTGGTGATTCAATGATTGCTGGATTTGTTGGAACTTACTTCGAAACTAAAAATTCAGTTGAAGCATTTAGAATTGGGATGGCTTGTGGTGCTGCTACTGCCTTCACTAAGGATATTGCAGTTAAGAGCCAAATTGATGCAGTTTTACCACAAATTAAGGTAGAAGAAGTAAAATAAAAACTAAAAATCTAGAAAAAGAGGGGAAAAGCATGCGGATTAAAGATATTTTAAACCCTGAATCAATGATTATGAGCTTAAAGGCAACTAATAAAGAAGAAGCTATTAATGAAATGGCTGATTTGGAAGTTGCTACTGGCGTAGTCAATGATAAAGATGAGTTCGTAAAATCTATTTGGGCACGTGAAAATCAATCAACTACTGGTATTGGTGAAGGAATTGCGATGCCACACGCACGTAATAAGAGTATTAATAAAGCTCGTGTGTTATTTGCTAAGAGTGATCAAGGCATTGACTTTGATTCATTAGATGGACAACCAGTTCACTTATTCTTCATGATTACAGCTCCAGATGGTGCAGATAATACTCACTTGCAAGCATTAGCTAAGCTCTCAGGTTTACTTGTAAATCCTGATTTAATTGCTAAATTAAAAGCAGCTACTAAGCCTGAAGAAATTATTGATATTTTTACTGCTGCAGAAGATGCTAAGGATGCTGAAGAAAAAGCAGCAGCAGAAAAAGCAGCAGCTAAGAAAGCCGAAGATGCAAAAGAAGATAAAAGTGACAAGCCATTGATTGTTGGGGTAACTGCATGTATTAATGGTATTGCTCACACTTACATGGCTGAACAAGCTTTGATTAAGGCTGGTGAAAAGTTAGGCGCTGAAGTTAGAATTGAAACTAATGGTTCAGAAGGTGTTAAGCATGAATTAACTGCTGATGAAATTAAGCGTGCTAAAGGTGTTATCATTGCTTCTGATAAAAAAGTTAAGATGGCCCGTTTTGATGGCAAGGAATTGATTGCTGGTCCAGTTGTTGATGGTATTAACAAGCCAGAAGAATTGGTTAAAGATATTTTAGCTGGTAAGGGTAGCGTATACCATGATAGTGGTAATAGCGAAGAAGCAAGTGAAGCAAAAGCAAGTGGCCTTCATGCTATATATCAACAATTGATGAATGGTATTAGTCATATGCTTCCATTCGTTATCGGTGGCGGTATCTTAATGGCCATCTCCTTCTTAGTTGAACAATACATGGGTGGAGCTAAGACAGAGGCATTTGTATTCTTAAACAATGCTGGTAGTATGGCCTTTGCTTTCATGGTACCAGTTCTTGCCGCTTATATTGCTGAAGCAATTGGTGATGCGCCTGCACTTATGCCAGGTTTCGTCGGCGGTTTTATGGCAACTGTTTACAAGGGTTCATTTGGCGGAGCATATGTTGCTAGTGTAAATCACAGCGCTAATTCTGCAGCTGGTTTCTTAGGTGGTATTGCGGCTGGTTTCATCGCTGGATACATTGTGGTAGGTCTTAAGAAGTTATTCAAAGGCTTACCTAAGTCAGTTGAAGGTATGAAACCAATGCTTATTTACCCAATTTTATCATTGCTTCTTACAGCTTTAGTGATGTTCTTCATCATTAATCCGATTTTCGGTGCATTAAATGCAGGTATTACTGCATTCTTAAATCACTTAGGAACTGGTAATTTAGTATTACTTACAGCTATTTTGGCAGGTATGATGTCAATTGATATGGGTGGTCCTTTTAACAAAGCTGCTTATGTCTTTGCTTCAGGTGCTTTTGCTAATGATCCTAACTCTAAGACTGCTGCTATTTTAATGGCTGCTGTTATGGTTGGTGGTATGGTTGCTCCATTTGCTACAGCGATTGCTAGTGCATTCTTTAAGAACAAGTTTACTGATGAAGAAAGAAAAGCTGGTATTACTAACTGGATTTTAGGGTTCTCATTCATTACAGAAGGTGCTATCCCATTTGCTGCTGCAGATCCTAGTCGTGTAATTCCTTCAAGTGTTATTGGTTCAGCTATTGCTGGTGCATTAGTTGGTTTATTACATGTAGGTGTTCCTGCACCTCACGGTGGTTTCTGGGTATCCCCACTCGCAACTAATATCCCTGGTTACTTCTTAGCAGTAATTATTGGTTCAATTGTTGCAGCTGTTATTTTGGGATTCTGGAAAAAGCCAGTAAACAAATAATTTATGTCAATTTAAATAAATTAGGCGCTATCAATTAAGATAGTGTCTTTTTTTGATAGAATAAAAGTAAGCAGGAGGATAACTATGATCAAATTAATTGCGACAGATATGGATGGTACGTGGCTAAATTCTGATAAAAAATATGATGTAGATCTTTTTGAAAAAGATATTGCCTTAATGAAGAAAAATAATATTAACTTTGTTATTGCAAGCGGTAATCAATATGATAACTTAAAAACTCGTTTTCCCAATAATGTTAATGACTTATATTTTGTGGCTGAAAATGGTGCTTTAGTTGCCAAGGGAAATCAGATTTTAGCAATTGAAGATTTAACTATTGAAGAAATTAATGAAATTCAAAGAGCTTGTATTAAATATAAATATCCCGTCGTATGGGCGGGCTTGAATAGCGCTTATGTTTTAAAGAGTGATGGTAATGAACTTTATCAAGAAATGAAAAAATATTACCATAAACTGCAAGCAGTGAACTCTTTTGATGAAATAGATGACCGATTATTTAAGATGAGCTTTGTGATTTTACATGATAATGTTTTAGACCTGGTAACTGAAATGAAAGAAAAATTCCCTAAATTAGGCTTTGTTGCGGGGTCTGAATTTACTATTGATGTTTCTAAAGTTGATATGAATAAGGCTGTAGGACTTAAACTTTTGGGGAAGAAATTAGGAATTTCATCTAAAGAAATGGTAGCTTTTGGTGATAGTGGAAATGATGTTGCAATGCTTAAATATGTTGGCAAAAGCTTTGCTACGTCAACAGCTCAAATAGTTGCTAAAGAAGCTGCTGATGAATTAATTGGTTCAAGTGATGATAGTAGTGTCCAAAGAAAAATAATTGCATTATTGAGTAAATAGGAATATACTGATAAGATTTTTAATTATCAAATAAAAATCAAAAATTAATTGAAAGGAAGGTAGTAATGGCAAAAGTTTTAACAGTTGAAAATTTAACAATGAAATTTGATGAACAAACTGTTTTTGAAAATTTAAATTTTGCGCTAAAAAAAGGTTCAATGACGGCCTTACTGGGACCTAATGGTGCAGGTAAAACTACCTTGATTCGTATTTTGATGAATATGTTAACAGCTACTGCTGGTGTTTTTAAATTTTCTCAGAATACTAAGATTGGTTATGTACCTCAATTTCGAAATATTGATTCAGACTATCCATTAAGCATCAGGGCTTTTATTGAGCTGAATACTCCTTTATTTAAGTCAGCATCTGTCAAAAAAAGAGTTGATAATATTTTAAAGGAAACCAATTTATTAGAAATTCAAAATACACGGATGGGTGAAGCTAGTGGTGGACAAAAACAAAGAGCATATCTAGCACAAGCTTTGCTTGATGAACCCAATTTTATTATTTTAGATGAAGCTACTGCTAGTTTAGATCCAGTAGCTAAAGAAGAATTGATGACACTCATTAAACATCTAAATGAAAAACATGGCCTAACAGTCCTGTTTACAACACATGATATTCCATTAGCTAAGAAGTACATGAAGGACTATTTATTGTTTAAGGATAAAAATTTAGAACATAATAAAATTAGCCAGTTAACTAAGGAGGCGTATGAATAATGTTTGCATATGAATTTATGCGCTACGCCTTTTGGGCTTCTACCTTTATTGCAATTACTTGTGGTGTAGTAGGTGTTTATGTTGTAGCGAGAAGCTTTAGTTTTTTAGCTCATACTTTGAGTGAAATTGGCTTTGCGGGAGCAGCTTTTGCTGTTTTTATGGGAATTAATCCGCTTTGGGGGATGCTTTTATTTACATTATTAGGCTCTTTAGGAGTGGGTGAATTATCGATCCATTCCAATCAAAAAGAATCTTCCATTAGTGCTATTAGTGCATTATTTATTGGCTTAGGAGTATTATTTCTATCTTTAGCAGGATCTAATAGTCGCTATGCAACTAATATTTTATTCGGAAGTATTATTGGAGTGGACTTAGAAGGGGTAATTCAGTTAACTGTATTATCTTTATTAGTTTTAATAATTATTGCTATAATTCAACGCCAATTAAACTTTGATTCATTTGATCATATTGGTGCCCTAGCTCACAATGTAAATGTTAGTTTAGTAGGAATAATATTTTTAATTGTAATGGCTATGGCGGTAAGTGTTGGTTCTCAAGTTGTCGGCTCACTATTAGTATTTATTTTACTAACTTTACCAGCGTCAACTGCAAGGTATCTGGGAAAAACAATTTCAGCTATGATAGCTTGGTCTGTAGGTTTGGCACTAATTGGCGTATGGGTTGGATTATATTTAGGGTTTATTACCAATTGGCCAGTTACTTTCTTCATTTCAGTAATTGAAGTTTTAGTATATTTAACAGTATATTTAGCAAAGATTGTGAAAAGATAAACATTGAAATGGCGCAATTAGCGCCGTTTTTTTTAATACTTTTCACTTTATAAATAAAGCGCTTTCATGGTATGATTAGCCTATAGAGTTGAAATATGGAGGCAGCATTATGAATGCAAATATGTGGATTAAATTTATTTTTGCCTTGCTACCAATTATATGGCTAATTATGTCACTTGGCTTTTTAAAAATGGCAGCCACAAAGGCAACAGCAATTGGTCTAATTATAACAATTATCTTAGCTAAGTTCAGTTTCAAAATGCCTGTTACTAATATCTTCAATGCAGCCTTAGAAGGTGTTTTGATGGCACTATTTCCAATTATTTATGTTATTGTCGCAGCATTATTTACATATAATGTAACTAATCAATCAGGAAGTATTAAGATAATTCAAGATTTATTGAGCTCGATTTCTACAGATAGGCGTATATTGGTACTAATTATTGCTTGGGGGTTTGGTGGATTTTTAGAAGCTATAGCAGGCTTTGGAACTGCAGTAGCAATTCCTGCAGGAATTTTAATAGCTTTTGGGATAGATCCAATCAGAGCGAGTGTAATATGTTTAATTGCTAATACTACTCCTACAGCATTTGGCGCCATTGGACTTCCAGTTATTACTTTGTCGAATCTTACTCAAATAAACGGCAATGAATTATCAGCTTATGTTACTTTTGAATTATTACCATTGATTATATTGATACCTTTTGTGTTGGTTGTTTTAGTTGAAAATAATTTAAAGGCAATAAAAGGAGTTGGAGGGATATGTTTAGCCTCAGGGTTAGCATTTGCTTTACCTCAGATTATTGTTGCAAAGTTTGTAGGGCCTGAGCTCCCTGCAATTGTCGGTGCAATTTTTAGTATTGTAGTGACAATTTCTTTAGCAAAATTAAAAAATCAAAATAAAGAACAAGCGAAAGATCTAGAAATGAAAAGCCATTCGTTAAATCCAATACTTAGAGCGATGTCACCATTTATTTTAGTCTTTGTATTGGTATTAATGGCTTCTCCCCTTGTTCCTAGCATTAATCAATTCTTAAATCACTTTATTATTAAGTTTTCGATTGGTAAGGGGAGTTTTTCATTTGCGTATATAGCATCACCTGGGACACTGATAATTATTGCAACTATAATTGGTGGTTTAATTCAAAAAATTAAGCTACAACAATTGGGGAAAATTTTTATTACTACTATTAAGGGATTAGGAAAAACGACTCTAACGGTTTGTACAATTGTCGCTTTAGCTAAAGTCATGGGATATAGTGGAATGACTAATATTTTGGCAGTTAGTTTAGTTGCTTTAATGGGGCCTGTATATCCTTTAGTAGCTCCTTTAATAGGTGCAGTTGGAACTTTTATAACAGGATCAGATACTTCTGCTAATGTTTTATTTGGGAACTTACAATTATCAGCAGCTCGATCACTGGAAGCAAATGTTGATTGGGTGGTTGCTTCTAATATGGTAGGTGCAACAGCTGGAAAAATGATATCTCCACAATCAATAGCTGTCGCTACTGCTTCTACTGGGCTTGAAGGACATGAAGGGGAACTTCTAAAGCAAGCTCTTAAATGGTTTAGTCTTTATTTGGTAATAATTTGCTTATATTTATTTGGTCTTGGAATAATATTAGGAATGTTAAAGTATTGATTGTAAGCTCGCATTAGCGAGCTTTTTTTGAGCATATAATTGGTCCGTATAAATACTATATGATAATATAAAAATATATTTATACTGGAGGTTATGCGATGAATTCACTGATACAGTTATTTTTAGACTTGTTACCAATTATATGGCTAATTATTTCATTAGGCGTTTTTAAAATGCCAGCTGTTAAAGCAACAAGTATTGGATTAGCATTGACTGTATTATTATCAATATTAGGTGGCAAATTAACTGTTACTAAAACTTTTTTAGGTGCTTTAGATGGTGCGACAATGGGCCTGATAGTAATTTCATATGTTGTTGTCGCAGCCTTATTCGCCTACAATAGCGCAAGTTATTCAGGAAATATGCGAGTTATTCAAAATGCCCTAAGCCATGTATCTACTGACCCTAGAATATTAGTTTTATTAGTATGTTGGGCTTTTGGAGCATTTTTAGAATCTGTAGCGGGTTTTGGAATAGCTGTTGCGATTCCTGCTGGTATTTTGATTTCTTTTAATATTAAGCCGATTAAAGCATCTGTTATTAGTTTATTAGCTAATACTGCTACCACTTCTTTTGGAGCAGTAGGTCTTCCAGTAATTACTTTGGCAGATGTAACAAAGTTAAATTCTCAAACTTTAGCTATATTTGTTAGTTTACAATTATTACTTTTGTGTATTTTAGTGCCATTTTTGTTAGTTTTATTAGTCGATTCATCTTTTAAGGAATTAAAGAAAATATGGTACTATCCTTTAACAGCTGGGCTAGTATATGGAATCGTTCAACTAGTGGTTTCGTACTTATTAGGACCAGAATTACCTACAATTGTGGCATCATTAGCGACTTTAATTGTCTTAATAATGTTGGCTCAAAGGAAAAACAAGTCATCTGTTAAACAAGAAAAACATACTTTAACTGAAATTGCAGTTGCAACAGCACCATTTATATTGATTTTTTCATTAGTATTAGTTACTTCACCGCTTTTTCCACAGATTAATAACTTTTTGAATAATTTTCAAATTGGTTTTCAGATTTATCCAGGCCAAGATAATGGACAAACTTTTTCTTACCTAGTATCACCAGGTACTATTATTTTATTGTCGGCTATTATTGGTGGATTAGTTCAAAAAGTATCATTGCAGGAACAGTTGAAGATTTTGATTTTGACTTTAAAAAGCATATGGAAAACCATTATTACGGTTTGCGCAATTGTAGCATTAGCTAAAGTAATGGATTATTCTGGAATGACAACGACACTGGCAACTAGCTTAGTAAAGGGGTTAGGACCAATATATCCACTTTTTGCTCCTATTATTGGTGCAATTGGGAGTTTTGCAACAGGATCGAATACTTCCTCTAATGTCTTATTTGGAGATTTACAATTGTCTGCGGCTAAAAATTTAGGGGTAAATAAATACTGGTTAGTTGCATCAAATATGGCAGGGTCAACAGCAGGTAATATGCTTTCACCACAATCAATTGCGGTTGCAACTACTGGAGTTAAGTTAGAAGGAAAAGAAGGAATTATTTTAAAAGATGCTTTAAAATGGGCAGGGCTTTATTTAGGAGTTATTTGCATTTTTTTGTATCTGATTGGATTAATTTTTGGCATGATAAGGTTATAAAAATAAAAACAGACTAAAGTTGTAGTTCATCCAAAATGAAATTTAATTTTGGTAATTTACTACAGGTTAATAGTCTGTTTTTTGTTTTTATAGTAATTTTTCTAGTTCGTTTAAGCGCTGCTCAAAGACTGAAAAGGCACTGTCAAGATAAGTTGACGTTGTCATATCGACACCAGCTTTTTTCATAATCTCAATAGGATATTCACTTGAACCTGCTTTTAAAAATGCTAGATAGTCTGCTTTTTGTTTTTCTGTGCCATGAACGATATTCTTAGCTAAAGCAACCGCTGCAGCGAATCCCGTAGAATATTGATATACATAAAAATTGTAATAAAAGTGAGGAATTCTTGACCATTCTTTATCGATATCACTGCCAGGCTCTACGATTCCATAATATTTTTGATTTAATTCACCATAAAAAGAATTCAATTTTTCAGCTGTTAGTGGTTCTCCGCTTTGATCTGCCTCATGAATAAATTGTTCAAATTCAGCAAATTGAGTTTGGCGATAAAGGGTAGTTCTGAATGCTTCTAAATTGTAGTTAAGAATAAATGCTCTAATTTTAGGATCAGTTGCTTTACTTAATAAATATTCAGTTAGAATGTTTTCATTGGTAGTTGATGCTATTTCTGCTAAGAAGATAGGGTATTCGCCATAGATATAAGGTTGATTTTTTCTAGTGAAAGCAGAATGTACAGAATGGCCCGTTTCGTGAACTAAAGTATAAAGAGCATCAAAGTCATTAGTCCAATTAAGCAATTCATAAGGATCTGTATCATAACTACCACCTGAATATGCTCCAGTTACTTTTCCCTTAGATTCCACAACATCAATTACTCGATTATTAAAAATATAATCAACTTGATCAAGGTATTCTTTCCCTAAAATACTTAATGCCTCTCGTGCTTGCTTTTTCGATTCACTATAGCTATAGGATAAAGATGGGGTTCCTGTAATTGGAACATAGAGATCATACATTTCTAGTTCTTCTAATCCCAAAACTTTTTTTCTTAATTTCATATAACGGTGGAGTAAATTGAGATGTTTATGAACCCCTTTAATTAAGTTATCGTAAACGGAAACAGGGATGTGACTTTGTGCTAAAGCTGCTTCGCGCGCACTATTGTAACCATGCATTAATGCAACATAATTTTGTGATTTAACATTGCCTGAAAGAGTTGAAGCAAGTGTATTTTGAAATTGACCATAGCTTGCATAAAGAGTTTCGAAAGCATTTTTTCTGACGGTTCTTTTTGGTGATTGGATAAGCTGACTATATAATCCTTCAGTTAATTGAACCATCTCGCCATCATTGTCAGTTGTATAACCAAATTCAAGATCTGAATTGGTTAGCACATTAAAAGTATTACTTGATGAACCAAGAGCAGCACCACTTGCAGCAATAATTTGTTCAGATTGCGCATCTAGAGTATGATTTCTTTTATTAGTAATCTGATCTAAATAGTGTTTGTAATTTAATAATTTAGGTTCTTGTAGCTCAAATTCTTTTAAGACTTGATTGCTTAAAGATAAAATAGCTGGATTAATGAAGCTAATAGCTGAGCTATATTTATTTGCCAAATCTTCTGCCATTGCGGCAAAACCTAAATAATGATTATTGCTAGTATCAACATCTCTAGACATCGTGGCATAAACATAAATTTTTTCTAGACGGCGATCAATTGAAAAAATTTGGGTTAATGCTGAATATAAATCATTACCAGATTTAGTAATGATGGCACTCAAGTTATTTAGATTGGAAATTTCATTGCTTACTGACTCAAATTCTTTTTGCCAAGCTTGATCAGTAGGAAAAACTCGTGTTAAATCCCAAGTCAACTCTTTGGGGACTTCATTTCTTGTAGGTAATACCATATAAAATTCCTCCGTGATTTGAATAAGTTTATTTTAGCGTGTTATTTGTAGATTTTACAAAAAAACGTCTTTTTATCTTAAATAAAGCCTTAAAATTACACAAAAAAGTATAGTTTTAAAACAAAAAGTGGCAAAATTTAAATATAAGTTTGTTGAGGAGAATTGGATATGACGAAAAATCATCCAGATAGTCGGGAAGAATATCGCTTCAAGCAACGCAGTGGGCGTTTACTATCTCGAAATCAATTTTTTACTGCAAATAAACAGATCGCTAGTAATAAAAATTTTAAAAAGCTTCTGACCTTAATTGTTTTTCTTGTTGTTGGATTTGTGGCAACATGGGGGAGCCATTTTTACTTTAATTTAGAAGCAGCGTTGGGAAATACTTATCAAGGTGGTACGCCTGCTACTCAGATTACTAATAAGCAACCTATTTCGGTATTAATTTTGGGAGTAGATCAAGGAATTGAAAATCGTCATGATCAAGGAAATTCTGATACTATGATTCTTGCGACGGCCAATCCACAGACTCAAAAATCCACTTTGACATCAATACCACGAGATTTGTTGGCTGATATAAAGGGCGATAATGGAAAATACTTTATGTTTAGAGTTAATTCAGCTTATCAAGTAGGTGGTAATAAAGCTGCAATGAAAACTACGAAGGCCTTGCTTAATACTCCAATTAATTATTACATGGAAGTTAATATGAAGGCATTGCAAGAATTAGTGGATGCTGTAGGTGGAGTAGATGTTAAAGTACCATTTTCGTTCACTTATAATACCACCTTCAAGAAAGGAAAAATGCATTTAAATGGTAAACAAGCATTAGATTACGCAAGAATGAGAAAAGAAGATCCTCGTGGTGATTATGGAAGACAATTGCGCCAAAGACAAATTATCATGGCAATTGTCAAAAATGCTTTAAGTTTAAATAGCATTTCAAACTATAAAAAAATCCTAAAAGCTTTTTCAAAAAACGTGACAACTAATATGACTTTTAGTGATATGATGGCTATCGCTATTAATTATCGTTCTGTAGCAAATAATATTAAGAGTGACTATATTCATGGCCACGATGCTTGGATTGATGGCGCCTCAATTCAAGTTGCTTCAACGAGTGAATTACAGAGAGTTTCAAATTATACTCGAACTAACTTAGGTTTGAAAAAGCAAAAACTTAGCAATGAAGAAACTAGGCAGAATCGTTTAAATGAAAAATATAATGCTATTGATTGGACAAATCCTAACGCCTTTACTAATTACCAAGTATTTCCAGCTAATAGTGATTCTGCAGTTAATTCTGATTCTGGTAGTAATTACAATACAACTTACAATAATAACGTTAGTGAATATGATAATGGTGGAAATTGGTAGAAAAAAGACCTGCATTGCAGGTCTTTTTTTTAATAACTATTTATTTGCTTTAATGATGACTAGCTCCGCTATTTGCATCATCATGACAATGATCCATGTAGCCTTCAGTACACATACCTGGCATGAATACTTCGCTTTCTGGAATTCCTTTTTCTTCCGCAAATGCTTTAGTTAAGGTTTCCATATCCATTAAATCGTAATGTGGTTCTGGCTTGGTTGGATCAACAATTAAGATGTTTGCCATCATACCAGCATCTTCGTGTTCAATGATGTGGCAGTGATACATAAAGAGACCTTCTTTAGGGAAGATTACTTTTAGACGAACAGTTTCTTGTGGAGCAACTTCAATTGTGTCTTTGTAAACTCCGATTTCATTAGGATTTGGAGTTTGGCCATTGCGTGATACAACTAAGAAATGAGCACCATGAATGTGGAATGGATGAAGCATACCGTGACTCTTGCTGTTAGTATTAGTTACATCCCAATATTCTGCATGGTTAACTTCAGCTTTCATATCAATTCTTTGCATAGAATATTGCTTACCATTAATTTTATCATGGTCATCCATTGTTACTTTCCGGATTGGAGCATCTGGATCAACTTTTGGATCTGTCGGTGTGAATAGGGTATCTGGCAAGACAGAATTATCTTCTTCAAAGTCATGAATTCTAAATTCAATAAGTTTGAAGTCATCAGTATAAAGATTTACGACATCTCCAGATTTATAACCTGAGAAATCAACAATTACTTGAAGACGTTCACCAGGACCAACTAATAATTTGGTCATCTTTACAGGATGTTCTAAGAAAGAATCATCTCCTGCGATTTGAGTCATAACTAAATCATTATCGAAGTGTAATCTCCATTCACGACGGTTAGTACCACCTAAGAAGAGCAAACGAACTTTTTGGGTCGTTACATCAATATATGGTTTAATGATACCATTAATTAGTGGTGTATCGCCAAATACTCCCATAGGATCATAATCAGCACGGTAATCAAATTGATTATCTTTGTGGAACACTCTATCTTGTAATACAATAGGAAATTCGTCTTTGCCGTATGCTTTTGGAATTGGAAGTTCAGCTTCATGGTCATCAGTAATAACTACTCCCATTGCTAACCCCATCCAAACTTGAGCTGCTGTACTTGGACATGGGTGAGCGTGAAGCCATGTTAATGCAGCTGGTTGTTCAACAGTAAACTCAATTTCTTTTTCTTCACCAGGATAAACAGGAGCATGACAACTTCCATCAATGTATGGACCAGGAACTTCCATACCATGCCAGTGATAAGTGGTTAATTCTTTAAGACTATTCTTTAATGTGACATGAACATGTTGACCAGTTTTAAGTACCATTGTTTGTCCTAAAAATGGAGCATTATAACCCCAAGTTTTAGTTTTTGAACCAGGTAAAAATTGTGTCTCACCTTCAAGAGATTCAATAGTGAACCAAACATCATTGCCGTCCACTTTATCAGGTTTTAAAACAGGTGGTACAGCTAAAGGTTGAGCTTCAACACCATCTGGAATGTGTAAGTTTTTATATCTAAAATGGTTTTTGTCAAAATCTGCTTCATCATAGAAGTAGTCAGTGTATACTTTTTCTGTCATAGTATTGACCTTTCTTTCTACCTCACTAGAGGAGAATAACTATTACAGCTTCAATGTACACCTGTTGTAAGCGCTTGTAAACTGATTATACGACAAATCACAATTTAAATAACGAAAAGTTAATTTACAAGTGTAGTCAATAAAGAAAAAGTTATTTAATTCATAGTTGATAAATATTGGGTAATTAGTTAATCTAAATCTTGAAAGATATATTTGATACATTAAAGAGGTTAAGCTTTGAAAATACTATTAAAAGACCTACTAGAAAAAATTGAAAATGAAGATTATATTCAAGATCTTGAAACAGAGAAATATTCGGCATTAACTAAATCAAAAGTGAAAACTATCAGTCAGAACTTAGTAAAACAAGTTTTAGCAGCATTGAAGCATAATTCTCTAGCTCATGTACAACTTGATGTAACAGGACAAAGACCAGCTAGTTTTATTTTAGAAACTAATGTGGTTAATTTGCCATATGCCAATTACAAAAAAATTGGAAATTTTGTTTCTGCTGACGAACCATTGCCAGTTAAAATTTATTTTGAAGTTTCTAGTGAATATATAAATGCTTCTAAATTTTGGATTGAAGAACTAGCTGGAGTAGATGATTTAAATGAAGAAATAATTGCGGATCATTTTGCTGATTTAATTAATCAAAAGTTAGTTGATGTTCGTAATTATGTTAAGCCTGAAAAAACTGTATCGGCTAAAAAGACAAAAGAAAAAACAAAGAAAAAATCATGATTTTAATCATGATTTTTTCTTTTTTATGAATGCCAAGTAACTTATACTAAAAGTTACAAGGAGGAATTAGCTTATGTTTAATTGGAATTGGCTGGGTATATTAGTTTGGTTAGTTCTTTTAGGCTATTTAATTTTTATATCGTATCATATCCGAAAACGACATTTAAAAATGATAGTCATGCAGCAAAAACATTTTACTTGGCGTACTTTGGGATTAGACTTTTTGGAAATATTAATATTATTAATAGGTCTTTTTATACAGATCCAAAATAGTTTCTTTGACAATCCTAGTTTAACTGTAAAAAGTCAGATTGAACAAAGTATTGAATACAAGCCATTAGTGCTATCTTCAGCATCAGATCGCTCATATTATGTGACTAGTAATTCGGTACAAAAAAAGAAATTGTATCAAAGATATAGTTTCTTTACTGAGGGAAATCAATATTCAGTAACAAGTGATTGGGCAACTATTTCTGATGGTAGTGTAGCGTTAAATACAGTGGCGCAAAAATTACCATATTCCAAGCAAGTGTTAGCAAAATATGATACTAAATATCAAAAGGCTTACGTTGCTATTTATGAGGCCAAATATAAAAACACTTGGCAAAATGGATTGGGCTTACATGTGGGGAGAACCGCACTTAGATATTACTTAATAAGAGTTCCCGACTCTACTTTTGTTAGAGAAGTTAAGAATTAAAAAAGGCCGCGTTAAGCGGCCTTTTTTGTAGTATTTAAACTTTTCAATAGATAGCCCATAATAAAACTTAGAATTAAAGTGGCTGTTAAAAAGTCCATTACATTTCCAGAATAGTATGAAGAAAAAATCAAAAAGCTACTAGATGTTAGTAAGCAAGAATTTAAGAAGGATCTATTTTGAGAATTAATAATCCATTTAAATCCAGCATAGATTAATATTACTAGGTAAATACCTACAAATATTATCATTCCTATTAAGCCTAATGAATATGTTTGGGCGATAAAATCTCTTTCAAGATTAAAGATATTAGTTTCTCTAACATAAGAAATCCCCAACCATTTATCTAGTTTATTATTGTTAGTTTTTAGTACTTGATTCAGCATTTTTTGCTCAATAAGGCGATTATTCATTCTATCTTGAACGGGCAATTTTATGATTTCTAGCCAAAATTCAGGATCATATTTATATGAATAACTTTGTTTTACAAATCGTGAGTTAAGTGAATAAAAATCACTGTATTTAGCAAAGAAATTTTTTAAGAATTTTTCCCTTTTTTTACCAGAATGCTTTTTAAGTCCTTCTTTTAAAGTTTGACTGACATCAACTTGTTTATGTGATTTTATGTGATTTTTTTTATTTGAACGAAGTTCAGTAATTTTTTCTTCGAAATTACCACGTTGAATCGCAGGGGAAAAAGGAAAAATTAAGCCGGTAGCGAGTGTACCTAAAACAATAATACTTATAGCATAATTGTTGATTTTAATGTTTTTAAAAACAAAATGATGAATTAAATAAAGAAATACAAATATAGCACTTGAAATTATTAGTCCATATGCTGCTACTTTTGTACCTAATTCTAGCATTGCGAGTGATTGAAAAATATACAGAATAACATTTATTAAATTAAATTGGGTTACTAGTATATAGAGCATTAGTGGTAATAACATAAATAAGATTGCACTTATTGTGTTGGCAAAGTTAAAAAAACCCTTAGAAGCTAAAAGAAAATAGCTCATTCTTTTCCCACTAAACCAAGAAAAAATATTTCCTTGAATGAATTGATTACCATAAGACATTAATGATATTAAGAATAAATTGCTTAATACAATAGTAATTGATATTGAAGCTACTAAGCTCTGAATAACGCGAACGAAGTCTTTTTTTTCTGTATTAGAGTTAGCTGTTATGTAAAGAACAACAATAGGTAAAAACATTCTAATTAGATAAAATATTTCTCCTGTAGTTGTATATCCGTAATCATTAGGATTAACACTAACAAAAGATTTGACATGCCAAATGTGAAGTGCAGAATATATAATTAAAACTATTGTGTAAGCTATTATCCACCAGTGCTTACCTATTTTTTGCCAATGATATTTTTTACTAAAAAACATCCCCAACAAGGTTGCAACTGCAAAGATTCGAATTATTGTTGGAAAAGTAAAAGGTAGGATAGTTGAAAGAGGTGGGTTATAAAACCAATAAAAATCTAAAAATGGTTGCAATAATATAAACCAATACAGACTCTTTTTTATTTTGTTATTCACAGGTATTCTCCTCACCATAGAAGTTACATTTATGTTAACAAAAAAAAGGCCTTAATTTAAGACCTCAGATTATGCTAAATAGAAAATATTTACTTTTTATTTGATGAATCATCATCAATTTTAGAAATCTTAACATCATTGCTTGAAGGTGTCTTTGCAGACTTTTTCGGTGATTTTACTGCTTTTAAATATTTAAAATTAATTACCATTTTATTATTTAAATCACTAACTGAAGCTGCATCTTTAGGATCAAAAGAAGTAATTGATAGCAATGCAGAATTTTCATAAATCTTTTCTACTTTACCTTGGAATGGACATTTCAATTCTTCTTGAGATCTTGCTTCAACAATTGCTCCGATTTTTACATCATTTTTTTTCATTTTCTCGCCTTTTCTCTCTTTTTATTTCAACGATAGTGAAATACTATTATATAAGTTAATGAATTTCAAGCGGGGAGAGTTATTTTTGAAAAAATTAATTATAATTGCAGGACCAAGTGGAGCAGGAAAAACCACAATATCTGACTATTTAGAAGAAAAATATCAAATTCCACGTGTTTTAACGCATACTACAAGAGCAATCAGGCCAGGTGAAAATAAAGAAGCTTATTATTTTGAAACTGAAGAAAGTTTTTCAAAGCTTCACTTATTTGAAAGCGTTAAATATGGCTCATATCAATATGGTTCAAGTAGAGAAGGCTTAGAAAAAGCATGGGAAACTAGTGATATTGTTTCAATAATTGTAGATACAGCTGGTGTGAAATCTTATGTTGAAAAGTTGCAACCAAATCAGTTTTATTTTATCTACTTAAAAGTTTCAAATTTAGATACTTTAGAAGAAAGACTTGTGGAGCGTGGTGATGAGCCAACTGAAATTCTAAAAAGAATTAATAGCCGCGAATTTAAGCGAGATCTCCAATTAAGTGAAGGCTTAAAAAAATATTCCCATATTTTGATTAATGATAATTTAGAAGAAACGCAAAGAAAAATCGATAAAATCATAACTAAGTTACGAAAAAATTAGATATTGTTACATACAAGCCTGCCTTTGTAATGTTTTTTAACACTAAAGATTTAATTTTGTAACACTCGTGTAACATTGCTCTTGTATTATAAATACTGAATTAATTGAGAAACAAAATATGTAGCTTTAAAAACTCGCTACCGAAGATTTTTGAGAGGAAATTATATTTATGAATTTTAAACGTAATTTAGCTAAGATTTCTGCTGCAACTGCATTTGCATTAGCTGGTGTTGCAACTGTAAACACTTTAAATGCGCCTACTTCTGTACACGCTGCAACTTTACCATATGCAGTAAAGATTAATTATGTTCCTGGTTATGGTATTGCTGTATGGAATAACTACAACAATCCAGAACTTATTGCTGGTAAGAAGTTAGCACATGGTACTGCTTGGAGAGTATTTGCACAAGCAACTGATTCAAATGGTGAATTGTGGTACAACTTAGGTGGTGCACAATGGATTATGGCTAAGTACACTGTTGATGCTAGTTCTTCAGATTCATCAACAAGCAAGGTATCACAGCCTCGTGTTTCAGTTGCCACTGTAAATTATGTTCCAGGCTATGGTATTGCTGTATGGAACAATTATAATAATCCAGAGCTTACTGGTAAAATTTTACCACATGGTTCAAGCTGGAGAGTTTTCGCAGAAGCAACTGATTCAAATGGTGAATTGTGGTACAACTTAGGTGGTGCACAATGGATTATGGCTAAGTATACTCTTGGTGGTTCATCAAATACTAGCTCAAGTTCAAACGTAAGTGCTTCATCAAATAATGGTTCAAGTTCATCAGCATCTAACACTACTCAAGCAACTACTTCATCAGCAGCTAAGGTTGTATCATTAGCTTCAGCACAACTTGGTAAAGCTTATGTTTGGGGTGGAAATGGTCCATCAGCATTTGATTGCTCTGGTTTAGTAAACTATGTATATTCACAAGTTGGCATTTCACTTGGCCGCACAACTTATGTTCAAGTAAATCACGGTACAACCGTTTCAATGAACAACTTACAACCAGGAGACTTATTGTTCTGGGGTTCAGCAAGTGCACCTTATCACGTAGGTATTTATGTTGGTAATGGGCAATACATTCACGCAGCTACTCCTAGTCAAGGTGTTATTAAGCAAAGTATTAGCCAATACTTCTACCCATCAGTTGCTAAGCGTGTATTATAATAAAATATAACGAAATTAAAAAAGGCATCTTTTTAGATGCCTTTTTTGTATAAAATTAATTATATTTTTTACCTACTGCCAGTCCCAATGTAATAGATAAGAATCCCATTAAAGCTAGAAGCCAAGACTTATTACCAGTTTGTGGCAATGTTTTTTGGCTAGCTATTGCATTAGAGCTTTTTATTAATTGTGATTTTACAGATGATTTAATGTTAGATTTATTTTCAAAAGTGCTTTTTTGAATTTGGAGAGGCTTCGTTTTTTGATTGGTAACTGTTTGAGGAAGTTTAGTCACAGGTACTCCATTACCTAGCTGACTAAATAATTTAAAACTATATGAATAAACATTGCCAACTTTAACTAGGTACTCATGTCCTAATACTAGTTCAACCCCAGTAGGCATATAATCAATAGTGGTTTTATAGCCATATGCCCAATTAAATCTTCCGAGATTTTTGACATTAGTAGCTGTATAAGTTTTTCCAGTATCTTTATCTGTGATAGTAATCACTGGTGTACCAACTACTTCTGTATTTCCTAAATAAATAGACCAAGGTGTGTTCTCGTGTTGCAACAATTCTATAGGATAAAGTTCTTTGCTCGGAAATGAAACATCAGCCCAAATATTGCTTTTTAGTAAATCATCAGCAAAAACCCCATTTTGGACTGTATATTTAATTTTATTAGTCCCAATAGCTGCACCAAAACCTATTCTGCTCGCACGAGCAGATAATAGTAAATCCCGATGTCCAGTTAGTGCAGTACCATCAATATTATTGTTATCTAAAAACGAGCTGTTAACATCTGTTTCAGGGTTTGATGAACCGTCATAATTATGGGTAAATGTAATATTTCCAAAACTAGCTAATTGTGCTTTATCCCAATCGCTGTCAGTCATTCCTTCTGGCTTTTGGGTATTTAAAATTCCATGAGCATCTTTAGAAACGGGGTAGTTAACTTTTGCCAAAGCCCAAGCTGCCAATTGTGCATCATTATTTGCAGAATCTGTTGTAGTTTCAGCATTTAATCCAGCTAGTTTCCGATAATAGTTAATATAATCTAAAGAAGTTTTTATATATTGAGAGTTTAGTTTGCCAGAATCAGTGTCTGTAGGCGTAGAATCATACATATTTTGATTTGAATAGGTTGATTTATCGATTGCTTGATATTGCTTCTGATAGTCGACTACTTGTTGGCTTTCTTCCTGACTAAAGTCAGCAGCATATACAGAATGATTATTAGTAGCCAGTGTTAACGTTAGTAGGGCAACGCTAGTTAGCATTGTTATTTTGTATACTTTTTCATAATGTGTCTCCTCAACTTTTCATATTCATTATACCTCTAATTGTTACAATAGTGTTACATTAATTACATTAAGATTACAAATTAAAAAAGCGAATGTGTCATTCGCTTTTTTGTTTGTATATGGAAAATTTGGAATAGTCTTTTGGAGATAGTTTTACTGTAATTAAAATCCCGGTATTGGTATATTCTTCCTTTTTAACATCACCATTTTCATGTAAATAGGATAGCAAGGCGCCAGCATTAAGTGGCAACTTAATATTTAAAGACTTGTAATTAGAAAAAACACGTTTAGTGATAAATTTTGCTAAAACCTTAATTGACTCACTATCTTTGGCACTATATAAAATATCATTTCCCTCAATTTCTGGAAATTTTTTAGTTGTTAAATCAGCTTTATTATATGCTGTTACAATTGGAACATTAGTAATTCCAATTTCATGAAGAACTTTTTGGGTAGTTTTAATCATTTGAAGCATGTTTGAATCGCTACTATCGACAACATTTACAATCAGATCTGCATCACTTGCTTCTTTTAATGTGGCTTTAAAAGACTCAATTAAATTATGTGGCAATTTAGAAATAAAGCCTACAGTATCAGAAATAATGAAATCGTTAGTTCCATCAAAATTAATTCTGCGTACGCTAGTGTCGAGTGTAGCAAAAAGCATGTTTTTTACGAATACCTCTTTACCAGTATCGCTGCCAAAAACTTTTAGCAATCCATTCATAGTGGTCGATTTACCAGCATTAGTATAACCAACAAGAGCGACTTGTGGTAGTTTAGAATTATTTCTTCTCTTTGATTTTATTTCTTCTTGTGTAGCTACATTTTGTAGCTCTTTTTTGATAGTAGTAATTTGTTTATCAATTGTTCGACGATTTAATTCTAATTTACTTTCTCCAGAACCACGATTAACACTTCCACCACCACGTTGTTGATCTAATGTGTTTTCACTAGGATGGAGGCGAGGAAGTTCATATTGAAGTCTAGCAAGTTGAACCTGCAATTTAGCTTGACGAGTTTTTGCACGATTTGCAAAAATTTCTAAAATCAATTCAGTTCGATCAATTACTTCTAATTTAGTTATTTTTTCGATATTTCTAATTTGCATTGGTGTTAATTCGTCATTTAAAACAACTGCAGTTGCATGCAAACCATGAGCTAAGTTTTTTATCTCATTAAGCTTACCCAATCCAAAATATGTACCACCGTATATTTGCTCAAGATTTTGTCTAACTTGTCCTACTACTAGCATATTATTAGCTTCAGATAAATTTACAAGCTCAGTCATGTAATAATCAAAATTAGGATCACTTAAGTTAACACCAGCAACAACTACTTTAGTTTTTTGAGGCTGATTATCAATCATTATAGATACCTTTCTTTCTTTGTGTTCATTTTTATTTTAAGGGGTATTCATAACTGGAAGCAAATTAATAGATTATTTGTGGTGAAAATGAAGTTGAAATGATTGACAATGTCGTTTTATTATTGTAGTGTAATATTTGAATAGAACAGTATTTCAAAAAGGAGGAAAGAATATGTCAAACTTAGTCAATGTAAAAGAAATTACAAAAACTTATGGAAAGAAAGGTCAAAAACAATTTACAGCTCTCAAAGGAATATCATTTGAAGCTAAAAAGGGTGATTTTATTGTTATTATGGGGGCTTCAGGTTCAGGAAAAACAACTTTACTAAATATATTATCAACATTAGATAAGCCAACTACAGGTCGAGTAGAAATTAATGGAAAAGACATTAGCAATTTGAATAAGAATGCTATGGCTGACTTTAGAGGAAAAGAGATTGGATTTATTTTCCAAGATTTTAATTTACTAGAGAATTTAAGTGTTCGCGAAAATATTGCATTGCCACTTTCATTGCAAAACTATCCCGTTAAAAAGATAAATCCGTTAGTTGAGAAAGTAGCCAATCGTTTAGAAATAGCTGATTTATTAGATAAGTATCCTGCTCAGCTATCTGGAGGACAAAAACAAAGAGTAGCAGCAAGTAGAGCATTAGTTCATGAACCGGCAATATTACTTGCTGATGAACCAACAGGAGCACTTGATTCAAAAAGTGCAAGAGAATTATTGACTACTATGGAAGAACTTAATGAACAAGGGGTAACTACTTTAATGGTTACTCATGATCCCTTCTCTGCCAGTTTTGGTAAAAGAATTATTTTTATCAAAGATGGAAAAATCGATTCGGAGTTAGCTAAGGGGAATAAGGAAAGAAAAGATTTTTATCAAGAATTAATTGATAAGTTAGGTACATTAGAAAATTAATGAGGAGAAAAAAGATGATTTGGAAATTATCATTAACGGGCATAAAGTCGCGCTTTAAAGATTATTTAGTTCTTTTTTCTGGATTAGTAATTTCAAGTACGATATTTTATATGTTTTTGTCACTTGCTTTGAATCCAGCTTTTTTAAGAAAAAATATGTCTTTCTCCATTAGTATTACTCAATATATTTTTATTTTTGGGGCTATTTTATTAGGAATTATTACAGTTGCCTATGTAAATTTTGCTAATAATTTCTTATTAAGTATGAGAAAGAAAGATTATGGTACCTATTTAATGTTAGGAGCTAAATCGAGAAAAATAGGTAATTTGATTTTTAGTGAAACGTTGATTACAGGTTTTTTATCAACGATTGTAGGTATTTTATTAGGAATATTGGTAAGTCATGTTGTAACTGATATGTTATTGAACTTGATTCAAATAAAAATCAGTTCATATTCATCTTTTGTATTTAATGCAGTTTTGTATACTGTATTGTTTTATATTGCTATTTTCTTTTTAGCAGCAATCTTTAATCGAATTAAGTTGACTAAAACGCCAGTTATTAAATTGCTGAAAGAAGAACAATCTCCAGTAACGATTACCAAAAAGAAATTCCTTAGAATTATTTTTGCAATTTTGGGGATTGGCTTACTTGCTACAGGATATTCTTTATTACTAAAAAAAGATATTGATTTAAAGATCATAGTCGCTTCATTCTTTACAATTACTTTTGGCTCTTATTTCTTCTTTAAAGCTAGTTTGGGAATGGCCATTGACTTTTTAAGATTGCGACATCAGATACTTTATAAAAAATTACATTCTTTTACTTTAGGACAATTAAAATTCAGAATAGAAGAATATACTCAAATTTTAGCGGCGATTTCAATCTTCTTTGCTCTTGCTTTAGGAGCAATTACTGTAGGGATGAGATTTGAGAGTTATAAGAATCAATATGCCTCAACCACTTATTACGATGCAGTTGTACAAAAAGAAACAGCGAAAACTACTCGGCTTTTAAAAGAAATTAAAGGCAAGACAACAGCAAGGTATAATTTCAAAGAAACTAACAAAGTGATTTATTTTAATCAATCTTCTTTTAAGAAAACACCTCTGGTAAATCTAGTTTTTGATGAAAAAGCAGTTTCTAGTCAGTCAGATGCTATTGAACATATGAAAACTGTGAAGTTAACCGCTAAAAAGAATGAAATAGCACAGATGACAGAATTGCTTCAAGAATTTCTTCAAACTGGTAAAAAAATCCAATTTGTTTCAAACAGTGAATACCAAAAATTAACTGGAAAAGTTAAGCAATTTCAATTGATAAGAACTAAAGACATGCGAGCAAACTATTCCAATTTAAAAGAATTAAATGAAGAGCAAACTGATAGTTCACAGGGCTTAGTTCCTTTGCGACCAGTGGCCTACCAAATGGTAATTGGTTTAGTATCCGGCTTTGAGTTTATGGGATTCTTTTTGGGAGTTGCTTTTTTGGCAATGCTTGCATCAACTTTAATGTTTAAAGTATTAACAGGAGCTAAAAAAGATCAGATAAGATATCAAATGCTTTCCAAATTAGGCTTTAGAGATAAGCAAATTAAAAGTGCTATTAATCAAGAAGTAGGGATTTTGTTCTTCTTGCCAGCGGTTTTGGGACTATGTCATGTTTTATTTGGTCTAAAACTCTTTGAGAGAATCGTTATTAAGCCATACCAAGATTTTTGGATTCCATTTACAATTTTCTTGCTTCTTTATTTAATTTATTACTTTGCAACTATTAAATTGTATCAGTCAATTGCTTTAAAAAAGGTTAAGTAATTAAAGAAAATCGCCAAAGTTCTCTTAGTTTGGTATCCTAATTTAATAGATAGGTATACTGTAAGAAGGAGTAAAATGATGATTCAAAATGAATATAGTTTGGTTCTTGTTAAACCAGACGGTGTTAAAGCAGGTCATGTTGGTGATATTATTACTAGAATTGAAAATCGTGGCTATAAAATTGAAGCACTAAAAGTGATTAATGCAACTGAAGATCAGCTCAATGAACATTATATTGATAGTGTTGGTAAGCCATATTTTCCCCACTTATTGAACTATATGACTTCTGGTCCCATGATTGGAATAATTGTTTCAGGAACCCATGTGATTGAAGTATTGCATAAAATGGCTGGGGCAACTAATCCATCTAGTGCAGAGATGGGCACTATTCGTGGTGATTTTGGTAGAGAATGGCCAGATGATAATATTCGCAATGTGATTCATACTTCCGATAGCCAAGAAAGTGCTGAACGTGAAGCTAAGGTTTGGTTCTCTGATTTTGATTTTTCTAAAATAGAAAACTATTAATTAAAAATAGGACTCTCCATTATTAGGAGAATCCTATTTTTTATAAAGTAAGTTGATTATAACTAGTGATTTTAGTATCAGTATCAGTTAATTCCATCATAGTAATAGATGAATTTCGTGGGCCTGTTTTGATATCAAACGTTCCTTTGCCATATTTCGCGACAAGAGATCTAATGGTAAAACCATGTGTAACTAGTAAAATATTTTCATACCCATCTAATTGGCGAATTAAATCTAAGCCTTGTTCTAATCGGCTCCAGTATTCTTGGGCGTTTTCTGCATCATGATATGGATCAGATTTTTTCATTAAATCTTTTATTTCATCGATTGAATAATTATCGAGTAAGTCTTGTAAGTTACGTAAACCTACCGGTCCCGCAATCATGCGCCAAGCCATGTCAGAGTCCATACCCTCGAAATAACCATAAAACTGTTCTCTAAAGAACTTACTTGTCAGATGCTGTAATTGATTATGATTTATATTTTCTTTCATAATCAATTCGCAAGTATCGCTTGCTCTTTTAGTATCACTAGACAAAGCTAGATCAAAAGGAATATTTTTAAGAACTTGGGCAACCTTTTTCGCCCCATCAATTCCTTCATTAGTTAATGGTGTATCACACCAACCTTGCATTTTATTATAGTGATTAATGTAAGTTCGACCATGGCGAATAATATAAACCTTTTTCATATTTACTCCTCATTTTTATGCTGCATTAATTGAACTAGATGAAGATTGATTATTTTCTCCATATAGTTGCTTTACATTACTTATATCTCTAGGTTGGATTGTGTAATAAGAACCCTCAGGATACATTACACTAACTTCTTTAGTATGACTTAATCCAATCGCATGTCCTAATTCATGTTCAGCCGTATTAACAATTCTTTGATTATCATAGCCGAACCACTGATTTAGCAAATAATATTCATTAAGTTTAACAACTGCCTTGAGTAAGTGATGAGAGACAGGATTGTAGGAAGTGTTTGTTAATCCAGCTGCGTTAGTTGAATCATCATTCATTGCCTTTATTATGATATTAGCATTCTTTTTAGAATTGACAATTTTAAAAGTAAAAGCTCCAGTACTATTCCAACTATTAATGGCATTAACGGCAGCATTGTATAAAATTTGATTATCTAAGTCGATATATACAGTAGCATTATTGCTTGACCAAGTATAGTTGTTAGTTGAATTATGATCGTCATTAGCACTTGATTTACTGTTTGGATATACTAACTGTGTAACTTTAGTTTGTAAAAAAGCTACTGAGTCTTTAGCTGCAGTTTGTATAGAAGTATCATTTTGATATAAGTGGACAGCAAAAGCGATTAATCCAACCCAAATACCCAACTTTAATAATTTATTGATAATTTTCATCTTATTTATTTCCTCATTAATACAATAATCCATTTTTGACTAAAAATATATCTAGAAGTTTTGAAAAAGCTGTGAATAAATTATCAAAGCTTGTTAAAGAAACTCTAAAATGCATCAGATTATAACTTAAAGATTAGATATGCTACAATAGTATGCAAGATTTTTAGAAAGGGTGGGAAAGTTTTGAATAATTTTGAGAATGAAAAAAGATATGAACAAGCCCACTTAGATGAAGTTTTAGGTCTAATTAAGAAAAAAGAAGCTAAATTAGCGGGATCGATTAAATCTGCTGAAAAAGAAGCGCGTAATTTGAATGCTCATTTTTTCGATGATTTAAAATTGGATTATGATGGCTATTCAACTTCGATGGATACGGCTTTATCCATTCACCAGCAACAACAAATGTTAGCTGAAAGACAAAATGCTTGGCAACATTCAAGTAAGCAATTGTCTACTCTTAAAAGATTAGAAAAAAAGCCATATTTTGCAAGAGTAGACTTTGAAGAAGTAGGTGAAAAGCCAGAAACTATTTATATCGGTTTAGGATCTTTTGCTGATCGTGATGATCACTTTTTAATTTATGATTGGCGTGCTCCAATTTCTTCAATTTATTATGATGGTAAGCTAGGTAAAGTTACTTATCATGCACCTAGTGGTGAACAAGAAGTTAATATGACCAAGAAACGTCAATTTATGATTGAAAATGGTCATATTGAAAATATGTTTGATACCAATGAATCAATTGGTGATCAAATGTTATTAGAAGTGTTGGGAGAAAAGTCTTCAACACAAATGAAATCAATCGTTACTACAATTCAAAAAGAACAAAATAAAATAATCCGTAATACTAGTGCGGACTTGCTTTTTGTTCAAGGAGCTGCTGGTAGTGGTAAAACTAGTGCAATTTTGCAAAGAATAGCGTATCTTCTATATCGTTATCGAGGAAATTTGACTAGTTCAAATGTAATTATGTTTAGTCCTAATCAGCTTTTTAATGACTATATTGAAAATGTTCTACCAGAAATGGGTGAACAAAATATGGTACAAATGACATACTGGCAATTTGCTAGTCGTCGTTTGCCAGGAATAGCTGTAGAAAACTTATTTGAACAATTTGAAAATTCAGAAAAAAATAATAAAATAAAGGACTTTAAAGATTCAATTTATTTCTTTAAACTTGTTACACGTTATGCACAGCTCTTAAAAGAGAAGGGAATGGTGTTCAAAGATCTTTATTTCCGAGATAAAGACAAACCATTTTTCAGCAAAGAAAAAATAAAGGATATATATTATTCATTCCCACCTAATTATAAATTGTCTAATAGAATTGATGCGACCCGCGAAAGCTTGGTTAATAGTTTGAACCATATGATTACTAGTGAAAGTAAAAAAGCTTGGGTTGCAGATATAATAGAAAATCTTAGTCAGGAACAACTGAATCAACTATATGATCGACCAGATCAAGAATTTGAATCAAGTGAAAAAGAAGAACGTTTTTTAGCTAGAAAAATAGTAATAAAGGAACTTCAAAAAGTTAATAAGAAAATTAATCATAATCAGTTTTTGAATATCCGCCGGCAATATATTAATTTTCTACGATTAGTGGGCAAAAGTGTAGACTTCACTAAATATGGATTTTCACAAGAAGAATGGGATAAGCATATATCAGAAGTTATAACTGGTTTTAAGAATAAGAAAATAAAAATGACGGATGTAAGTGCTTATTTATACTTATATGATTTGATTACAGGGCGAAGAACCAATTATGAAATGAGATATGCTTTTGTTGATGAAATTCAAGATTATACACCATTTCAAATTGCTTATTTACGGTTTAACTTCCCAAGAGCTAAATTTACAATGCTCGGTGATTTAAACCAAGCTATTTTTACTAAGGATTCTAGTCATGACCTATTAAATCAAATATCGACATTATTTGATCCTGAAAAAACAGAGGTTGTTCAACTGACCAAGTCGTATCGCTCAACTAAGCAGATTACTGAATTTACAAAAGAAATATTAGTTCAGGGAGAAAAAATTGAATCCTTTAATCGACAGGGTCCGAAACCAACATTCTATAAGAGAGCAGACTTTTTGGCAGAAATAGAAAGTTTGATGTCTGTGATTAAAGAAAATGATGCTCAAAAGTTGACAACAGCTATCATAACTAAAGATTTAGCAAGTAGTAAGGCTGTTTTTACCGCATTAAAAGAAAAGAGCGTAAAAACTACTTTAATTGCCTCAGCTAATCAACGATTAGTTCCAGGGACAATTGTAGTTCCATCATATCTTGCTAAAGGGCTTGAATTTGATGCTGTTGTTATGTGGGATGCAAGTGATAAAGTCTATCATAACTTTGATGAAAGTCAGTTAGTGTATACAATTGCTTCACGAGCTATGTATAAATTGGATATAATTTATTGTGAAAAGTTAAGTCCTCTTTTACAAGTTAAGAAAGATTTATATATTGATAAGTAATTATTAAGCCATCGTTTAGATGGCTTTTTCTTCACACTTTTTTCTTAAAGCTCTGCTAAAATGCAAAGTATAACAATAAGGAAGGTTATGCTATGAGTATTTATGGAAAATATCAAGCTTACTTGCCCCTTATTTTAGAGGATATGCGGCAAGAAATTACTGCGATGAATGAAGAATATCAAAAAAATCATGGACAAAAGTTATATGAACATTTTGAAGGTAGAGTTAAATCAGACAAAAGTATGATTGAAAAGTGCCAGCGCAAGCAACTACCATTGACACCAGAATCAGCTCTGATTAAAAATAGGGATTCAATCGGCGTTCGAATTGTGACTAACTTTGTTGACGATATATATACAGTAATTAAATTATTAGAATTGAAAAAAGATATCCACATAGTTAAGAAAAAAGATTACATAAAAAATGCTAAACCTAATGGATATCGTTCTTATCACTTAATTATCGAAAAAGAGGTTCCTTTTGAAGATATAAAGGGACAAAAACCAGGTCATTATTTTATTGAAATTCAATTAAGAACTATTGCGATGGATACATGGGCAAGTTTGGAACATGAAATGAAGTACAAACATAATATCAAAAATCCAGAAAGAATTAGCAAAGAGTTGAAAAGAGTAGCCGATGAGTTGGCAAGCTGTGATTTAAGTATGCAGACTATTCGGCAGTTAATTAAGGAAGATGAATCATGAGGATATTACTTGCAGAAGATGAAAAACAATTAAACCGAGTTCTAACAGTAGCGATGACAAGTCAAGGATATGATGTTGATAGTACATTTAATGGTCAAGAAGCAGTTGAAATGGCCCAAAGAAAAGCATATGATGTAATGATTTTTGACATTATGATGCCTATTAAGGATGGGCTAACTGCTGTTAAAGAAATTAGAGCAAGTGGGGATAAAACTTATATTATAATGCTGACAGCTAAAAGTGAAATAGATGATAAGGTTAGAGGACTAGATGATGGAGCTGATGATTATTTAACAAAACCTTTTTCATTAAAAGAATTATTAGCTCGCTTGCGTTCAAAAGAGCGGCGAGAAGATAGCTATACTACTAAAAAAGTTCAGTTGGCTAACTTATTTTTAGATGTGGAAAACCAGGAGGCTTCTAGTCGAAATTCGGTAAGATTATCAAATAAAGAAACAGAACTACTACAATATTTACTATTAAATAAAGAAAAAAAACTTTCTACACAGGCTATTTTTACACATGTGTGGAAAGATTCGGACGAAGATGAGGATATTGTGTGGATATATGTTTCATATTTACGTGAAAAATTAAAAGCCATTGGGGCTGATGTGGAAATATCTGGGGAAAAAGATGGGAGTTTTATGCTTCAAGTAAAGAAAGGATAAGGTCTGATGATTAAAAAATTTCGGCGTAAATTTATCGCAGTTGCAGTATTGTCGTTGGCAATTATCCTTTTCGCTTCATTTGGTGGGGTCGTTTTAGCGACTCAATACCGTACAGATAAGGAAATAACAAATGTTTTACAACTTTTAGCTAAAAACAATGGCCAGTTAAATCAAAAAGCTGCTCGAAAGACCTTGGGACCGGATTCTAATAAGGATTCTTTATTTAAGTATCGCTATTTTACTCTTAGTTTATCTAGTACAGGTAAGCTAAAATTAGTTGATAATACCCATATTTCTACGATTTCAGCTAGTGATATTACTAGCAATAGTTCTTTAATTAAAAGAACTATAAAAAATACTACTAGTGAAGGTAGTATTATGATTAATTCGAATCCATATCGTTTTATTTTAGTAAAAAGTAAAAGTTCTAATCAAACGATTGCAATATTTCTTGATACTACGCCAATAACCGCTAGTTATAAGCATTTATTTAGAGTAGCAATTTTTTTAGGAATTAGTGGTCTAATCTTTTTTACTTTAATTTTGTTTTTACTTTCTAATCAAGCAATTAAACCAATTGTGGAAGCATATGAGAAACAGCGACGCTTTATTACTAATGCGGGTCATGAATTAAAAACACCGCTTGCAATTATCTCCGCAAATACTGAAATGGAAGAAATGATAGGCAAAAGTGATGAATGGACTGAAAGTACTAAAGAACAAGTAGAGCGGTTAACGATGTTAATTAATCAATTAATCAGTTTAGCAAGAATGAGTGAAAAAGATGAATTAATTTTAGAACGAGTTAATTTTTCTGACTCTGTAAAAAGAGCTGCTAATAGTTTTAAAAGTCTGATTCAAAAAGATGGTAAGAATTATGATATAGAAATTGAACCTGATTTATTTGTAAATGGAGAAAAACAAAGTTTATATGAACTGGTTAATATTTTAATTGATAATGCTAACAAATATTGTGATGAAGCTGGTCGAGTAAGTGTTAACTTGAATAAAGGATCATTAGGAAGAAATGCTATTTTGCAAGTGAAAAATAGCTTTAAAGATGGTAAAAGTATAAATTATAATAAGTTTTTTGAGCGGTTTTATCGATCAGATGAATCTCATAATAGTCAAAAGGGAGGCTTTGGAATAGGTCTTTCCATGGCCCAAGACTTGGTAAGGGTTTTTGGTGGAAAAATAAATGCTAGCTATGATGGAAAAAATGTTGTTTTAACGGTTATTTTGAAATTAAGAAAGTAGGCAATTATCGCCTGCTTTTACTTTTTATGCTATTTTTATATTTGAAGTGCTTTAATTTGGAGTGGTGAATTATGAAGTCTTTTACACACTTTAGCAGAAAAGAATGGGCAAGTTTAAATCCTAATTTAAATATCAATGTAAGTCATGAAGAATTAGAAAAAATCAATTCACATGGTGACGTTTTAAGTATTAAAGATGTTCGACAAGTATATGAATCTTTAGTTGCTTATATAGGGGTAGTGTTTAAACAATCTAAAGAAAAAGAGAAGAAAAAAGCTGATTTTTTAAAGCGACCGATTTCTAAACGACCATTTATTATAGGAATTTCAGGTTCAGTTTCTGTTGGTAAATCAACTACCTCTCGTTTGTTGCGTCTGCTTTTACAAAGGACATATCCAGAGTTAAAGATTCAGAGAATGACTACAGATGGTTTTTTATATACAAATAATGAACTAAAGGCTAAAAATCTGATGAGTCGAAAAGGATTCCCAGAAAGTTATAATATGCAACGCTTGAATGACTTCTTAACAGATGTAGTAAGGGGAAAAGAAGATATTGTTTATCCTCTATATTCTCAAGGTATATCTGATATTGTACCGGACGAATTCGGTCATGTTCTAAGCCCAGATATTTTAATTATTGAAGGGATTAATACATTACAATTACCACCGAATGGAACAATTGTTAGTTCAGATTTTTATGATTTGTCAATTTATCTTGATGCAGATGAAGAGTTAATTGAGAGTTGGTTTTTGAGTCGCTTTAAAGAATTAATGGAACAAAATAAAGATAATCCTGATAATTATTACTATCATTGGGCCAACAGCGATCGTACTAAAGCGATAAATGCTGCTAAAGAAGTATGGCAATCTGTTAATCTGGTTAACTTAAGAGAATTTATTGCCCCAACGAAGGCAAGAGCAAATGTTGTTTTACATAAAACAAAAGGGCATCATATTGATTCAGTATATTTAAGATGCTACTAAATTTGGTATACTAGATGTATGAATTGGATTATTTATATGTTGATGAAAGTTCTGGCTTTGCCCCCGTCAATTAGTAATTGAAAAGTTAGTATAAAAATATTTGATTTAAAGAGGAGTTATTAATTATGGTAAATGCAATTGAACTAAAAAAAGGTATGATTTTTAGCCAAGACGGAAAGCTAATGAGAGTATTAAAGAGTAATCACCACAAACCTGGCAAGGGAAATACAGTTATGCAAATGGACTTGAGAGATGTTCGTGCCGGTTCAGTGATTCATAAGACAATGAGACCAAGTGAAAAAGTAGAATTAGTTGAAGTAGCTAAAAAAGGTGCACAATACCTTTATGCTGAAGGTGATAATTACATCTTTATGGATACTACAACTTATGAACAATATGAAATCACTAAAGACCAATTAGGTGATGATGCTCTTTACTTAATGCCAAATATTGAAGTACAACTTGAGTTTACTGATGATGGCGAATTGATAGGTATTGAGTTACCAGCTACTGTAACTATGAAAGTAGCAGAAACTCAACCCGAAATTAAGGGTGCTACCGCAGCAGGTGGTGGTAAGCCAGCTACTATGGAAACAGGTTTGGTTGTAACTGTACCAGATTTTATTAATGAAGGTGACGAATTAGTTATTAATACGCAAGAAGGTACTTACAAGTCACGTGCATAAAATCTTTATATATAAAAAGCTATTAGGAGAAATATTCTAATAGCTTTTTAAATGGTCTTTATTTGTTAAATGTGTCAGTTTCGACTTCTTGAATAAATTGCGCTAAATGACGATAGTATACATCAGGATTATCTACCATATGGTGGTGTCCTCCGTTTGGAGTAGTAACTAAGCGAGAATTTGGAATAAGCTTCTCCATTGTTCTAGCAGTTTCAATAGGCATAGTTTCATGTTCCCCAAAGGTTAATAAAGTAGGTACTTTAATGTTAGGAAGTTGATCTCTAAAGTGCCAATCTTTTAGCTTACCAGTGATGACAAATTCATTATCTCCTTGAAAAGCATTGTAAACTGCGCTTCCTCCTAAATCTTTTAAGTGGTATAACTTCGAAGGCTGTTTACGATCAACAAAGTTAATATTCAAGATTTGAACATCATCCTGGTATCGTTGATTATCAAAATTACCTTCAGCTTCACACTTATGCATGAAGTCAATTTCTTCTTTGGTTAATACTTCTTCGCGTCTGCGATTAACAGCTTCAACGTATTCATCAATTTCATCAACCATTGATGAAATAATAGCGCCTTTTAAGTGTTTACCATATTTAACTGCATATTCTTGAACTAATAATCCGCCCCAACTTTGGCCTATGAGATAAAAATTATCAATACCTAATTTTTGTCGAACTTCTTCAACTTCATCTAAGAAGTATTCGTAAGTAAGGTATTTTTTGGCAATATCAGGATTATTATAATCTGGTTGGTCAGAGTATAAAGAGCCTAATTGATCATACATGTGAACTTGGACATTTAAACCTTGCTTTTTTAATTGTTCAGCAGTATCTTCCCAATATTCATGATTCCCACCAGGTCCGCCATGTAGGGCCAGTAAATGAATATCACCGCTTCCTTGAGTGTTTGTCCATAAATGATAGCCATTATCCAGTGTAAGAATTTTAGTTCCTTGTTTCATGTGTGTCTCCTTACTAATACTTTTGATATTAATGAAATAATAACATTAATTTTAACTTTTTTTAGTATAAAATGCATTTTTGCGGATAGAATGCAGAATCTCTTAAAATTAGTTACAATGTAATGGACGTTAAAATATTTAAGGAGAAATAAATGAGTCTTAAATACGCACAAAAACGTAAAGTTTTTTTTTTATCTTTTTTGCAACGATTAAAGCCTGCAATATTTTATTTGTGGCCTACATGCTCAAATTAATGCTTAATGTTGCTTCATCTGGTAAAAAAGATATGATGCAATTAGTTGGGTTAGCTGGTATTACAGCAGTTGGTCAATTATTTTTTATGTGTAGCAATTTCTTGTATGAAGCAAATAAAATGGAAATTATCCGCCAGGTAAACCTCTATTTAAAAAAGAAAAATATTGCTTATTTAGTTGATCGAGGAGATAGTGACATTAAACAGGGTTTAAGTTTAATGACTAATGATTTAAAACAAATTGAAACTAATCGTGTCACTGCACAATTAGATATGATTTTTCAAAGTATAACTTTTGTTGGTGCTTTAAGTTTTGCATTTTATAATTCATGGGAAATGACTTTGATTTTTATTGTAGCCTCGTTAGCACCAGCAGTTGTGCAGATTTTTACTAGCAAAATTATTACGCAAAAGGCTAAAATTTGGACTAAAACCAATGCTGATTATACACAAAGTGTATCTGATAGCTTAAATGGTGCGAATGCTGCTAATTTGTATAATAGCAGGGATAATATCTTAGTTAGGGCAACTAAGTCAGCATCTAAAATGGAAGCTGCCTTAAAGTCAATGAATTTAACTCAAGCTTGGGCATTAGAACTCATTTATTCTGCTGCAGAACTCTTTTGTTTTATAGTTCCATGTACAATTGGTGGAATTTTAATGATGGAAGGTAAGTTAGCAGTTGGTACTTTAGTAATGTTAGTTGATTTAGCAATGAATTTTATTACGCCAGTAGTTACTATTTTTCAAGAATTTAATCAGGTTAAATCAACGGTACCTATGTGGGAAAAGAGCTTACGAGCTGTTAATTATCAGTTAGATGATGAAGTTGAAAAGCGTGATAATTTTACTGGATTAGAGGTTCAAAATTTAAGTTATCAAACTAGTTCAGATAAAAGAACAATTTTTTCAAATGTTGACTTAAAGGTTAATCCAGGTGAGAAAGTTCTTTTAATGGCCCCAAGTGGTTGGGGAAAAACAACCTTACTTAGATTAATGCTAGGTCAAAAGCAACCTCAAGAAGGTAAAGTATTAATAAATCAAAAAGATGTAACTGGTAATTGGGAGTCAGCACATAATTATTATTCCTATGTCAATCAAAAGCCTTTTTTATTTGATGATAGTTTGCGCTTTAATATTACCTTAGGAAGAACTTGTTCTGAAGCAGAATTATTAGCAGCTATTAAAGAAGCGGGCTTGAATGATTTGGTTGAAAGCAAGGGCTTAGACTTTTATGTTGGCGAAAATGGTAATAAACTTTCAGGTGGGCAAATCCAGAGAGTAGAAATAGCTAGAGCTCTGCTTTCAAGGCGTCCAATTATTTTGGCGGATGAGGCAACTAGTGCATTGGATCCAGTAATGTCAAAAGCAATACATGAAACCTTGCTAAAAAATCCACAAGTAGCAGTTATTGAAGTTGCCCATAAGATAAGCGATTATGAAAAAGAGATGTTTGATCAAATTGTTAAATTTAAATAGCATGACATTTTTGTCATGCTTTTTTCGTAAAAAATAAGCGTGAAAAATTGTTGAAGGTCAAAGAGGTGCATGTTAGAATGTCGATAAATTGAAAGGAACTTATGATTAATCGAAAGTTAGCTTTCAATTTTTGTAACAAAGTTCGTCGATTTTTTAAAGAGAGGGACATATATGAATATTTTAAATCTTAAGCTTGGTATTCCTTTGATAATTTGGGGAGCTAGTGTAATTCTTGGTTTTTTGCAATTAAAAAACTAGAAAGAATTACCTTAATCGCCTAAATAGTCTGGATACTTTCTTGATGGCAACAATTGTTGCCTTAATTTTTTTACTCCAATCCTTAATAGTTCCAGAAATTTTAGCATTCGTTTTTCGTGAATTTGCTCTATTCTTTGGCTTACTTAGTGTGGTATTGCTAATTATTGCGCTAGTTTTAAAAGCATATCAGACCTTTCAACTTGCTTCTTTAATTGATGTCGGCATGTTTACTGCATTTTGGGGAGTCGTAGTACTTTTTATATCACAAAATTACATTTCAGTTTTTACGATGATTGTTCCGATTTTTGCAGTAGTTGTCGGAATTGCTTTGATTATTTGTGGCAAAAAAGCGGAAAGTTATTAAACAATAGAAAACACTTGAAAAGCATCTTAGGATGCTTTTTTATTATTTAAAGGAATATATTTTGCACTTAAATAAAATTATATTTTATAAAGATAAAAGAAAAATATAAAATATATCAAATGAAATATTGAATTAGTATAGCGTTAAAGTTATGATAAAAGCGATTACATAACAAAGAGAGCGAGGAACTACAATGGCTGAACCAAAATGGCTAAAAGATATGAATCCTGATGATTATTTAAAAGAAGACTTTGATTGCAAAGGTAAAGGGAAATATACCGTTTCTGGTATTGAAAACGATGATCCAGAATGGCTTGATAAAGCAGCAAAGAAAGTTAATGCTGCTGAAGGCGATGACTACGTTAAACTTGATTGTGGTTTAATGACTGTTAACCAATTGAACTGGATGCTTAGAAATACTTTTGGTGAATTGACTTTTGTTGACGAAAATAACCAATTTTTGTGGTATAACCGTCCGACTGATCCTAATTACAAGATGAAGGCCAAGCGTGTTCCTGCTCAAGTTGGTGACACAATGGGACAAATTCACCCAGATGTACGTGATGTTATCCCTAACGCTAAAAAGGTTGTTCACGCACTTCGCACTAAAGAAGGCGGACATGATGATGTTTACATGCCAGTTCCAACTGGTAACTTGAAGGAATTAGTTTTACACTACTACAAGCGTGTTGAAGATGAAGAAGGTAACTATCGCGGAATTTACGAATGGGTACAAGACTTATATCCATTTGTTAAGTACTTCTGTGAAACCACTGGTCAAAAGTTGGTAGTTGACCCAGATGCTACAACTGGTGCAACTTACCGTCGCAATTCTGATCCAGATGCAAATACTGGAGCCTCAAGAAAGGCTGAAGCTGAAAAGATGGAAGAAAAGCCAAAGGTTGAAGAAAAACCTGATGCAAATACTGGAGCTTCAGAGCATTAATTAGTTTAGATAAGCGATCTCAATTCATTTTGAGGTTGCTTATTTTTTTGAAAAAAATCTTGACTTGGAGTTGACTCCAACCAATACAATTAGATAAAAAATTGGTTAAGGAGCTGATAAAGCAATGAAAATTGATGTCTTTTCACATTTTTTACCTCAGAAGTTCTATCAAAAAATGTTAGAAATAGAACCTAATTTAGCCGACACCTTTCCTTATGTAAATAATCCTATCTTATTTGATCCTGTCAAAAGACAAGAAAGTATTCCTGAAGGCGTCAAGCAAGTAATTAGTGCAGTAAATATTAATCCCGAAGACTTTGCTAGAGCAGATACGGCGGCAAAACTTTGTCAAATGGCTAATGAAGAATTAAATGAGTTAGTTATGAGTAACGAAAAATTTCTTGCTGCAGTTGCTATGTTACCAATGAATAACTTAAAAGTTGCAACTGAAATAATTCATCAAATAACAAGCAAGGAAAATAAATTAATTGGAGCTCAGATTTTTACAAGAGCTTTAGGAAAAAGTATCGCTGATGAAAGTTTTGAACCGATTTTTGCCCAAGCTGAAAAAGATAATGTGCCATTATTACTTCATCCAGTTTTCGATGAAAGAAAACCAGATAATAATTTGGTTTTCAGCTGGGAATATGAATTAGGTCAAGCAATGCTTCAATTAACAGAAAATGGGATTTTTGAAAAATATCCTAAATTAAAAATTATTGTTCATCATGCAGGTAGTATGGTTCCATTTTTTGCAGAGAGAATTAATCATATCTTACCTAAGAAGCAAGCTGATGATTTTAAGAAATTTTATGTAGATACTGCAATTTTAGGTAATCCAAGTGCCTTAAAACTAGCGTTAGATTACTATGGCAGTAACCATATCTTGTTTGGAACTGATGCACCATTTGGAATTCAGCCAGCAGGAGCTACAAATGAAATTATTTCTGCTTTAAAAGAAACGAATATCGAGTCAAAGCAGCTTGATAAAGTGTTCTATGAAAATTTCTACGAACTTTTTGAAAATAATATTTGACTTGAAGCTAACTCCAGGTAATAAGATATCTATTAACTAAAGCGGGAGGATAAAAATGGCTAACTTAACAATTACTGAAATTAGTAAAAAATATAATATTACCACTGATACGATTCGTTACTATGAACGAATTGGACTTTTACCTAACATACCGCGTAAAAGTAATGGCAATCGATATTTCACTGATGGAATGCAACATTTTTTAGAAATGGTTATTTGCTTGCGCCACTCAGGAGTGAGTGTTGATTCATTGGTAGAATATGTAGCTTTAATTCAAAAGGGAGATGCAACGCTTGATGCTAGAAAAGAACTTTTAGAAGAACAAAGGGATTTGTTGGAAGAAAAGAAACATAATTTACAGCGGTCAATTGATCGTTTGAATCATAAGATTTCACTTTATGAATCTGGTGAAATAACGGAAGATAAATCATATTTCAAAGAATATAAAATTAATGAAGACTAAGGAAGGATAAAGTTAATGAATAAAGAATCTAAGATTGTCCTTGGTGCATGGGCATGGGGCGATAATAATAGCTATTTTGGTAATAATTATGATCAGTCACATTTTCAGGAAGTATATGACCAAGCAGTTAAGTCGGGTTTAACTTTTTGGGACACTGCTTTTGCATATGGTGCTGGAAATTCTGAACGTATTTTAGGAAATTTGATGGAACATACGCCACGTGAGGAATTGACTATTTCTACAAAATTCACACCACAAATGGCTGATAATAGTGAAAATCCAGTTGAGCAAATGTTTGAAGGAAGTCTTAAGCGCTTGAAGACGGATTACATTGATTATTACTGGATTCATAATGACGCTGATGTTGAAAAATGGACACCAATGGTAATTAATTTAGTAAAAAGTGGAAAAGTTAAGCATATTGGTGTATCTAATCACACTTTAAGTGAGATTAAACGAGTTCAAAAAATTTTGGTCGAGGCAGGTTTAAAGCTTGATGCTGTACAAAATCACCTTAGCTTGCTTGATCGAACTTCTGAACAAGCAGGAATTCTTGATTACTGCCGTCAAAATAATATCGAATTTTTTGCGTACATGGTTTTAGAACAAGGTGCATTAACTGGTAGATACAATCAAGATAATCCATTCCCAGCAGGCAGTGTTAGAGCGCAAGTCTATAACAATAAGTTGCCTCAATTAACCGAATTACTTAATAATTTACAAGCAATTGGTGATAAACATGGAATTAGCATTGCTCAGACAGCGATGGCTTGGGCAATGGCTAAGGGTGCTCTTCCAATTATCGGAGTAACTAAGGTAAATCAAGTTAAAGATGCCAAAGCGGTTACTCAAGTTCAATTAACATCTTCAGAAATTAATCAATTAGAAGAGGTGGCTGATAAGGCAAACGTTAATACCATTGGTAGTTGGGAACAAGATATGCGAGAAGATTAGTAGAAAGGAAAGAATATAAATATGACCTGGACTAAAGAAGAATTAGCTAATTTTAATGAAAGTTCAACTTTACAAAATCATCCATTTGATAGCGATAAACACTGGACTGAAGATAATCCAGTTTGGTGTGTAGTTGCAGATAATCGTTTATTTATTCGCGGAGCAAAAGGAGATAAAGCAACTAAATGGGTTCTTAATGGAACCGCCAATGGAGGAGAAGTTGCTGTTGAAGGAAAGCTTTACCAAGTAAACTATAATCTTGTTACTGATAAAGAGACTATTAAATTAGTGACTGAAGCTTATGAGAAAAAGTATCATGGCCAATATCCAATTGATTTAATGGTATCTGAAATAGCTGAATCAGGAACAGTAGAATTAATAAAGGATATTAACAAAATGGAATGAATTCGTAGGTTTTGCTTAGCGAGTTAGTTTAAATGAAAAGTAGTTTCTTAAGTGAAACTGCTTTTTTAGTAGTAAAATAAAAACTATCCTGAGTTATTAGAAAAGAGTGTGTATTACCTATTTTAACTAATGATGCTACTGAAAAATTATCAGTCAATTTACCTTTAACTACTGAGCAAGAAAATCTCGTAAAAAGAATTATCTCTTTTACAAGAAAACATATTAATGGTGATAATCCAGCTATCTTTACTGTTTATGGAGATGCAGGTACTGGAAAAAGCGTGGTTTTAGCTCATTTATTTAATCAAATTCAATTAGCTGCTAGAAATGAGAAGAATTCTAATTTATATGGAACTAAAAATTATTTTCTAGTTAATCACCCCGAAATATTGAAAGTATATAAAGAGATTGCTGGGCAAGAAGCAGGATTATATAAGAAGGATTTTACTAGGCCAACTTCGCTCATCAATGAATTAGATAAAAAGCAGGCTCAAGTTGATATTGTAGTTATTGATGAAGCTCATTTACTTTTGTCGCACAGGGATGCCTATAATAATTTTACTTATGATAATCAATTAATTGAGATTATTAAAAGATCCAAGGTGGTAATCTTAGTTTTTGATCCATATCAAGTTATGAGAACTAAAACATACTGGTCGACTAAACGATTAGAGAAAATTACTCATCAGTATCCTCATGAAGATTATCATTTAACTCATCAATTTAGGATGAATGCTAGCTCGGAGTTAATTGATTGGTTTAATACTTTTACTGATGAGGCTAAGATTATGCCATTTCCTAAGAATGCTAGATTAGGATATGATTTTCGTGTGTTTGACGATGCAGAAAAAATGCGACAAGAAATCGTTAAAAGAAATCAAGAAGTTGGATTATCTAGAATTTTATCGACAACAGGGTATCCGTCTATTCTTGATGGTAAAAACCATTATATTGAAGAAGGTAAATTTAAAATGCCTTGGGATCAATATAATTACACTAGTAAGCCTTGGGCTGAAATACCAGAAACGATTAATGAAGTAGGGTCTTTTTATACTTGTCAAGGCTTTGATTTGAATTATACCGGTATCATCTTGAGCCCACCATTTAGCCAAATTCCTGGGACTAATAAGGTTCAAATTGATACTAGCAAATTTACTGATACTGAGGCTTTTAAGAAGCGGGCTGATTTGTTTGATCCGCAAGAATTAGAACAAGTTAAGCAACGACTTTTTATGAATCAGATTAATGTCCTGTTTAAAAGGGGAGTTTATGGGACTTATCTTTATGCTCATGATCCACTTTTAAGAAAGACTTTGTTTCAAGCTTATCGAGAAATAAGCCAGAGTTAGTAGCATAATACTAGACAAAGACGTCAAAATTTGGCGTCTTTTTTTATGTAGCAAAAGAGCCTAAAATCTATAAACAAGGGAGGCGACTAATTTGAATATTGATCAAAAATATATCCAAGATAAGTTTATTGAGTATTGTGAAGTAGATACCCGTTCTTATTTTGAAAGTGAAACTGTTCCCACTAGTGTTGGACAAGTTGAATTGTTACAGTTGTTAAAACAAGAATTGATAGAGCTGGGATTATCGCAAATTAGCTATTCCCCAAAAGATGCTTATTTATTAGGAAAAATTCCAGCAACTACATCTAAAAAAGTAACTGCAATTGGCTTTGTAGCACATGTGGATACAGCCGATTACAACAGTAAAAATATTAAAGTTCAAATTCATAAAAATTATGATGGGACAGATATTAGACTTGATAAGAGTCATGTCTTATCTTCTAAACAATTCTCAAGTTTGAAAAAAGTTATTGGTCATACTTTGCTTACTGCTTCAGGAGATACTTTACTTGGCGCAGATGATAAAACGGGAATCGCCGGGGCCTTGGGGATGGCTAAGTATTTACTTTCTCATCCTGAAATTGAGCATGGTGATATATGGCTAGCTTTTGGACCTGATGAAGAAATTGGAAAAGGGGCTGCGCGATTTGATGTTAAACGTTTTCCAGTTGAATTTGCTTATACACTTGATAATGGCGATATTGGTGATATTGCATATGAAACGTTTAATGCGGCGAGTGCAACAGTAACTTTTGCGGGGACTGTTGTTCATCCTGGAGAAGCATATGGGCTAATGGTAAATGCCGGTTTAATGGCAAATGAGTTTATCGCTGCTTTGCCTAAAGATTTTGTACCTGAGAAGAGTAAAGGATATGATGGATTTTATTTAGTTACTGATTTTTCTGGTAATGTCGATCAAGCTATGGTCAACTTAATAATTAGAAGCTTTGATACAAAGGATTTTTTAGCTAGAAAGCAATTTCTTAAAAACTTGGCTAATAAAATTGATGCTAAATATGGTAAAGGGCGAGTAAAAATTGAAATGAGAGATCAATATAAATCTCCCGGTGATTTAATTAAGCAAAATCCCTATGTTGTTAACTTAGTTCATCATGCTTATAAACAACTCAACATAACAGCTAAGCATATTCCATTTCGTGGAGGTACAGATGGTGACTTTATTAGTGAAAAAGGCATTCCTACGCCAAATTTATTTAACGGAGGCGCAAATTTTCATGGACCATATGAATATGTAACAATTGAAAATATGGCAAAATTAAGCGAGGTACTTGTTGAGATAAGTAAACTGCATGTTCATTTGAATGATTGCAGAGATGAAACACCTTTGAAGAGATGAGGATAGAAAAAATGTCTGATTTTGAGAAAGCTAGAAAAATTATAAATGAAGCAGATGCAATTTTAATTACGGCTGGAAACGGGTTTGCTAGTTTGGATGGATTCGATATGTTAGATGAAGCTAGTTTTAAAATCCAGTATCCAGATTTAGTAGAGAAATATAATTTTAAAACTATTGGAGATGCATTAGATAGAAGATTAAGCAATTGGGATGAGCAATGGAGTATTTGGCGTAGATTTATTGATAATTATTCGATTAATTATCAAGCGAGTTCAATGATGCAAAATTTGAAAACTTTGCTTAAGGGAAAAGAATACTTTATTGCAACAAGTTATTATATCCATGCTTTTGAAAATGCTGGATTTGACTCTAAAAAGATTTTTAATATTTTTGGAGATTGGACAACTATGGCTTGTTCAAGTGGGATTAATCATGGCTTAAAAAGTGATTTGCAAATTTATGGCGTGCCAAAATGTGAGATTTGTAATAGTGAAATGGAAATCCATATGCCTTTAACTGCCCATTTTTATCCAGATACAGATGCTAATACAAGATTACGGATTTTTATTACTAATAATGAGAGTAAAAAAGTGGCAGTATTAGGCTTAGGTGTAGATGAGTTAAGCCCACAATTGTTAGAACCGATTACTCATTTAGTAAGTCAATTTGAAAGTTGGCATTATATATCGGCAGATTTATGCATCACCGATTTACCTCAAGATGTAGCCAAGAGAAGCATTGCAGCTGAAAGTAATAGTGAAAGTTTATTAGAAGGTTTAATAAGTTAATGACAGTAAAAGTAGTATCCGGTCAATTGGAGTTCACAAATCAAAATTTAGCTAATAAACTACGAAAAAAAGGGCATGAGCTTGTAACATTTTTAGACGATTATACAATGCTAGATATTGAAACAACGGGGTTATCACTATATCGTGATAGAATAACAGAACTTGCTGGTATTAAAGTAAGAAATGGAAAGGTAGTTGCAGAATATAGTCAACTAGTAAAATATCCTAAAGATAATAAGGTACCACGCTTTATTACTAAGCTAAATGGAATAGATGAAGCATTAATTTTAGCTAATGGGATGCCTGTAAAAGAAGCTATCACTGAATTTAGAAATTTTATTGGTGGAGATGTAATAGTTGGATATAATGTCAACTTTGATTTGAACTTTATTTATGATCTTTGGGAAAAATTTCAGTTAAAAAAATTGAGTAATAACTATATTGATGTTTTACATTTCTCACGAGTCTTTTTTAAAAAAGAGAGTCATAATCGCTTATTAGACTGCATTCGGCGACTAGGAATTAGTGAATCAGAAGCACATCGAGGATTAAAAGATTCATTGGATACTAAAGCAGTATTTGATATTTACCGAAAGCAATTTACCCCTGAGATGTTAAATGAAGTCAAAGATAGTTTAAAAAGTTGTGTTTTAACCGAAGAAATTCCATTTGAATACTTGATTAAACGCAATCCATTAAAAAATAAAACTGTCGTTTTTGCAGGTACTGTTAATAAAGAAGAATTAGAGCTAATTGTAAGTAATATGGGCGGTCAAGTAAGAGACCATGTTGATTCCACAATAGATTATTTAGTCATGGGGGATAAGGACTTCTTTTCAAAAAGTAATTCTGAATTGCAAAAAGCAAGAAGGTTAATATCAGAAGGAATTAAGATTTCTCGACTTAGCGAAAGTTTTTTCCTTGATATGTTAGATAGTTGGGCAAGAAGTTAGGAGTAATAATGACGAAAAGAAGAAAGAAAAGAGCATCAAATAGAAAATTTAATCCGATTACTTCAATTCTTTTTGTATTAGCATTTGCTTTTTGGGGAATTTACCAAAGTTCAGGTGGAAATTTATCTACTGCCGTTAATTCAATAACTTCCTTTAATAACTCTAGTAGTTCAAGTAATTCAGCAAAAAATACTTTTACAGCGACAAGTGCTGATACCGAATATGGTGGATTATCAACTAGTGATTATCAAAAGTTAGCTAATTTAGATTTTCAATCAGGTCAAAAAGGATATGTTGTAGTTAATAATAATCATTCAACATTAATAAAAAACGCTTGGAAGGTTAACAAAGTTATTTATTCTAATTTAGATAATCTAAATAGAACTTCTCATTCAAATACTGGCTTTTTAGAACAAAGAAATGTTGCTAATGATAGTTTGCGAGTAAGGCAATTCGTAAATCCAACTGCGTGGCACTCTAATCGTTCAAGTGGGGAACAAATATATAACCGAGGCCATCTGATTGCCTATTCAGTTTCAGCAGGAATTGATCAAAATGGTAATTATGAACCTAATAACCAGTCAGGTGATCAAAATAATCCTAAAAATTTATTTACGCAAACAGCTTATTCTAATCAAAAAGTTCAGACTATTTTTGAAGGAAAAGTTAGACAAGCTCTTAGACAAGGGAAAAAAGTGATTTATCAAGCAACGCCTATCTTTAGAAATAACGAATTAATGGCGCGTGGCATTAATTTACAGGCAGTTTCGACTGATGGAATGTTAGATTTTAATGTCTATATTTTCAATGTTCAACCTGGATTTCAATTTAATTATCAAAATGGGCGGGCAAGTAAAGACAATAGTTTGCAAGTAGCTAATTAAGTTTATAGTTATATAAATAAAGTTCGGATTTTTAGATTGTGTATATATAAAAATACTAATGTTAATAAAATGATAGGTAAAAACCGAATTTTATCATTATTTTATATTGTAATTTACCGAAAAATCCCGTACACTCAAATAAGAGAATTTTCAAAGTAAGTAGTGGAGTTATTAGATGAACGAAGAAAAATTTGTTGAAGTAAAAGACCTTCGTAAGGTTTATGATAACGGCCATGAAGCAATTAAAAATGTTTCATTTAGCGTTAAAAAGGGTGATCTTGTATGTTTATTAGGTCCATCTGGGTGTGGTAAAACCACAATTTTAAATATGCTTGCCGGATTGCTTAATCCAACTAGTGGTGAAATTTTGTTTGATGGAAAAAATGTGGTTAATGTGGAACCTAAAGATCGTGAGATTGGCTATGTGTTCCAGAATTACGCATTGTATCCACATATGACTGTATTACAAAATGTTATGTTTCCACTTACCGTTGGAAAAACTAAACGACCAAAGGAAGAAGCGGAAAAAATAGCCAAGAAGTATATGGCTTTGACTCAAATTACGGATTTGGCCAATCAAAAACCTGGCAATTTGTCAGGTGGGCAACAACAGCGTGTCGCAATTGCACGTGCTTTGGTTGGTGAACCTAAAATATTACTTATGGATGAACCTTTAAGTAACTTGGATGCTCGGCTTCGTTTGAAGATTAGAGAAGAAATCAGAGCATTAGTCAAAGAAGTGGGGATTACAACTTTATTTGTTACTCACGACCAAGAAGAAGCTTTATCAATTGGTGATAAAATAATCCTTTTCAATAATGGAGTAATTCAACAAGATGATAACGGACAAAACTTCTATTTAGAACCTAAAAATCATTTTGTTGCTAACTTTATTGGAAATCCAGTTATCGATAATTTCGCTGTAACAGTTGAAAACGATGAAATTAAGGCAAGTGATTTTACAATTAAAGTTTCAGATTGGGATAAACAGAGATTAAGAAAACAATTAGTTGATGGAAATTATATTTTATCTGTACGTCCAGAAAATATTACTCCTGCTGACAATGGTGAGCTAGCTGTCCAAATTGTTGATGTTGAATTAATTGGTAGAGAAAGAATTCTAAAATTTAATTATGATGGTCAACAAGCTAGATCACTTGTTAATTTGGAAGTGCCGATTAAGGCAGGAGATAAGGTAAGATTAAAGCTACGGCTAGATCGAATCTTTATCTTTACTCCGGAAGGGGAAAGAATTTACTAATGAAAACTAATCAAAAAAAGGCTTGGTTATTTTTAGCTCCAACTTTAATTTTTGTTACTGTTTTTAGCGTATGGCCTATTTTACGGGCTTTTACAATGAGTTTCCAAAGCGGACCATTAATTAATTTGGAATGGACTGGCTTTTCTAATTATCAATATATTTTTTCAGATCCTGAATTTTGGCGCGCAATTAAAAATACTTTAATCTATGCTATTTTTGCTGTGCCGGTTAGTTTAGCAATTTCGATTATGTTGGCTTGGTTTATTTTTAGTAAAGTAAAGCATTCTTCATTTCTTGAAACTACTTTTTTCATGCCATACGTAACAAGTACGATTGCAATAGGTATCGTTTTTAGATATATCTTTAATGGCGAATATGGGTTGCTGAATTACTTATTAAAAGCGGTGCATCTTCCTGCTCCAAATTGGATTGATGATCCAAGTATGAGTTTAATCACAATAATTATTTTCGGAATTTGGACTTCTTTAGCTTTTGACATTGTAATTTTAATGGGAGCTTTAAGAAATATTGACCCTAATTATTATATTTTGGCAGATATGTATGGTGCCAGTGAACGAGAAAAGTTTTGGCGAATTACAATGCCACAACTAGTTCCAACTTTAGCATTTTTGTTAACTATGAATATTATTGGGGCATTTAAAATTTATACTTCTGTTTATGCTTTGTTTAATGGGCAAGCAGGAATTGGAAATTCTGCCACTACAGCAGTATTTTATATTTATAATAAATTCCAAATGGTTGGAACTCCTGGAGTTGCAATGGCCGCAACTGTCGTATTATTCTTAATTATTTTACTAACAACATTTTTACAACGTAAAATGATGAAAAAGATTGGACGATACTAATGAAAAAAATTCGAATTGGTAATTTAATTGCCTACGTAGTTCTAGCAATTTTTGCATTAATTACAGTGTTCCCATTTGTGTATATGATTTTAGGTGGATTGATGTCTTATAGTGAAACTACAACTATTCCTCCGACTTTAATTCCACATAAATTTAATTGGGGCAATTATGCAAAAGTTTTTGCTCAAGCACCATTTGCAAGGTATTTTTTAAATACCTTTATAACAGCGTCAGTTACAACAATTGTGAGTTTATTTAATGCCCTACTTGCTGCTTTTGCTTTAACAAGTTTGAAGTTTAAAGGTAAAGGGTTAGTGCAAAGCTTATTACTTTCTCTATTAATGGTTCCAGGAGAAGCAATAATTTTTACTAATTATAATACTATTGCAAAAATGGGATTATTGAATACTTATCTTGGATTGGTTTTGCCATTTTTAACATCTATTTTCTATATGTATTATTTACAAAGTTACTTTGGGTCAATTTCAGATACTATTTATAAGGCTGCCATGATTAATGGAGCGAGTGATTGGGAATATATATGGAAAGTACTGGTACCTATGAGTAAAGGTGGTCTATTTACAGTTGGTCTACTTAGCTTTATTAGTGGATGGAATGCCTTTTTATGGCCATTACTTGTGACTAATGAAGATAGTATGCGATTGCTTAACAATGGACTTTCTTCGTTTGCTTCAGATTCTGGTAGTGAAACTGAACTTCAATTAGCAGCAGCAACGTTGACAGTTCTTCCAATTTTGATTGTCTACTTTATCTTTAGAAAGCAAATTATTCGAGGAGTAGTTAGAAATGACCTTAAAGGATAAAACAACTGTAACTTTTTATAATGGTCTAACAACGATTGGTGGGCCAATGATTGAAGTTGCTTATAACAAAAGCCATGTTTTGTTTGATTTAGGAGAAGTATATCGGCCTGAATTAAATTTGCCAGATGAAAGCTATCAAACTTTGATTAAGTATCAGCTCATTGGCGATGTTCCTGATTTTTATGATCCGGCTATAACTGGTAAGCAGCTAAATCACGAAAAATGGGAGCATGCAGCAGCTTATATTTCTCATTTGCATTTAGATCATAGTAAGGCACTTAATTTATTGGCGCCAGAAGTTCCTTTATATGCGGGACCAATTACTGCAGCACTTTTGCCAGTATTAAATAAAAATGGTGATTTTTTGTTGCCAGCAGCTAATCATGAAAAAAATTATACGCGTTCAATTATTCCTGCAAAATATAAAACTCCCATAAAAGTAGGAGATATTACTTTGGAAGTATGGCCAAGTGATCACGATGCATATGGAGCGACTGGTTTAGTTGTTAAAACCCCAGATAAGCTAATTGCTTTTACAGGAGATATTCGGTTGCATGGGTATCATCCTGAATGGGTCAAAGAATACCTTTCAGCTGTAAAAAACGCCGATTTGTTTATTGTTGAAGGTACAGGAATTTCCTGGCCAGAACATATAGGACAAGAATTTTCTGGCCCTAAAAATGAAGATGAATTAACAGAAAGAATAGTACAATTAGAACAAGAAAATCCTCAAAGACAAATAACTTTTAATACTTACCCTACTAATGTAGAGCGACTTCTACGGATTATTGAAGAATCTCCAAGAAAAGTTGTTCTACATGCTAAAAGGGCAGATTTGCTTAAAGAGTCATTGAATAAAGATTACTATTATTACTACTTGCCAGGGGAAGAAAAATATAAATCACTTGATCCTAACTTGAAAATTTCATATCAAGACTTATTAAAAGATAATCACAAATACCTTTGGCAAGCAGTTGCTAATTATGGCGATCTGATGAAAAATGGCCTGTACATTCACTCAAATGCTGAACCGTTGGGTGATTTTGATCCAGCATACAAACCTTTTGTTGAAGCTTTGGAAAGGCAAAATATTGAGTTCACTGCCTTACGTTGTTCAGGCCATGCTGATGATAAAGAACTCAGAGAAATTATTGGATTAGTTCAACCTCGCATTCTATGCCCGGTGCACACATTGCATCCGGAGTTGGCAGAGAATCCTTATGGGGAACGGATTTTACCTAAACGTGGACAAACAATCACGCTTTAGTTAAAAATCAAAAATATTGTTGTATTTAGTTTTATTGGAGGAAATATCCTTATGAAGTTTGCTAAAAGATTAGCTGTTGCTGGTATGACTGCTTTAGCTTTAGTTGGCACTACTGCTTGCTCTAGTAGTAAAACAAGTTCAACTAAGTCTAATGCCACTAGTTCCGTTAAGATTCCTAAAGTTACTAAGAAGACAACTGTTGTTTTCTGGCATGCTATGACAGGAGTTCAACAATCAACCTTACAAAAACTGACTGCTGAATTTGAAAAGAAAAATCCTAACATTACTATTAAGTTGGAAAATCAAGGTGCGTACACTGATTTACAAGCAAAGATTAATTCAACTTTGCAATCACCAAATAATTTACCAACTATTACTCAGGCCTATCCAGGTTGGTTGTGGAATGCGGCTAATAATAAAATGTTAGTTGACCTTACGCCTTATATTAATGATAAAACAGTTGGTTGGGGAAGTGCTAAGTCATCTAATATTAAGACAGAACTTCTTGAAGGTGCGCAAATTAAAGGAACCCAATATGGGATTCCATTTAATAAATCTGTAGAAACTTTGACTTATAATGCAGATATTCTCAAGAAATACAATGTCAAAGTACCTACTACAATGGCTGAACTTAAAGCAGCTGCTAAGAAAATCTATGAAAAGAGTGGTCATAAAGTTGTTGGTGCAGGTTTTGACTCACTTTCAAATTACTACACACTTGGCATGAAGGATGAAGGTGTGGATTTCTCAAATAAGATTAACTTCTCAGGAACCACTTCTAAGAAAGTTATCAACTACTATGCAGATGGAGTAAAGGCAGGTTACTTCAGAACAGCAGGAAGTGAACACTACTTATCAGGACCATTTGCAAATGAAAAAGTTGCAATGTACATTGGTACGAGTGCTGGTGAAGGATTTGTGAAGAAGGGTGTTGGAACCAAATTTACTTATGGTGTAGCTGCACGTCCATCTAAGTACAACATGCAACAAGGTACAGATATTTACATGTTTAGTAAAGCAAGTGCAATGCAAAAAGCAGCAGCATTTAAATACATGAAATTCTTGGTATCTAAGTCAAGTCAATTAACGTGGGCAAATGCAACAGGTTATGTACCAGTTAATACTGCTGCAGTAAACTCAAGTGAATACAAAGATAATAAGTCAATGAAGACGCCAGCAATTATTGCTAAGTCAATGAAGAACTTGTACTCAGTTCCAGTAGAAAAGAATTCAAATGCTGCATACAGCCAATTAAATTCAATAATGCAAAACATTCTTTCTGCAGCAGCTAAGAAGCAAAGTGTAAATTCACAAATAACAGCTGGTAAAGCAAAATTTGATGCTGCATGGAAGCAATAAACTAAATTTACATAAGAAAGAAGTAGGGTTTCCTACTTCTTTTTCTTTAACATACTATATATTGAAATTCAAGGTTGAATATATCAATATATAGAGTAAGATGATATATGGACTTTTCGAAAAAATTCAAAATCAATTTTGGAGGATTAGATATGAATATTTGGAAAAAAGCATTTTTATCATCATTAGTTGGAGTATCTTTATTAACTACAGCATGTTCTACACAGAAAAAGACCTCAGCAAAACAAGAGAGTAATATTCCTAAAGTAACTAAAAAGACAACTGTAGTTTTTTGGCATGGAATGAGTGGAGTACAAGGTGCGACATTAAAGAAATTAACAGATGAATTTGAAAAAAAGAATCCTAATATTAAGATTAAGCTTGAATATCAAGGAACATATATTAATTTACAAGCTAAGTTAAATTCTACAATGCAATCACCCAATAACTTACCAACTATTACACAAAGTTATCCAGGTTGGCTTTATAATGCTGCCAAAAATAAAATGTTGGTTGATTTAAAGCCATATATTGCTTCTAAAAATGTTGGTTGGAATGGAAAAGACAGTGATATCAATACCAGTTTATTAAATGGGGCTAAGATTAATGGTGTGCAATATGGAATTCCGTTCAATAAATCTGTTGAAGCATTAACTTATAATGAAGATATGTTGAAAAAATATAATGTAAAAGTTCCTAAGACAATGGCTGAGCTTAAATCAGTCGCCAAAAAAATATACGAAAAGAGTCACCATAAAGTTGTGGGTGCTGGTTTCGATGTTATGAGCAACTATTACCTTTTGGGTTTAAAAGATCAAGGAATCAATTTTAGTAATAAAGTTAAATTCGATAGTAAGGCATCTAAGAATGTAATTAATTACTACGCTGAAGGAGTTAAAGAAGGCTACTTTAGAACAGCAGGAAGTGAACACTACTTATCGGGACCATTTGCAAATGAAAAAGTTGCTATGTATATCGGAACTAGTGCAGGAGAAGGTTTTGTAAAAAAGGCAATCAACGGGAAATTTAAATACGGCGTAGCTGCACGTCCATCTAAGTACAACATGCAACAAGGTACAGATATTTATATGTTTAGTAAAGCAAGTGCAATGCAAAAAGCAGCAGCATTTAAATACATGAAATTCTTGGTATCTAAGTCAAGTCAATTAACGTGGGCAAATGCAACAGGTTATGTACCAGTTAATAAGCAAGTTTTAATGGATAAGAAATATATTAATAATCCTAATATGAAAACTCCAGCAATTCTTAAAGCTGCTATGCAACACTTATATTCAGTTCCAGTAGAAAAGAATTCAAATGCTGCATATATCCAAGCTGGTAGCAACTTAGAGAATATATTAATTGCAGCGGGTAAAAAACAAAATTATAGTGGCTTAATTAAGCAAGGTCAAACCAAACTAGAAAATGCATGGAAGCAATAAACTAAAAAAAGAAGTAGGAAATCCCACTTCTTTTTTTATGGATTAAAAACATTAGTTTTTCATCTAAGAAGAAACATGTTAACATAATAAGGTACTTCTAGTGAGGTGATGGCATGATAAAAGAACAAACTTTCCCAGTTAAAACAATTTATAACTGGTATGATATTAGTAATCTTAGTGAAGAGGACAGTCGGATTTTACAGAAAGATTTTAATTTTACTTCTGACATAATTTCATATATATCTGACCGGCATGAACGTCCTCACTATGACTATGATCAGTATACTCAAAGTCACTTATTGGTTTATGACGTGCCTATATGGCCAACACCTAGCATCAAACACTTTACAGCTAATCCGGTTACCTTCTTAGTTCAGGGAAATAATATTTTTACTTTTCATACCGAACTAACTAATTATGTATTTGAAGAATTTGATGATGAAAGAATGCGTGAGCGTTTATCTGAGGCAGAAGATGTAACAGAACTCTTGATGATTTTTTTATTATACTCATCTCAATACTTTCAAAGAGCTGTAACTCAATTGAATATTGAACGTAATGGTCTTGATAGTAAATTGTCAGATAATATTAATAATAAGGATTTAGTTGAGCTTTCTAACATCGAAAAGGGTTTAGTGTATCTTTCAAGTAGTATTCAAACTGACTTGCTTATGTTGCATAGTTTAAATAAATCACATTTAAATAGTAAATTTACTAAGCGATCACTTGAACGATTAGATGATGTTTTAATTGAATCAAATCAATCTGCGCAAATGGTTCGAATTTCTAGCCAAGTTACGAAAACTTTATCAACTACTAGTAATAATATGATGAATAATAATTTGAACGATACTATGAAGTTTTTGACTGTTTGGTCAATTCTTTTAACTATTCCAACCATAATGACAGGTTTTTATGGCATGAACGTTAGCTTACCTGTTTTTGGACATAGCTTAGACTGGATTATGATTTCTATAATTACAGTAGGTATTATGGCATGGTTAGCTTATTACATGAAGCGACATCATTTCTTTTAAAATAAAAAGTCTAGCATATATTGAAGTGCTAGACTTTTTATTTTTATATTTTACTTTGCAGTATAGTAATCATCGTTTTTATCAAATAAGATACCACTTGCATTGCTACCTGAAGAAACAACAAATTTGGCATTAGGATATTTGACATGAACTTTATCTTCTACACGTGTGCGAAGCATCTTATTATTAGTTAATACTGATCCGGTTAGTGCAATTGCCATTGGTTTAGGATCTGTGAAGCGGTCAAGTCCCATAATAATATCCTGTGCCAATAGATCAGCTTGGCTAAAAATCACATCTTGTGCGTCTTTAGATCCTTTATCAGCTAATTCAGCAATAAGTCTTGCTAGACTGGCAATTTCAGGTCTTTCGAGTCGGTAAACTTTTTGATTACAGTCATTCATTTCAGAAACACCAAAATGTTTAGTGAACAAGTCAATTAAATCATTCTTTTCACGCTTGTCCCAAGAATGAAGGGCTGATTTTAAGCCAGCAATGCTGATGGCATATCCACTACCTTCGTCACCTAGCAAGTGTCCATATCCGCCAACAGTTAATATTTTTCCATTTTGCAAGCCGTTAACGACAGAACCGGTTCCGGCAATGACTATAATACCATCTTCACCTTTAAGACCTTTGTATAAAGCTAGAAGCGAGTCAGTTACAGCTTTAGCTTTGGTATTAAAAGCAGAAGCTAAAGCTTCAGAGACTTCTTTATATTGGCCAGTTACTGAAATTCCAGCGATTCCAGCGAGTATTCTTTCGCAATCTGAACCTAGTTTTGCTTGGATTTGGCGAATAGCTTCTTTGATATTTGCCATACCACCATCAAAGTCTGCGTTAATATTTCCTTGTCCGGTTTCTACTGTTAATAATTCTTGACCTGTTAAGTCATATGCAATAGCAGTTGTATGAGTACCACCTGCGTCAATTCCAATTTGATAATGCACTGTTTAAATATCCTTCCTGTTTTTGTATCAGAATAATTATATAATTAAATCGCTTTCTTTGCTTATGAAAATAATAACTTTCTAAAAAATTTTAATGCATATTGATAAGTTGAATGTATTTTGGCTAAAATTATCCTAGGTAGAGGGAGAAATTATGAAAAATAGGATTATTTTAGGGGCAATTGTAGCATCTGTATGTTCATTTGCATTATATTTAAACAATATGAAAAGGTATGAATCTGCTACTTTAACTATTTCTAGAAATCAAAACAATACTCAAACTGTTACAGAAAAAAATAAACAAGGCAAAAAGCAAGAAACAAGTCCTGTTCTTGAAAAAATAACTAAGAAAGGGAATTCTAAATTAGCATCGCAAATTCAGAAAGCTATGAAGAATTCTAATAGTTATGATGTAAAAGTACTTGATTTAAAAAATTCTAATAATTCAGCAGAAGTTTATAATAAGAAAGACAAAGTAAATGTTAGTGATAGTTTGAAGGCTTTTTTATTAGTTGGACTATATAAAGAAATAGAGCAACAAAAAATTAAGGCGGCAGCTACGCTTACTCCAACTGCAAGTGAAATTGTTAAGGGAGATAGTACTTTTGCAGCTAATACCGTCTACAGCTTAACGTATGTGCGACAAAATTTAATGAGTAAAAATAGTAATACAGCTGCTAATTTATTGCTTAATAAATTAGGAAAAGAACAAGTTAATAACATCATTAAAGAAATGGGAACCCGTGAAACTGTAATTTCCAATAAATTTGGTGAAAGTGTTGTAGGTACTACGAGTGCTGAAGATTTGGCGATATTAATGAAATCTCTGTATAATGGAAAATTTTTAGGAAATTATAGCAATACAGTATTAACCGGTCTTTCAACTTATTCTGTAAAAAGTCCATTGGTAAATAAAATAAGTAATGCCAATATAATCCAAATAGGAGATAATACTTCAGCAGTTGCTTTAGTAACTACTGATAAGCACAGTTATGTTATTGCTGTTACTTCACAAAATAATAATTCATTTGCAGAATTAGGCTTAAAAATTAGTACTTGGTTTAATCAAAATTAAGATTTGGCTGATGCCAAATCTTTTTTTGTAACATTAATCTACAAAGTGTAGAAAGAAATCTACAATGTATCGTGGTATATTATTTTTTGTCGAGAATTGGAGGTGAAAATATTGGTTAAAAAAAGAACGTTAGATTTATCTAAGGTTATAGCTGCCACTAGTGAGTTGATAGATGAACAAGGCTTAGCAGCTGTAACATTTCCTAATCTTGCTAAAAGGTTAGGGATTCGTTCACAGTCTTTATATCACTATATTGATAATCGTACACAATTGTTATCACTTGTCGGTGCTAATCGAATTAAGGCTTTGAATGAAAATTTAAAAGAAAACTTAGTCGGAATGGCAGGGCAAGAAGCAATTCTAAAATTTTGTGATTTGATTCGTGACTATTTACTAAAAGATAATGCGTTAGCTGCAATTTTATATCATTTAAATGAATATGAACGAGATGCAGAAATCAATATTGAGCTTTTAAAAGTTATTGAACTGGGAACAAAACTAAAATCTGATAAAGATGAACCGATATCAGTTCATGCTTTAGTTGGTGCTGTTTTAGGATATGTCTTTTTTGACAGATCAGCCATCTTCAGTGGAGAAAGTTCGAATGAAAGAAATTCTAATTATCATCAAATGATTTTACGTTTAATAAAGCCAGTTTAGAAGGGGGAAAATAATGCAAAAGTTTATAAAAAATCATGTATTTTCATTGATTGCCTGGTTGCTGATTTTGGTTATATCTATTGTTGCATTACCCAATGTTAATCAGCTAACACGTGATCATGCAGAGATAAAATTGCCTGCAGATACACAAACTACTATTGCTCAAACATTTAATAATGAATGGAGCAATAAAACTAAGAATACATATGAGATTGCTTTGGTTTTCAATAAAAAAGATGGAAAGCTAACTAAAAGTAATCAAGCAGCAATTGATCAGACAATTTCTGATTTGAAAGAAAATAAAGAAAAGTATGGAATAAAAAATATCTTATCGCCCAATGATAATACTGCCACTAAAAAGCGTTTGAAATCTAAGGATAAAACTACTTGGCTTGTGCAGTTAAATGTTTCCAAATCACATGGAACTATTTCAGATATAAATAAAGAGTTGCAAAAAGCTGTTAAGACTAAAGGCGTTACAACATATGTAACTGGTGCGGATATTTTAAATGATGACTTTTCAGCATCAATTCAAGAGGGAATTAAGAAAACAGAATTAATATCAATAATTTTCATTTTTATTGTTTTAGTTTTAGTTTTCAGATCTCCAATTGTCCCATTGATTTCTTTATTTACAGTGGGGGTATCTTTCTTAACAGCCTTTTCAATTGTAACGAATCTTGTAAAAAGTGCTAACTTCCCATTCTCTAACTTTACACAAGTTTTCATGGTAATTGTGTTGTTTGGAATAGGAACTGATTACAATATTCTTTTATATGATAAGTTTAAAGAAAATCTTGGTAATGGCTTAACAGTTGGAGAAGCCACTAAAGATGCATTGCATAAAGCAGGAAGAACTATCTTATTTTCAGGCTCTTCTATATTAATCGGTTTTTCAGCATTAGCTTTAGCTAAGTTCTCTATTTACCAATCAGCAACTGGCGTTGCAGTGGGCGTTGCAGTGCTATTACTTGTCTTGTTGACCTTAAATCCATTCTTTATGATGAGTTTAGGTGCTAAGATGTTTTGGCCTGTTAAAAAATTCGAAGGGGAAAGTGAAAGCAAAGTTTGGACTTTCCTTGCTTCTAATTCAGTAAAAAGACCAATTTTGCATATCATTGTAACTTTTTTAATTGTTACGCCATTTATGGCATTATATAGTGGTCACCTTAATTATGATGATACAGATGAAATTAGTAATGATACACCTTCAAAAGCTGGTTTGCTAGTAGTTCAAAAGCACTTTTCTAAAGGGATGGCAATGCCATCATACTTATATATAAAGTCTAATCACACTTTAGATAATGAAGCAGATTTGAAATTAATTGATGAAGCTACCCGACAACTTCAGGCAAGCAAAGGGGTAAGCTTAGTTACTTCTGTAACGCAACCTTATGGTGAAAAAGTTAGTCAACTTTATGTAAATAAGCAACTTAATACTGTTACTCAAGGTGTAGGAACAGCGCAAAGTGGCTTAACTAAATTAAGTAATGGTTCAAGTCAAATGACTAATGGTTTGGGGCAATTAGTATCTGGTTCACAAACTTTAACCAATGGTTTGAATACAATGACTAGCCAACTTAATAGCCAAATGTCTACAGCTAACCAGAGTCAATTGGCTCAATTACAAACTGCTTTACCTCAAATTAATCAAGGGATTCAAGAACTAAATTCAGCCTTACGTAATTCGGGGGCTTCAATTGATACAACTAGTTTAACTAACAATTTAACGGATGCAGGCAATAATGCTAAGTTAATTGGAAATAATCTAACTGCTGCAGGTGAAATTCTTAAACAACTTCAAGCGTCAACGAGCACTTCTTCTGCTGATACTAGTCAAATTTTGGCTCAATATCGTGCTGTAGAAGATAAAGCAGGCTTGAATGATCAACAAAAGCAGGCTATGGAACAAGCTTTGATGACTATTTTGTCAGGAGTTAATAATAAAGTTCAAGCTCAAACTAGTGCAGCAACTACATCAATAGAAAAAGTAGCTGCTAACTTGCAAGCAGCAGGCTTAGCTGATCAAAGTTTAGGAAATAATTTATCCAATGTTGCCGCAACTCTTCAAGGATTATCAGGTTTGAGTAGCCAAATTAGCACGCTTCAAACAGAAGTTAATAAATTAGCAACAGCATCTAATCTTGCTTTACCAGGTGCTAACCAAGCTATTACTAAGTTATCGTCTGGGTTGAATCAAGTTCAAAGTGCTGTATCAACAGCATCTAATGGTAGTTCACAAATTACTAGTGGGGCGCAACAACTTTATAACAATTCACCAGCTCTTACTGACGGAATTAATAAGGTAAATTCTGGTTTGGGTGAAGGAGCTACATACTTATCTGGTCTTGCAGATTCTGCAGCTAGTGATGAATTTTATATTCCAAAGAAGTATTTAAAGAGTTCATTATTCCAAAAATCAATTAATAACTACATGAGTAATGATAAGAAAATGACTAAAATTATTGTAGTTCTTGATTCAAATCCAAGTTCTGACAAGGCTGCGGTTAAGTCACATAAACTTAGTGCGATGGTTAAGAAATCACTTGCTGGAACTGATTTAAAGGATGCGGAAGTAGTAATGGGAGGACAAAGTTCAAGAATCCAAGATACTCGCCAAACAGCTTCTAAAGACTTTACTCGGACAGCAATAATAATGTTAGTTGGAATTGGTTTAGCTTTAATTGTAGTAACCAGATCTGTACTTCAACCATTATTCATTTTAGGAACTTTATTGATGGCTTACTTCAGTTCATTAACTATTAATGAATGGTTTATCAAGGCGGTTATGGGTAAGGATATGCTTACTTGGAATACCCCATTCTTTAGTTTTATTATGATTATTGCTTTAGGTGTTGATTATTCTATTTTCTTAATGATGAGATATCGTGAATTAGATGAAGCAACTGCAAGTGAAAGAATGGTTCATGCTAGTGCAATTATCGGTACTGTCGTAATTAGTGCAGCTATAATTTTAGGTGGTACCTTTGCAGCGCTTATTCCATCAGGTATTCCAACTTTAATTGAAGTTGCGATAACTGTAATTGTTGGTTTAGCAATTTTAGTAATCTTAATGCCGATTTTATTATCTGCAGCTGTAAAGTTAACTTATGAAGGTTTTAAGAAATCCAAGCATTAAGTTTAAAAAGTAGTAAAAGACTGTATAAATGCAGTCTTTTTTTCTATGCAAAATAAGTTTTAAATTTATAATGGATGTTATAGTAAATAAAAATTTTAGAGGTTTTGATTAATGAAAAGATGTCCAAGTTGCGGCCACTTATTAAAAATTGATGAAGCAAAATGTACATATTGTGGCCACATATTTTCAAAAGAAACTGAACAAAATAAGTCAGAGTATACAGAAAATACGCAGGGGATGAGTAGGAGTCAACTTCAAAAAGAAAACTCGTCAAGTTTAATACAGCCAGTAAGTAAGTTGCCATTAAAAGAAATTTTTCAAAAAATGCTTTTGTGGATTCATAAAAATTCAACTATTGTTTTCATTACTGGACTAATTTTAATGGTGTTTACAAGTATTGTACCCGAATTAGGGTGGACATGCTTGTTGTTACTTTTAGGGTGGTTATTTTGGGTATGTAAGAAAGATATTCCTGTCAAACAATATACTGTTGATAAAAAGCTAACCGCTGATCTTAATAAAACTGGAGAACGGGTCGGTGAAAGAGCTGATCGACAAAAAGAGCGAATAATTAGCGAACACCCTGAAGTAAGAGAAAAAATAAAAAAAGTACAACAAATCAAGTTGCCAAAAAATGCCAGTGTATATCGCTGGGGAGCAATCTTTACTTCCTTACTTAGTTTATTTATTTTCTTTTCAAAATCTGAGAATACTAACTCATTATCCAGGGTGGTTCTTGATTTTGCTAATAATCAATTCTCATCATCACAAACAATTTTTGCTATGCTAGTTTATATTGGATGGGCTTACATAGTTATTAATCCTTTCCTTATTGTCTATCGGTTATTGAAAAAAGAAACTAGTTATAGAATCAAAGCTTTTGTTTGGGCACTAATTGAAACTATTTTGTTATTTGGTTTAGTAAATTATTCTTCTAGAACCACAGCTGTTTCAACTTTTGGTAGTTTAACAAAACAATTAATTTCTTCATTAACAGCTATTGCAGTTAATTATTATATGTTGATTTTTACTAGTGTTTTGACTACAGCGTTAACGTTAATGAATATAATAAAAGATAAAAAGAATATTTAAAAAATGCCTTCCTAACTTAGGAGGGCATTTTTGGATAAATTTTATTTATTACTCTTAGTACAATCAATTATCAAATGTTCATTAATGAAAGCATTAAGTCCAAGTTCACTCAATTCTCGACCGTAACCAGAATTCTTAATACCACCAAATGGGAGTTCTGGAGCAGTAATCCAGCGACCATTGATAACTGTCATCCCAGTTTCAATTTGACTAGCAATTTCTTGCGCTTTAGCGACATTAGAACTGATAATAGATGAACCAAGACCAAAGCTAGAATCGTTAGCTAATTCAATAGCTTCGCTTATGTCTTTTACTTTGTATATGCAAGCGACTGGTCCAAATAATTCTTGATTAAAAATTGGATTTTCTTTGTTAATATTGGTTAGAATTATTGGTCTAAAGAAGGCCCCTTTTTCATTGATATTTGGATATTGATAAGAAATATTAGCACCTGCTTCACAAGCCTGCTTGACTTGCTGAGTCAACTTCTTTTTTGCACTTTCTGAATTTAGAGGTGCTAATGTGGTGGATTTATTCATTGGATCACCAGGCTTTAAATTGGCAAAAATATTTTTTAACTCATTAAGAACTTGGTCATACTTATCTTCTAAAACAATAATTCTTTTAGAAGAGGTGCAAACTTGACCACAGTTATAAGTTCTTGCATCCTGTAAAACATTTTTGAGTATTGTATCATCAGCGTCATTTAAAACAATGAAAGGGTCATTCCCTCCTAATTCCATAGTTGATTTTTTAAGACTCTTACCGGCTTGCATAGCAACACTAGCGCCACCTCGTTCAGAACCAGTTAAGGCAACACCTTTAATCCGATTATCACTGATTACATCTGCTAATTGTTGATATGATAAGTATAAATTTATCATGCTTCCTTCAGGAGCTCCTGCGCGTTTAATAATTTTTTCTGCCAAAGCTGCACATCCTGGAACATTGTGAGCATGCTTTAAAAGCATGGGATTACCAACAATAAAGTTAGGAGCAAATACGCGGATGATTTGGTAAAGAGGAAAATTCCATGGCTCGCAAGCCATAATAACGCCCGTAGCTTGTTTAAGGTAATATGCATTACCTAAAGAGGTGTTTAGAGGAACTTTATTTAACATATCAACCCCATGTTGAGCAAAGTAGTGACATATATTGATACATAAATCAACTTCTTCTAGTGATTCGACATAAAGTTTCCCCATCTCTTTTGTTATAATTGTCGCCATTTGAACTCGATTATCTTTAAAATTGTCGGCAATTTTATCTAAGATTTGACTTCTTTTTTGTGGACTTTCATGTCGCCATTTTTTGTATAAGCAATTGGCTAAATTTATGCTTTCTTCGATATGTTGAGCGGTTGGATTGGAATATTCTGCGAAATTTTCATTTGTATATGGATTAATGGATTGATAATTTGACATGTAAATACCTCTTTTTAACAGACTATAGTCCTCATTATAAAACGTTTTCAAGAGAGAGTTAATTTTTTTACTTAAAAAATTTTTTTGCTAGAATATTGATAAGAAAAAAATAAAAAGGGAGAAAAATATGACTGAAGTTTCAACTGGTAATGTGTACTTAGGGACACCATTTTATAATGATGCACAAAAAAATAGAGTGAAATTAGCGCAAGAATACTTAGCAGAAAATCCAACTGTTGTTAGAGTTCATTTCCCATTTGATTATGAATTTGTTGATCCAGAAGAACCAAATCCTAAGGCGGGTATTCCGAGCTTAAAATGGCAATTAGCAACTTATCAAAACGATATTACTGGATTAGTAAATGCTAATGTAGGTGTCTTTTTATATGATATGGATAATATTGATGATGGAAGTGCTTTTGAAATTGGATATATGCGAGCAATGCATAAACCAGTTATTTTAGTACCATTTACTGAAAAAAATAATGAAGTAAAAAAAATGAACCTGATGCTTGCTCAGGGTGTAACAACTTTAATTGATGGAAACACAGAATTTGAAAAGTTAAAAACATATGATTTTAACTCCTGTATGAGTAATCCAGTTACGGGTTATCGCATTTTTTAAAGAAAAAAATAGTCTGGCAAAACCAGACTATTTTTCTTTTTTATAAACTTTCTAATGCACTTTGGGCACGCTCAATTACTTGTTGATTGTCGTTAAGGCGTCCAAAGGCAATTGCATCATAAAAATTATCTTTTGCCTTTTGAATATCACCGTTTTGGGCAACAATGTTTTCTCCTAAGCGGAGACAAGTTCTAGCTAAGAAAAATACGAGGTGGCGAGTTGCACATAAATTATATGCAGCATTCAATAATTTATTAGAGTGCTTATAATCGCCTTGCTCACCATAAAATTCCCCAGCAGTACACAAGATAGAAAGTACTTGAATTGCTTCTTCATTACTATTAACTTTAAATTTTAAAATTTCATTTTTAATTTGGTCATAGTAATGTTTAGCCTTATCGAATTCTTTTTGACTAAAGTATACTTCACTGCAACCATTTAAAGCTAATAAGCGATAGATACTATTAGCTTTTAAATCAGCTGCAGTTAAAATACCATTGAAATAATAAAGAGCGCTCATAGGCTCATTTTTATCATAAAGAGCAACTTGGCCTTTTAAGTATTGATAATGAAACTTATCATCACTCTTTTTTAGAGAGCTTTGCTTAACTTTAGCCATGAGTCTAGCTAATTTTTCATAATCATATGAAACTAATGAAAAATCCGCTTCTATTAATTGCTCCGTAACTCCCGCTTCTTCAGAAGGTCCCATTAAATCTGAAAGAGAAATATTCATTCTTTCACACAATTGATTCAAAATCTTAAATGATGGAACCAAACCATTATTTTCAAACTTACTTAAAGTGGACTGAGTACAAATACCTGAACATAACTCTGTTTGAGATAATTTCAGAGATTTTCTAATTTGTACAAACTTATCTATATTCAACATTCTACTTATTCCTTTTTATGGCTTGATAGAGAAAATCTAATGATTCATCTACGTAGTCATTGGCATAGGCCATAGCATGACCTGAACCAGGTAAAGTAAGAAGCTGTACTTCATGTCCTGAATCGGCTAAAAAGGGGATAAATCTAAAAACACCACTGAGCTCAACTAATTCATGGCTAGAATTGATTAACATTAACTGATTAAGGTTATCATAATCATATGAATCAGCATCTAACTTTTGCAAAACTTCATGATTATTACTTCCAATGTAAGTTACAGTGAAGTATTTATAAAATGAAGCAGCTATTTCATCAGGAGCACTTGTTCCTAATTCTGATCTAGCATCTGGGGATGGTGAAACTGTTTCATGCTCTTTCATCCAATTAGAAAAATCAACAGGTGCAGACCAAGTCACTGTTGGGAAAACGTAAAAACCAGCAAGTTGTAAAGCTAAAGTACCACCGGCACTTGCTCCAATTTGCACTATATTTTTCTGATCATCTGAATCAGTATAACTTGAGTTTAGCAACCAATCGATAAAATTTCTTGCATCTTGGTGAGCGGCAGGGAATATATATCGAGGAGCAAGACGATAATCAGGAATAAAGGTCATAAATCCTGCATTGGCAAATTTAATACCAAAGTTTTTGCATTCATCTTTAGATCCTCGAATAAATCCACCACCGTGCCAAAAAATTAATATTTTTGTTTTTGAGCTAGTATCATTAGGAAAATAGATATCAGTTCTTAAATCATGCTCAGAGTCATAAATGACATTTTGCTTAATGACTACCATCAATCCATTCCTTTCTTTTGCGGTTTCGAGGCATATTATAGTAAAAAATGCATGAAAAAAGCCAATAAAAACAACTATTATCTTAAAAAAATAACAAATACTTTAATTTTGATAAAAAATTAATGCATTTTTCGATTATTCAAGTTTATTGAGTTACATTTGATAAAATATTTTATGTGGGATAGAAAGGCGGAAAGAAATGCGATTATCTGCTGAAAAAAGTCGAAAATTAATCAAAATTTTAACATTAGTATCTTTTATCCTAATTATTGCGTTAGTCATTTATTGGTGGAAACTTGGTATTTTTACGGATACCGAAAAAATGAAAGCATATTTAGCTGATAAAAAAATTATTGGACCGTTGATATTTGTGTTGATTCAAATTGTCCAAGTAGTAATCCCGATAATTCCAGGAGGTGTTTCACTTTTAGCTGGTGTTATATTTTTTGGCCCTGTTTGGGGATTCATATATAATTATGTAGGAATATGTATTGGTTCATTTGTTATTTTTTATTTATCAAGAAGGTACGGAAAACCATTTATTTTACATTTAGTATCTGAAGAAACTTTGGATAAATATATTAAATGGACAAAAAATCAGAAAAAATTCAATTGGTTTTTCGCTTTATGTATTGTAGCACCAGCTGCTCCTGATGATGTTTTATGTATGTTAGCAGGATTGACTCAAATGAAGTTTTGGACATATTTTTGGATTATTGTTTTAGGAAAGCCATGGACAATTGCAGCATATAGTTTTGGATTATTATATGGCGCTAAATGGTTATTTGGTATTTTTAAAAAGTGATTGGTAAGAAAATTTATTTAAGACATTTTGTAAAAGAAGATGGAGAACAACTTTTTTTGTGGAGTAAAAAAACTGTTTATTTTGAAAAAGCACGTTTTACACAATATAAAGATTTATCCGCTGCTAAGCATGGAGCTACTTTATTGGCCCAAAGAAAAAATAGCTTTGCAATATGTAGTCATGATAATGATAAAGTCATAGGAATGATTGAATTATATGAACGAGGAGCAAGTGAAAATTTGCTAAATACTTGTGAAGTAGGTTTTTTATTAGATGAAAAGTATTGGCATCAAGGGTTAATGAAAGAAGCTTTGCAGTTGGTTTGCCAATATGCATTTAATGATTTGGGGATGAAAGAAATATGGGCTGGAGTTTTTCAAGATAATGATGCGTCTATTCATTTATTAGGCAAAATGGGTTTTGAATATATCTATCAAGTAAAGTATCCTGACATATTTTCGCCTGAAAATAAAAATGAAAATTATTATCTTTTACGTCCAGGTAATTGCAAATTTGTGCGTTCATGATAAAATTTAAGTAAACGCGAAATCCTAAGACAGCTTCAGAGAGTCCGCGGTTGGTGTGAGCGGATGGACGTCGTTTCCAGATTTCTTAAAGTGGGCAATTAATAGTTGCACGGTTTGCACCGTTATCGCAAAGTAATGAGTGTGGTCTTAATTAGACTGAACTTGGGTGGTACCGCGAACCGTGATCCGATTCGTCCCAGTAATGGGACGGGTCGGCTTTTTTATTTTTCGGAGGTTTTTATGTTAGATATTAAGGTTATTCGTGAACGCCTTGATTGGGCAAAGGAAAAATTAGCTACTAGGGGTATTAAGCCTGAAGAATTAGATGAAGTAGTAGCTATTGATGAAAAGCGTCGTGCAAAGCTAAGTGAGACGGAAGCTTTAAAAGCTAAGCGTAATGAAGTTTCTAAAGAAATTGCTAACAAAAAGCGCAATAAAGAAAATGCTGATGATGCAATTAAGGCTATGCGTGAAGTTGGTGAACAAATTAAGAAGCTCGATGAAGAAGTGGCTGAACTTTCTGAAAAGCAAAACTATATCTTACTTCGATTGCCAAACTTCCCAGATGATTCTGATCCAATTGGCCCAGATGAAAGTTATAATCAAGAAGTTAGAAAATGGAATGAACCAACTAAGTTTAACTTTGATCCCAAAGCTCACTGGGATTTGGGCGATGATTTACATATTTTAGACTTTGATACTGCTGCTAAGGTATCAGGTGCCCGTTTTGTGTACTACAAAGGCGCAGGTGCTTTGCTTGAAAGAGCAGTTTATAATTTCTTCTTAGATGAAAATACTAAAGAAGGTTATACAGAAGTTATTCCACCTTACCTTGTAAATGATGATTCAATGCAAGGAACTGGACAATTCCCTAAATTTACTGAAGATGTATATACAATTGTAGACAACGATGATCCAGATAAACCACTTAACTTAACTTTAATTCCAACAGCAGAAGTTCCATTAGTTAACTACTTTAGAGGCGAAATTGTAGATGGCAAAAAGCTTCCTATTAATGTCACTGCATTAACCCCAGCTTTCAGAAGCGAAGCTGGTAGCGCTGGTAGAGATACACGTGGCTTAATTAGAATGCACCAATTTAATAAAGTAGAAATGGTTAAAGTATGTAAGCCAGAAGAGTCATGGAATGAACTTGATAAGTTGACCCACAATGCTGAGCATTTGCTTCAAAAGTTAGGTTTACCATATCATGTTGTTGCTTTATCAACTGGGGATGCAAGCTTTACTAGTGCAAAGACTTACGATCTTGAAGTTTGGATGCCAGCACAAAACAAGTATCGTGAAATTTCAAGTTGTTCAAATTGTACCGATTTCCAAGCTCGACGTGCTCAAATTAGATACCGTGATGAAGATGGTAAAGTTAAACTTGTGCACACTTTGAATGGTTCAGGATTGGCTGTTGGTAGAACTGTTGCAGCAATTCTTGAAAATTATCAAAATGAAGATGGCAGTGTTACCGTGCCAGAAGCATTGGTTCCATATATGCATGGCATGACAAAGATTACTAGAGAAGATACATTAGGTTAAATGTTCTAAAGAGAGGCAGAAATGCCTCTTTTTTTTGAAAAAATTTTTTCAAAAAAAAACGACTAAAATTGTTAAAATAGGAACATTAATCAATGAAAAAGCGTAAAAGTTTACAAACTTGAAGAAAATCAAAAAAAAAAGTAACAACGTTTCCTGGTGTTCAGAAAATTTAGGTATTAAATCGAACAAAAAAGAAAGTTTGACGAAAGGCATTAAACCCTGTATAGTAGTATCTGTTCTCGCGAGAGGTTATACGAAACCACTCAAGAGAACAAAATAAATTTAAAAAAGTTCTTGACCAGAAGGTTGAGAGATGGTAATATATTTAATTGTCGTGAGTCAGAGATGACCAGCGAGGATAAATAAATTACAAAATATCAGAAAAAAGTTCTTGACAAAGAAAATTGCTTCTGATATAATAACAAAGGCCACTTGAGTGGCCAAAGTTAGTACCTTGAAAACTGAACAAAGTTTCGCTAAAGTGTGCGGGTGTAACAACCCAAACAAAAGCGAAGTCAATTCGTTAAGCAATAAATTTGAGATAACAAATCAAAAAATCTGATTGAGCTAAGAGC
>NZ_SDGL01000040.1 GCF_007095465.1 Lactobacillus mulieris
CTCTTGTCTGTGGTTTCACCATCTAAGGCTGACTTTGCATTGTTAATTGCAGTTGTAGCACTATCCACTTCGCTTTGTGTTGCGGAATCATTGTTCAACACTGTTTGGCCAGCACTTACTGCATCATCATATGCCTGTTTCTTATCATCACTTGCATTGTAGTAAGCTGAGGTCTTTTGAACATCGCTTTGGTCATTCACTGCTGTTTCCAAAGCGCTCTTGTCTGTGGTTTCACCATCTAAGGCTGACTTTGCATTGTTAATTGCAGTTGTAGCACTATCCACTTCGCTTTG
>NZ_SDGL01000041.1 GCF_007095465.1 Lactobacillus mulieris
TCTGTGGTTTCACCATCTAAGGCTGACTTTGCATTGTTAATTGCACTTGTGGCACTATCCACTTCGCTTTGAGTAGCGGAATCATTGTTCAACACTGTTTGACCAGCACTTACCGCATCATCATATGCTTGTTTCTTATCATCACTTGCGTTGTAGTAAGCTGATGTGCTTTCTACTGTTGATTGTTCATTCACTGCAGTTTCCAAAGCACTCTTGTCTGTGGTTTCACCATCTAAGGCTGACTTTGCATTGTTAATTGCAGTTGTAGCACTATCCACTTCGCTTTG
>NZ_SDGL01000042.1 GCF_007095465.1 Lactobacillus mulieris
GTAGTATCTGCTGATGGTAAGCTTCCATCACCATTAGTGTTTACATCACGGGTCTTTGGTTCTACTGTTTCTGTCTTGTGGACTGGAATTGTTACATCCTTAGTTGAACCATCTGGGAATTCTACTGTTGCTGGAATGTTTTGAGTTTCACCTGGCTTCATCTTATCTACCAAGTCTTGTGCACCTTCACCCCAACTTGCGTGAGTTCCTTCTGGTAAGTCACCTAAGTTCTTAATTCCCTCATCGGCAGTTGCTGGTAACTTACCCTTTTC
>NZ_SDGL01000043.1 GCF_007095465.1 Lactobacillus mulieris
TTGAGAGATGGTAATATATTTAATTGTCGTGAGTCAGAGATGACCAGCGAGGATAAATAAATTACAAAATATCAGAAGAAAGTTCTTGACAAAGAAAATTGCTTCTGATATAATAACAAAGGCCACTTGAGTGGCCGGAGTTAGTACTTTGAAAACTGAACAAAGTTTCGCTAAAGTGTGCGGGTGTAACAGCCCAAACAAAAGCGAAGTCAATTCGTTAAGCAATAAATTTGAGATAACAAATCAAAAAATCTGATTGAGCTAAGAGC
>NZ_SDGL01000044.1 GCF_007095465.1 Lactobacillus mulieris
GGTAACTTACCCTTTTCAGTGTTAACTGTTTGGGTTTCTATCTTGTCACCATATTCTTCTGCTTGGCTAGTCTTGTGTACTGGGATTTCTACATCCTTAGTTGAACCATCTGGGAAGTGAACTGTTGCTGGAATATTCTTGGTGTCACCTGACTTCATTTGGTCTACTAAGTTTTGTGCACCTTCACCCCAACTTGCGTGAGTTCCTTCTGGTAAGTCACCTAAGTTCTTAATTCC